>NZ_JBQSXV010000004.1:0-473445 GCF_052378675.1 Halomonas sp. AOP25-F1-15
CTCAACAACGTTTAGCCCATCGGACACCGGCAACGCATCGCGAAGTTGCTGCTGGGTAAGCAGCAACTCGATGCCGCTGTCTTCGACCATATAGGCCAATCGATCACTCGGATAATCGGGATCTAGTGGCACATAAGCACCACCCGCTTTGAGAATAGCCAGCAGCCCTACCACCATCTCGATGGAGCGCTCCACGGCAATACCCACTCGGGTTTCGGGTGTTACGCCTAACCCGATCAGATAGTGGGCCAAGCGATTGGCACAGGTGTTAAGCTCGGCGTAGCTAAGTGACTGATCTTCAAATACGAGTGCTGTGGTTTCTGGGGTTGCCGCCGCCTGTTGCTCAACCAGATGATGGACTGGAGAAGAGCCTGAATACTGTTGCGCATTCTCCCCCCACTGGCTCAACAACTGCTGCTCATTTTTTCCTAGCAGACTAATCTCGCTGACCGCTTGCTTAGATGCATTTTGCAAGCTATCTACTATGCCAGCCACAGCAGCTCTCATGTAATCACACAGTCGCTGCGCACCAATCGTGCGACTTACCTGCCCTACCAGTTGGAACCCCTCCCCCAGGTCATCTACCGCCATAGTGATTGGGTAGTTGGTGCGCTCTTGACCGCCTAGAGTCTCTATCCCCTCCCAAGTAGGAGCGACACTCTCGCCCCGTTGAGGCACAGCCTGGCGGTAGTTCAGCAAGCTCGAGAACAACGGAGCGCCGCCAGGTAAGCCACTGCAACGCTGCGCTAGGCTAAGACTGGCATGTTCATGGTGCAGCAGCTCAGAGAGAGCATCATGAGTTTGCCGTAAGCATTCATCGACAACTTGGGAACCCAGTGTAATGCGCAACGGCAGCGTATTAATAAATACCCCTAGCGCTCGCTCAGCGCCTTCGATGCCTTGCATACGTCCGGAAAGTACCGTGCCAAAAACCACATCGTCCTTGCCGGTGGCTTTGGCAATGACCAGCGACCAGGCGAGATGGAAGAAGGCCGCCGCACTGACGCCGTGGCGCCGAGCGTGATCGCGAATCGCCGCTGCCAGCTCGCCGCCCACTACCATGCGCTGCTCGTCGATGTCATCACCGTTACCCATAACATCGTCGAGACCGAAGGGCAGCGTACCCTCGTCAAGATCGCCAAGGCGCTGGTGGAAGTAGGTTTTGTGCTCGCTATCGGACACACTCAAGCGAGCCTGAGCGATGAAATTGCGAAACGGCACGGGCTCGGGCAACTCTGCGGAACGCCCCTGCTCGATCAGAGCGATCTCTTTGACAGCCTGCTTGACGGTCATGTTGTCATCGATTAAGTGATGGATAAGTAACTGCAGCAGACAACTATCATCGGTCGTGTCCTCGATAGCCATGGCTCGCATCAAGGGCGCCTGGCGTGCATCAATCAGGCAACGACCGGGGGTGGCGGCGTGACGCAGACGTGCCAGTGGAGACAGCATCGAGCTTTCAATGCCATCGTCGGATGCCTTCCCGATCCACTCCACCAGCAGCGGTGCTTGGCGGATAACAACCTGTACCGGTTCCTCAAGTGCTTCCCAGAAAAAAGCAGTGCGCAGAATGTCGTGACGCACCATTACTTGGTTAAAACCATTGATGAAACTCGCCATGCGAGCACGGTCGTCGAAACGTATGGCATAGGAAGTGATGTAAGCATCACGCTCGACGTTCAGCCGGTGATGGAAGAGGATGCCCTCCTGTAGCGGCGCCACAGGATAAATGTCCTGGATGTTGGCACCACCACCCGGCACCGTCGATTCAATGCGCGCGATTGACTCCCGGTTGAGCGATACCAGGGGGAGCATCCAGGGCTCGAGAGTATCGCAGCGCTCAGGAATGAGGTTAGGTGGAACCTCCACTTTATGCAGGTCGTTCGCCGCTTCTAGCACCTGCGCGAAATCGCTTAGACGCGGATGTTCGAATAACGCACGGATGGCAATATCGCGACCGCGTTCGCGCAATCGCGCAATCAGCCGCAATGCGAGCAACGAATGCCCGCCTAACTCGAAGAAATTATCGTGACGGCCGACCCGCTCAACTTCCAGCACCTCACCCCAGAGTGCTGCCAGACCAACCTCCCACTTGCCGCACGGTGCCTCGAACTCGCCATTCCCGGTGCCAATGTCGGGATCGGGCAGCGCAGCACGATCAAGCTTGCCATTGGCGGTTAACGGCAGAGCGCCCATGGCGACCAGTGAGCTGGGTATCATATGGTCGGGGAGATGATGGCTCAGCCGTTTGCGCAGTACCTGAGGATCGACGTCAGCCACGGCCTCGACCATATACCCCACCAGCCGGTCGCCTCCCGGCCCTGAACATACCACGACCACAGCATCACGAATTTCCGGCTGAGCCAACAGGCAGGCCTCGATTTCGCCGAGTTCGATACGGAAGCCACGGATCTTGACCTGCTGGTCACCACGCCCCAGATACTCGAGCTGGCCGTCATCACGCCAGCGCCCCAGGTCGCCGGTGCGATATAACCGCCCACCGCCACTATCGAAAGGGTTGGCAACAAAGCGTTCGGCACTCAACCAGGCGCGCTTGAGATAGCCACGGGAAAGTCCTGCGCCCGACACGTAGAGTTCGCCGACAACGCCGATCGGCACGCGATTAAGGTCGTTATCCAGCACTTCGATACCGAGGTCGGGTATAGCGACACCCACCGGACTGCATTGCCCCTGCAGATCCGTGGCGGTGATCGGGCGATAGGTCACGTGAACCGTCGTTTCGGTGATGCCATACATATTGATAAGGCGCGGGTGCGTATCGCCGAAGAACTCAATCCATGGCCGCAACATTGCAGGCTCCAGGGCTTCGCCGCCGAAAATGACGACCTTCAGTGCGAGATCCTTGCGTATCTCGATACCGGGCACGTTGATTAATTGACGGAAGGCAGATGGCGTCTGGTTCAGTACCGTCACTTGCTCCCGGCAGAGTAGCTCTAGAAACTCTTCGGGGGATCGGCTGATCCAGAACGGCACCACGACCAACTTGCCGCCCGTGCATAGGGCACCGAATATCTCCCACACCGAGAAGTCGAAGGCGTAGGAGTGAAACAGTGTCCAGGTGTCTTGCTCAGAAAAATCGAACCAACTCGCCGTAGCGTCAAGTAATCGCGTCACATTGGCGTGACACAGCTGCACGCCTTTAGGCTGGCCGGTAGAGCCTGAGGTATAAATAATATAGGCGAGGTTGTCACCACTCAGCGCTATACCTGGGTCGTGCACCGGTCGCTCGGTGACGTCCAGGCTATCCAACGCGACATTAGTTAGCCATTCGCGTTGCGGGAGTTTCGTCGTTAGCCCCGACTGGGTAAGTAACAGCTCAATGCCGCTGTCCTCGACCATATAAGCGAGTCGTTCGGCAGGGTAATCCGGATCCAGTGGCACATAGGCGCCACCCGCCTTGAGAATACCCAACAGCCCCACCACCATCTCGATGGAGCGCTCAACGGCAATACCCACTCGGGTTTCGAGTTTTACGCCTAAATCAATCAGATAGTGAGCCAGATGGTTGGCACGAGCGTTGAGTTCTGCGTAGCTGAGAGACTGCTCCTCAAATACTAGCGCCGTGGCCTCTGGGGTTACCGCAGCCTGGTGTTCAATTAGGTGGTGGATAGGCGATGCATGGGGATACCGTTGAGAGCTTTTACCCCAGTCCTGTAACTGAAGGTGCTCGCCTTTATCAAGCAACTCAATATCGCCCAGCGCTCGCTCTGACGGTTCTGCAAAAGCCTCTATAATAGCGGCATAGTGATGCGCTAGGCGTTCAATGGTCGTTGAGTCGAACAACTCTTCTGCATAAACGAAGTTTGTTTCTAAGCAGCCATCCGCGCGCTCCACCACATTTAGCGTCAGCTCGAACTGCGCCTCGCCCTTATCTAGTGGCCAACTGCTCAGTTCCAGTCCTGGTAGTGTCTGCAACGCGCTATGATCCTGCCGCTGGTGGTTAAACATCACCTGAAATAGTGGCGTCTGGCTCATACTGCGTTCCGGCTGCAGCACTTCTACTAACTGCTCAAAAGGGAGATCCTGATGCTCTTGTGCGCCCAACGCCGCACGTTTGCTCTGTTGCAACGCCTCGGTCAAGCTCAGGCGACTATTCAATTGGTTACGCAGTACCTGAGTATTAACGAAAAACCCCACCACGCCTTGGGTTTCCGTGCGATGGCGGTTAGCGATAGGCACCCCAACCCGGATATCTTCCTGCCCGGTATAGCGATGCAGCAACGCCTGGAAGCCTGTCAATAGTGCCATAAACAGGGTGGCACCCTGAGCGTGGGTTTGCATGCGTAGCCTGCTTACCAGTGGCTCTGAGAGAACCATATGGTGGCGTGCAGCGTGATAGTGGCCATCGTTGCGACGAGGATGATCGGTCGGCAGTTGCAATATAGGGTGTTCATCGCCCAGCTCCACCTGCCAATAGGACAGTTGACGCTCTTTCTCACCCGCCTCCATCCACTGGCGCTGCCATAGCGCATAGTCGGCATACTGAGTCGGCAGAGCTGACGGCTGCCAATCCTCTCCTGTCACTCTATATGAGTAGCCTGCAGCAAATTCATCAATGATCAATTGCATCGACCAACCATCGGAGACGATGTGGTGCATTACCACCACCAGCAAGTGCTTCTCTTCTGCTAAGTGTAGTAGCCCCACCCGCAACAACGGCCCCTGTTCCAGGTCGAAAGGGGAATTGCAAAGCTGATCAACCTGACTCTCTACTGCCGCTTCGCGCTCAACCATCGGCATATGGCCTAGGTCGACCTCATGCAATGCGAAGTTGCTATCAGCCCGTATAACTTGAATTACCTCGCCGTCACCATTGTCACGGAACACCGTGCGCAATGCCTCATGACGAGATATTAAGGCGGTGAAGCTACCCCACAATGCGTCAGTATCCAGCAAGCCCTTAAGAGTAAGAGCACCAGTGATATGGTAAGCGCTGCTTTCGGGATCCAAACGCCAAAGAAACCATTGGCGCAGTTGCGCATAGGAGGGTGAGCAAGTACTCAATTGAGAATCAGGGCGCTTAAGAATAGGGAACTGGCCGATGCCCAACCCTTGAGTACGAATTTTGTCATAAACCACACGGCGTTGTTCGGCTGACAATCCGATGAAGCGCTCCGCAATACGACGGGTATCGATGTGACTCATTGAACGGTATCCATGCTGTCGATGAAGGAATCAATATCGGAGAGCGACTGCTCAAAGGAGTATTCGCTGTTTAGTACGGCAATACATTCTGCTAAGTCGCGAAGTAGGGGGTGTTTAAATACTGCAGATATTTTGAGTTCAACTTGCATATCAGCTTGAACGCGAGCCACCATTTGCACAGCAAGTAGCGAGTGCCCCCCCAGCTCGAAGAAATTATCGTGACGACCGACACGCTCTACGCTCAAAATTTCAGACCAGATCTCCGCCAGCGCTTCTTCCACCTCGCCTTGAGGCGGCTCGTACTGCGAGCCACTGGCCAAATCTGGCTCGGGTAGGGCTTTGCGGTCTACTTTGCCATTGGCATTCAGCGGCAGCGCTTCGAGCATGGCCACGACGCCCGGCACCATATAGTCCGGCAGTCGCTGTCCCAGCGTCTCACGTAGTGAGCTGGTGTCGAATTCACTCTCGGCCTGGGGCACCACATAGGCCACCAGCCTAGAACCACCGGGGCCTTCTTGAGCGACCACTACTGCCTCGCGAACCTCCGACTGAGAGAGTAGTTCGGCTTCGACCTCGCCAAGCTCGATACGCAGGCCGCGGATCTTCACCTGGTGATCGAGGCGGCCCAGGTATTCGAGCTGACCATCTTCTCGCCAGCGCACTAGGTCGCCGGTGCGGTAGAGACATTCGCCCTGCGCAAATGGATCGGCGATAAAACGTTCTGCGGTAAGGTCAGGGCGGTGCAGATAGCCGCGTGCCAACCCAATGCCTCCGAGATAGAGCTCCCCCGCAACACCCGGTGGCGCTAAGTTAAGATCTCCATCCAGCACGTAGGTGCGGATACCGGCGATTGGCTGGCCGATCGCTACGTGGTTGCGCCCATCGTCTTGGCAGGCCCAGTGAGTGACATCAATGGCCGCTTCGGTGGGGCCATAGAGGTTGTAGAGTGCCGTGTGAGGCAGCCGAGCAAAGACTTGGTTCTGCAATTCAGCAGGTAGCGCTTCGCCGCTACACACCAAGCGCGTCAGGCTGGTACAGGCTTCTACCTCGCCATGCGCCAGGAAGGCCTGCAGCATTGAAGGTACGAAGTGCAGCGTGGTGATCTTGTGGCTACGGATTAGCTCGACCAGCTGTGCCGGTTCGCGATGGGCACCTGGTGGCGCCATCACCAGCCGCGCCCCCTGCATCAGCGGCCAGAAGAACTCCCACACAGAAACATCGAAACTGAATGGCGTCTTCTGCAACACCGCATCGTCAGCCGTCAGGCCGTAAGCTTCTTGCATCCACTGTAGGCGGTTAGTAAACGCGTGGTGGCGGTTGGCCGCCCCCTTGGGTCGCCCGGTAGAACCCGAGGTGTAAATCACATAGGCGAGATGTTCGCTGTGCAGGGCCACGTTCGGATTGGTCGGCGCATGGTGAGTAACATCCAACCGATCCAGCTCAATGACGCTCAACCCATCAGCCACCGGCAACGTATCGCATAGATGCTGCTGGGTAAGCAGCAACTCGATACCGCTGTCCTCGACCATATAGGCCAGCCGCTCGGCGGGATACTCCGGATCCAACGGCACATAGGCGCCCCCCGCCTTGAGGATAGCCAGCAGCCCCACCACCATCTCGACAGAGCGCTCAACAGCGATACCCACCCGCGTCTCAGGTTTTACGCCTAGGCCGATCAGATAGTGGGCCAGACGGTTGGCGCAAGTATTGAGTTCGGCGTAGCTGAGTGACTGATCATCGAAGACTAGTGCCGTGGCCTCAGGGGTTATCTCGACACGCTGTTCAATTAGACGGTGGATCGGATCGGCTTTGGCATAGTGCTCGCCATTGACGCTCCAGGCCTCGATTTGCTGCCGCTCCTCATCACTTAACCACTCGATTCCCCCAACTCGTTGAGTAGCCGAATCGCTCAACTGCTCAAGCGCTCTCACCAGATGTTGAAGCAACATCGCGGCAGCAGAATCGTCTAGCTTTGATCGTGAATAGCTGCAGCAAAGTTCTAAGGTTTCCTTCTGGAAAACGGCCAGTGTTATGGGGTAATTGGTTTGCTCACGGTTAACCACCTCGCCGAACGTCAGCTCGCCCGGCAGGTTCTGATGCAATGCTGCATCCACGGGATAGTTCTCGAACACCAGCAAACTATCGAACAATGACTGGCCACCCTGCCCCGCCCAGCGCTGGATGTCGTAGAGAGGCGTATGCTCATGTTCGCGACTCGTCACGTTTTGTTCCTGCAACTGGCGCAACCACTTATCGACGCTCAGCGAGGGATCCAGTGAGACAATCACCGGCAAGGTATTGATGAAGGGGCCGATCAACTGCTCTGCCGACGTTAGCTCCGCAGGTCGCCCGGCCACGGTCGCGCCAAAGCAGATGTCATCTTGCCCTGTATAACGTGCCACCAGCAGCGACCAGGCGCCTTGCATTAGCGTATTGAGCGTTATGCGCGTCGCTTTGGCGAAGTTCTCCAATCGCTGAGTGGTCGTGCTATTCAGTGACAGGGTGATCTCTTGATGCCCAGCTTGCGCTTCATGGGGTCTAGGCATGGCGCTGACGAGGTGCGTAGGCGCATCGAGATGCTGTAATTGGTCACGCCAGTAGGTTTCACTGGCCTTAGCGTCACGGCGCTGTAGCCAAGCGATGTAGTCGCGATAGCGCCCTTCTGCAGGTAGCAGGACCTCCCCGGCGTAACAGCGCAGTACCTCACCCACCAGTTGCGAGGTACTCCAACCATCCAGCAGCAGATGGTGGCGCGTCCAGATAAAGCAGTGTCGGGTATCTGCGACTTTCACCAGCGCCAAACGCATCAGCGGCGGCGCTGTCAGATCGAATGGCGCCCGTTGCTCCTCGGCCAGCTTCTCCAGCGCACCTGACAGATCCGCTCGTTCGCGCCAATCCGCTTCGAACCACGGCAGCTCGACGGCGCGCGCTACCCACTGCAGCGGCGTTCCAGCAGGCTCCAGGAAACCGCTGCGCAATATCTCATGACGTACGAGTACGTTTTGCCAGGCGCACCGGAAGCGTTCGACATCCAGGTGGCTAATTTCCACCTGCAACTGGTTGAGGTAGGCCACACCTTGGTCATCGTAGAGGCTGTGGAACAGCATGCCCTGCTGGAGTGGTGACAGCGGATAGATATCCGCCAGTTGACCGGTGGCAATAGGCAAGCCGTCCAACTGGACTTGACTCAGCACAGCCAGCGGAAAGTCCGATGGCGTAGCGCCGCGAACGCCACTAGCACAGTGCTCAATCAATGCCTCTAGCTGCGCTTGGAAACTTGCCTGCAAGGCATGCATCGCTGCCTCGCGATGAATCTCACGACTGTAATGCCAGTCGAAGTGCAGTTGGCCCTTCTGAATCCAGGCCACTACCTCAACCCAGGTACGGCGCTCGCTTTGAGGCGCGCGGGGCTGCCCGGCGCTCTCTTTGGCTAGCTGCCAAACCGCATCGCCCTGCAGGGAGCGATCAAACTGGCCTAAATAATTGAAAGTGACCTGGGGGTAGGCGCCACCGACCAGCGCGGGTTCTTCTTTCAAATAGCGCAGCACGCCGTAGCCAAGCCCCTTGTCAGGCACTTGGCGTAGTTGCTCTTTGATGGCTTTTAGGCTCGACCCTGGTTCCGCATTACCCGGCGTCAGGCGAACCGGATACAGCGAGGTGAACCAACCCACGCTGCGGCTGAGGTCGAGATTACCGAACAAGTCTTCGCGACCATGGCCTTCCAGTTCGATCAGTACGCTGTCTCGCTCCGCCCATTGGCACAGGGCGCCCGACAGTGCCGTGAGAAGTAAATCATCCACCTGGGTGCGATAGGCTTTATGCACCGGCCCCAGCAGTTGCGTGGTTGCCTCAGTAGACAAGCTGCCTGCAAGTGATTCGGTATCGGCAACGATGTTGCTGCCCTGGGGATTCTGTGCCGGTAGGCTGGGCTCTGGCGCTGTGACGAGGCTTTCCCAATAGGGGCGTTGCTCAGCCAACGCCTGCGATGAGGCGTAGTCGACCAGGGTGCGCGCCCACTCATCTAGCGAGGTGGTGGCGGGTGGCAGGTCGAGCGCCTTTGCTGAACTTAACTGCGTGTAGGCCGTTTGCAGGTCATCGAGAATCACGCGCCACGAGACGCCGTCTACCACCAGATGGTGAGCCACTAGCAGCAGTCGCCCGCCGTGCTCGCCTCCCAGTTCCATCCAGATGGCGCGGAACGGCCGCGCCAAACTCAGACTGCGTTGCGCAGCATCGGCGGCCTGGGTGATGGCCTGCGCCGGATCCGCATGATCGCTTACATCCACGTGCTCGAAGAGATCGTCGGCTAGCGTGCCATAGGCTTGTTGCCAGCTATCGCCAACGCGTTCAAAGCGCAGCCGCAAGCCGCCATGGTGATCGACCACTGCCTCAATGGCGCGCCTTAGCCGCGCGGCATCAACACCACTGTCCGCCTCCAGCATCAACGACTGATTCCAGTGGTGTGGCTCGGCAAAGTTCTGCTCGAAGAACCAGCGCTGTACCGGCAGCAGTGCGAAGGGAGCCACCTTATCGGGCGCAACCAACTGTTTAGGGGCGGCCGCCACCAGGGGCATGGCCATCGCTGCCACGGCGGCCACGGTCTGCCCTTCCATCAACTGCTTGGGCGTTACCTTGTAGCCACGCTTGCGCGAGCGCGCGACGATCTGCAAGCTGAGGATGGAGTCACCACCCAGCTCGAAGAAGTTATCGTTACGCCCCACCTGCTCGCAGCCAATGACATCGGCCCAAACCGCTGCCAACGTTTCCTCTGCTTCTCCCTGGGGCGCCTCGAAGGCTTTGCCACTACCGTCTTGCTCTGGCTCGGGCAGCGCCTTGCGATCCAGCTTGCCATTGGCGGTTAGCGGCAAGGCATCCAGCCGTACCATGGCGCTGGGTACCATATAGTCCGGCACGCGCTCGCCTAGTTGCGTGAGTAACGCGGCATCATCGACGTCGCTTCCGGCTGCCATCACCACGTAGACATACAGTTGGGCGCGACCTTCCTCGTTATCCCGCGCAATCACCTCAGCCTCCGCGACACACGATTGATCGCGCAACAGGGCAGCGATTTCGCTCGGCTCCACCCGATAGCCGCGAATCTTGACCTGATCATCCACGCGGCCAAGGAACCCCAGGCTACCGTCGGCCAGTTGGCGCACGCGGTCACCGCTGCGATAGAGCCGCTCCCCCGCATGGAAGGGGCTTGCAACGAAACGTTCCGCCGTTTGCCCCAGCCGCTGTTGATAGCCTTGAGCCAGCCCCGGGCCACCCAAGTAGAGCTCACCGGCAACGCCCTTCGGCACCGGATTAAGCCAGGGGTCGAGCACATAGGCCTGAGCATTGGCCAGCGGCGTACCAATCGGCAGTGTGCTGGCACCACGATCGGCCATGTCGGCTTGCTGAGTGAGAATACCTACCGTGGTTTCCGTAGGGCCGTAGTGATTGAGCACCTGGCAGGTTGGCTTCAGCTCGGCGATACGCGCCAGTAGCGCCCAGTCGGTCGCTTCGCCGCCCAGGATCAGGCGCTTGTGGGGAAGCACGTCAGCCGGGGTTGCCGCACTCAGCAGTGCCCGCAGGTGGCTAGGCACTATCTTCAGCACATCCACCTGCTGTTCCCGCATATAAGCCGCAAAGGCATCCGGGTCGAAGGCGCACTCGGGGGAAATAAGATGCAAGGTACGCCCGGTGCACAAGGCACCAAACAGCACGGTATGGCCCAGATCCGCCGCTACCGTCGACACCATCGCCATATTGCGGACACCATCTGATAGCGCCAACGCTTCCAGAACGCCCTGAACGTAATTGGCCAGAGCACCGTGACTCACCGCCACCCCTTTAGGCTTGCCCGTGGAGCCAGAGGTATAGATCACATAGGCAGTCTGCTGGGGATGGATGACGGGCAGTTCGTGCTCTACGGCAGCCGGAATATCGTCGATAAACGCCAGCTCCATTACCGGAACGTCATCACTCCAGCCGCAAGGCGTACTGCTCAGTAGTAAGCAAGCGCCACTATCAGCCAGTTGATAGGCCAAGCGCTCGCGCGGCAGTTGCGGATCCAGCGGTACAAACGCCCCGCCCGCTTTAAGTACGGCGAGGATACCGAGTACGTACTCGCACGAGCGCTCAGCCTGAATGGCAACACGTACCTCGGGGCCAACGCCCTGTGCGATTAACTCTGCCGCTAGCTTTTGGGCCTGAGCATCCAGGCTAGCGTAGGTATAGCGGTATTGCCCATCGTCTACGGCTAACGCATCAGCATTAGCTGCCACCGCTTTCGACAGCAGAGTGGGGATATCCTGAGCAAGACATTCGCTTTGGTTGCCTTCCAGCACGGAGATAGGCTCGGGTAGCGCCAGCATCGCCGTGTGAGACCGCGGATCAGCGACGACCTGCTCGGCCAGGCATCGGAATGCCTGACAGAAACGCTCGATCGTAGTGGCATCGAAGAGCTCTGCGGAGTAAGCAAATAGACCTGCTACTCCCTCGGGCTCATCGCAAAAATCGAGACTCAGATCGAAGTGAGCAATGCCCGTGAATACCTGCTCGGCTTGAATGGCCAAGCCAGCCACGTGACGCTCCGCCTGCCACATTTCCTGCTGAGTACACTTCACCTGAAACAGGGGATGTACTCCCAGTTGCCGTTCGAGCTGTAGCGCCTCCACCAACTGATCGAAGGGGACATCCTGATGCAGTTGTGCATCTATCAGGGTGGCGTTCACTTCCTCAAGCAGCTGTTCGAAGTTTTCAGTGGGATCAACCTGAGTCCGCAGCACTACGACATTGATAAGGTACCCAATTAAGCCCTGAAGCTCGGCTTTATGCCGATTGGCAATCGGCGCCCCTACCTTGATATCTGTCTCACCGCTAAAGCGATACAGTGTTAGCTTTAGTAGTGCCAAGATCACAGCATAGAGCGAAACGCTTCGTTCACGAGCTAGGCTACGTAGCTGCTCGCTCAACTCACCCGGAAGCGTAAAGCGCAGCTGGCCTTCGCTCGGTGCAGACATCGCGTGGCGTGGGCGATCCAAGGGCAACGCTAGCGGGGGATGATCCCCGGCGAGGCGTTCACACCAGTGAGCAAGTTGGCCCTGCCGCTCACTACTATGTTGCTCACTACTATGTCGTTCACTGCTATCCTGCTGACGCTGCTGCCAAACCGCATAATCTGCGAACTGTATTGGCAGTGGTGCAAGTTTGACTTCTCGCTGTGTGCAGGCGCCTTCATAAAGTGCGCATAGATCATCGATGAGCACCTGTACTGACCACCCATCGCCAGCAATGTGGTGCTGCACGACAGCTAACACATGGTGCTCCGTGGACAAGCAGTAGAGGGCGACGGTTAAGGGAGGAGCCTGATCCAGGTCAAAAGGCTGCCGCGCCAGTTGAGTGAGTGCGTCATGCAGTGCCTGCTCTTGTTCAACCACGGTATCGCCGGGCATCTCGTTACAGATCAGCTCAGGACTCCAGCCCTGCGCTAGCCGCTGAACAGGGTCTCCCGCCTCACTCAAGGGGTAGTAAGTCCGTAAAACATCATGACGCTGCACCAGTGCCGCCAGCGCTGTTTCGAGCGCTGATAGATTCAATACTCCCTTGAGGTGCAGCGCACCAGCCATATTGTAGCCAGCGCTCTGGGGGTCGAGTTGCCACGTCAGCCATAGGCTACGCTGCCCTTCTGACAATGGTATATCGCCTTGACGTTGAGCATCTTCAAGGCGTGGGATGACCAGCACCCGTTGATCCAATGATGCCGCCAGGCATGCTTCGATAGCTTTGGCCATGGCAGACAAGCGCGGTTGTTCGAACAGCGAGTGCAGCGGTAGCTCGACGCCCCATTGATCACTGATGGCAGCGGCTAAGCGCACCGCCGCCAAAGAATTACCACCGCTGGCGAAGAAGTGAGCGTCGCTGCTTAGCGGTTGACTCTGCGACTGGGTGTCGTCATTGCCCAGCACTTGCCACCAGAGCTTCGCCAACGTCTGCTCCGTTTCGCTCCCAGCTTCCGCCGTAGATTGCGATGACGTTCCTCCGCCCTCAGCGTCACCACCACTGACAAAACGCCCAAAGGCGTGAATGGCGTAGGCATCCAGGCTACCCGCCTCCCAGCCTTGGCGGCAGGTGCTGCGCTGCAATTTACCGCTGGAGGTTTTGGGAAGACCGCCGGGGTTGAGTAGTAGCGCGACAGAAAGCGGTTCATGGCAGGCGGATCCTACCGCCTCACTGAGTGCTTCGATCAACTTCTCGGCGGTTACGAGCTTCTGCATACCACGTGAGACCTCTGCCGCCACGCCGATTCCTTCAGCGCCTTCAGGAGTGGTCACGGCAAAGGCCGTCACGCGCCCTTTGCGTACTGCTTCCACTTCAGCTTCGACAGCGCTCTCGATATCCTGGGGGTAGACGTTATGGCCGCGCAGAATGATCAGGTCTTTAATACGCCCGGCGATATACAGCTGCCCTTCGTGCAGAAAGCCTAGATCGCCAGTGCGCAGCCAGCGATCATCGCGAGCGTCGTGGTTCTGTGCATCAGTATCATCGGTGAGCTGCCAACTGCCCCCATCGCGGGCAACAAAGGCTTGAGCTGTTGCTTCTGGGTTCTGCCAATACCCGTGCGCCACGCTGGGCCCATTGACCCAGATCTCGCCGACTTCACCACTGGGAAGCGAGTGAAGCCCCTCAGGATCGACAATATCGATAGCGTGACCGGGTTCCGGTGTACCGCAGCCCACCAGGGTGTTGCCTTCAACCGCTGAGGCAGCCTTTCCCTCGGCCATCGACTGTTGAGAAAAAGCCGTGCCCACCACGCCTGTACCGCGTGAATTACAGCTAACCAATAGCGTCGCTTCGGCCAAGCCATAACAGGGTGCTGCGGTGTCAGCGGCAAAGCCCGCCGGGCGGAAGCGTTCAATAAAGCCAGTGAGGGTTGCGTGGCGTACCGGCTCGGCGCCTGAGAACGCGACCCGCCAGCTGGATAAATCGAGCGTCTCAATCTGCTCGTCGCGAATACGATCAAGGCACAGCCGGTAGGAGAAATCGGGGCCACCACTGATGGTACCCCGGTGGCGGGAGATAGCTTCCAGCCAGCGTACCGGCCGCTGTAAAAAGAAAGTGGGGCTCATCAATACCGCGGGGATACCGCGATAGATAGGCTGCAGCAGGCCGCCAATCAGGCCCATATCGTGGTAAAGCGGCAGCCAGCTAACGAAGACATCATCAGCACCAACCGAGAAGCCTGTCTCGATAGCACGCTCGTTGGCCATCAGGTTGCCATGGCTGACCATGACGCCTTTGGGCGTGGCCGTGGAGCCTGAGGTGTACTGCAAAAAGGCGATATCATCGCGCTTGGGGCGATGTTCGACCCAGTATTCAGAGCGGTTCTCATCTACGGCATCCACGGAGATCAGTTCGGCGCTACCGAATCCCTTGCTGGCCGATGCGACCACATCAATAATCGTCGTAGAGGTAAGCACACAGACGGCCTGGGAGTCAGTGGCGATAGCGAACAAACGTTCCAGATGCTGCTGTTTAGCTGATTCCGGCGGGAAGACCGGTACCGCAATCACTCCGGCATACAGGCAGGCGAAGAATGCCACCACGTAGTGCTCGTCGTTATCCAGCAGGATCAAAGCACGCTCACCCGCTGGGAACCGCTGCTGGAGCTCGCTGGCCAGGGCACGCGAACGCCGCTCCAGAGTGGCGTAATCAAGGGTGATTTCACCTTGAGCGTTTACCACAATCAACGCACGGTCGCTGGGCCTTTCACGAGCTAAGCGACTTAAATGCTCGACGAAGCTGTCAGCAGCACAGCTTTGCGAAACATCGTTGCGGGACGGATTGCTGTTACTTGTCTGGGCGTGCCTAATATTCATATGCGTACCTGCTGGGGCTCCTGGCCGTGGGATGAGGCGTTATGTTCAGTCGTTGGAGAGGTTGCCGTGGCCTTCCGCCATGGCGACGACGACTTTGCGCGACCCTTTAAACGGCGTGCGTGCGTGGGCGACCAACATATTGTCGAGCATCAACACATCGCCCGCCTGCCAGGGGAACATCACCGTTTCGTCGGCCAGGACGCCGCGTATCTCGTCGAAAATGGCATCGTCAATGGGGCTGCCATCGGCAAAGAAGACGTTGCGCGGCATGTCTTCGGGGTCGAGCAGCTCTTCTAGCGACTCACGTACTTCAGGCTGTAAGTTGGAGACATGGAAAAGGTGGCCCTGGTTAAACCACACCTGCTCACCAGTGACCGGATGGGTCTCTATGCTTTGGCATAGCTGGGTAGTACGCAGGTCGCCATCGGGTTTCCACTCACAGCGAATCCCCGCGCGCTGGCAGAATGCCTCCACTTCGGCGCGGTCTTCGGTGTTAAACACCTTTTCCCAAGGCATATCGAAATCGCCGTAGTTGCGCACGTAGAGAATGCCGGGGGCAAAGCGCTCGCGGATCTCTGCGGGCATACGGCGGTAAATAGCGCGGCTATCGGCTATCGGAGTTTCACCGCCCTCGGATGAAGCGGTGACACAGTGGAACCAGATTTTCATCGGCCACTCACGGGTATAGGCCTGCTCGTTGTGGAGGGGAATATGTTGATGGGCGGGGTATTCCGTGGAGGTATAAATGCCCGATGACACCGCTGAGCGTGGTGTTGAAGCGAACTCGTAACTCAGCAGCGGATGGCCAAAGGCGGCGGCAAACTGCTGAAAATCGTCAACGGAGGGAACATCAAAACCTCTTAGCAGCACGCCACCCACTCTGGTCAACAGTGACTCAATATCCGCACGCAAATCGCCGAAGGCTTCCAGCAGCGGCTGCCCTGGGTAGGCTGGGGAAATCATAATGGGCAGCTCCGAATCAGCTGGCCCCTGACGTTTGGATATGGCGTTGGTTTGTTGCGTTGGCACTGTGCTTTGGCTGTCCATTATTGATCTCCTAAAAAATCGTTGAGTAGCGTTATCCCTGGGCAAAGCCCAAGGCAGCGGCATAGCCACTCGGCGCGGGCAGCGGCCATGCTTGCAAAGGTGATAAAACGGGAAGCGAGTGCTCAAGGCAGTAACTAGTGGGCGACACCGAAGCTGGGCTAACCGAGAGCGCCTGTAGATGGTCAGCGATTCCTAAACCCAAGGTTTTGAGTACCGCTTCTTTAACCACCCAGCGCTCCATAAAGGGCAGCGTGGCGCCGCTAATGTGGTCGCGCTGCTCGCTCGGCGATAGCACCAACCCGTGTAGCGGCGCCAATTCCGCATCGGGTCGGCGACGCTCAATATCGACCCCCACCGCGCCGCCGGGGGCTAGTGCGATTAGGGCGACGTTGCCAGAGTGGGAAACATTGAAAGCAGGCCCATCAGCGTTTTCCAACGCGGGTTTGCCGTAGACGTTATGAGTGAACACCAGCTTTTCGGGTGCTATACCGGTGTGCGCGGATAACAGTCGCCGCAGGGCAGCGCGTGTCGCCACGGCGCGCACTACATCGGCGTGATGGCGAAGCCGCTGGGCGCGCTGCCACTCGGCTCGGCTTAGCAGCCGGTCATCGTCGTCGGCTATCGGGGCGTTAAGGTCGAGCGCTAAGCACCAAACCTCAAGCCCTTCGGGCACCCCTTCAGCTAACTGCAGTCGCTGCATGGGGAACCTCCTCTAGCCGTCGGGCCAACGCCCGCTCAATGGTCTCCAACGCTTGTGCTTGCTGCTGGCGAATAAAGAAGTGGCCGCCTTCGAACCAATCTAACGAGAACGCTCCGCCCGCTTCTCGCTGCCAAGCTTCCAGGCGCTCTCTTTCGATATCGTCATCGCGCCCAGCGAGCACCTGCAGGGGGTATGCAAGCGGCTCCCCGCCGCGATAGCGAAAACTACGACAGAGGCGATAGTCCGCCATCAAGATATCGAGGGTAAGGCGCAGCAGCTCTGGGCTTTCGAACACTTCTTCTGGGGTACCGCCCTGTTGGCGCAGATCTGCGATTAGGGCCTTATCGTTATCAAGCCCTGCCAAGCGCTCTGAGTCGCGCATTGAGGGCGCCGCGCTGCCTGAGGCGAATAGCATCCGTGGCTGAGGGCGCCCCACATCGCGTAAGCGTGCCGCCATGCCATAGGCCAGCAGCGCCCCCATGCTGTGGCCAAACAGGGCAAAATCACCGCGCATCCGCGTTGCCTGCTCTTCGCACAGCCGCACCACCTGGGTCTCGAAGTCATCAATAAGCGGCTCACCCAGGCGTTCGCCACGCCCAGGCAATTCGACAGGATATACTTCAACCCAGGCGGGCAATTGGCGCTTCCAGCGTAGATACATGGTGGCGCTGGCCCCGGCGCAGGGCAGGCAAAGCAGCCTTAAACGCTTAACCTGCATTCACCTGCTCCGCCTCAGCGCTGGCCTGCTCATCCATCCACTGGCGCAGCGAGAGTGGCCGCATATCGGTCCAGGTCTTTTCGACGTAGGCTAAGCAGGTTGGCTTATCGCCCAGCACGCCGGTATCCGTCCAACCGGCGGGAATCGCCTTCCACTCGGGCCAGAGGGAGTACTGCTCTTCGTGGTTAACGAGTACACGGAAAACACCATCTTCACGATCAAAACAGCTTGTCATGGGTCTAACCTCACCGTCGCTTAAGAAATGAGAAATAAAACGCAATTGCTTCTCATTACTTAACGACGAGTGAGTCGTTAGAAAATTTAGTGCTGGGGGAAGAAAATAGAAAAAACAAGGGGATGGTCTGCTAGGACGCCGGCTTGGAATTACCCTTGCCAAGCTAAACACTGCACCGGTGGGCGGCAGCTGTAGCTCGCGACCATTTAGTTAGCTTGATAATCTAAGGTGGGAGTAAAAAAACAGTGGCTTATCAGCTGCGTTCATCACCACTTGGGATCAATCCTGTTAGCAGCCAGAGCTGTTCTGCTTCATGAAATACACGGCGGTGCTGGGAAGAAGCCGCTAACCACGCATGCAGCGCTTTGCGATCAGCGTCGCTCAAAGTCTGCTCGTGCTCGCGCATCAGCCAGTCTAGCGCTGTTTGCCAAACGGCATCGTCGCCGCTGTCGTTATCCATCGTGACTGTCAAACCTCGCTATTGCTGCCTGCCTAATACCTGTCTATGGAAGCGTCTAATAGCATCAACGCTATTTGCTGACAGTGTAACAAAACGACAACAAAGAGAGGACGGAACGTCGGTTTACCTATCTGGCAACGACTGACCCTGTAACGACTGGCGGCAATGAGTCAGCGCATCACGAATCATAAAGTTAACTGACGTGGTAGAAACCCCTAACTGCTGGGCCACTTCCCGCTGGGTATGGCTTCCCGAACGGTAGAGCTCAAAAGCGCGTCGCGTACGCTCTGGTAGCTCGTCCAACGCTTCAACCACCTGGGCCAAGGCCTGGCGATCAATCGCAATTACCTCGGGTGAGTGTGAGGCATGAGAGGCGTTACTCCCCTCCTCCTCTTTCGCAAACAGCGCAGACTCAAACGCCGACCGGCGACAGCGATCAATAGCGAGGTTGCGCACCACACGTGATACGTAGGATATGGGCTGTTTTACCTCAAAAAGTGTGGTTGCTTTTGAAATTTTTAGATAGGCATCCTGCACGACATCGTCGGCTTGATCAGCATTGCCCAATACTTTTGCAGCGACAAAGCAGAGCCGGGGCCGCTGATTAATGAAGACGTCTTCTAACTCAGCGCTCCAGGTCTGGGTATCCACAGCACGGCCTCCTGCCTTGATTAACGCCACCGAATAAATAGCAATAATTATTATTTGCGTTAACGCACAGCAAGTCAACCGGTGAGAGCTGACCCACTTCTTATAACGATATGCTTGTTGATTTAGCTAATAGCGACATGTGATAGGGGCGTCTCTCATACACCAAATGCATAGATGATCTACCATTAACCCACGTTACCTCTGTCATCTCCGCATCATGAATGGATACAGTTTTTGCCATCCACTAAGACACGATACATGCCCAGGGGGACATACAGTGCTCGATAGCAATAATGACACTCGGCATGGTGAAGCAGGTAGCGTACGAGGCGGGCGCGCTGTTACGCGAGGGATATCCGCTAAAGAGAAGAATTGCCTTTGAGCAAAAGAGGGCGTCAGATTTTGTCGACTACTACGGTACGTCCGCCGGGAATATCATGGTAACAGTTTACTGGCGGCACACCCCGAGCGGCACAGCCAACTGCTAGCGTGTTTAACTTCTGCCTGATAAACGACCCAAGTCATTTCTACTCTCATCGGCTAGCCAATCAAACGTGGGCTAGCTGACCGAGACCGCCCCCTTGCCTGCTTTTCCCAGGCGGCGTTTGCCCTATCTCACGTGAATCTTTTCATTTTTTTGTTAAAAATGAGAACTATTAGCACTAGAATGGAGCCATTATCATTAACCCTATCGCCAGGAGTGATTCATGTTCGAGGTCAAAGGCGCCACTTTTGAGATTAATGGCAAACCAATTCTAACCCCCATTGACCACAGCTTTCATGAAGGCAAAGTTTACGGCCTGATTGGCCACAATGGCTCAGGCAAGTCGACCTTGATTAAATTGATGGCCCAGCAGCAGCCGGTCAGCCAAGGTGAGATTGACTTTGACCAGCGCCCGCTAAGTGATTGGGGAAACCGTGAGTTTGCCCGCCAGGTGGCTTACTTGCCCCAGCATTTGCCCAGCGCCGAAAGCCTTACCGGGCGCGAGCTAGTGGCCTTTGGCCGTTATCCATGGCACGGGCTGTTGGGGCGCCACACCCCAAAAGACAAAGAGGCCATTGATCGGGCCATTGCCCTTACTCACACCGAGGCCTTTGCCGACCGCCTGGTCGACACGCTCTCCGGCGGTGAACGCCAGCGCGTATGGCTGGCCATGCTACTCGCCCAGGGCAGCCGGTTTCTGCTGCTCGATGAGCCATTAGCAGCGCTGGATATCGCTCACCAAATCGAAGTATTGGCGCTGATCCGCAAGCTGTGCGACGAGCTAAATCTCGGTGTTATTATCGTGCTGCACGACATCAATATGGCCTCACGCTACTGCGACGAGCTGATGGCATTGCACAGCGGTCGTTTACTGGCCTGCGGCACGCCAAACGACATGATGTGCGATAGCACGCTGGAAGCTATTTACGGGCTCCCCATGCAGGTAATGAAGCACCCTAACGGAGAGCATAATATCGCCGTTGCCCAGTGACACCTCGTCTTCGCAACGGGCTATTCGCGTTGAGCTGCCTGAGCTCTCTCTCTAGTCAGGCCATCGCCTCAAACACTATTGTGACGCTGGACTGGACGATTGCCGAAACATTGATCGCCCTAGACAATCCGCCCGTAGGGTTAGCAGAGATTCCCCAGTATCAACGCTGGGCCGGCGCCGAGCAGCTACCGCCAGGCGTTGTTGACGTTGGTCTTCGGGCGCAGCCCAACCGCGAGTTAATGGCTCAACTAGCGCCAGATCATATTTTGCTTTCGCCACTGTATATGCGCTTAAGCGAACAGCTTAGTACCGTTGCCCCCGTGACCGCGCTAGACACCTACCAGCTCGGCGAGCCCTTGTGGCAACGCCTTGAGCGCACAACCCACACCTTGGCTGCGCTGAGCGGCAGCGAGGATGCAGCGGTCGCTATGATCAATGCCTTAGAAACCTATTTGGATCAGCAAAAAACGCAGTTAGAAGAGCAGCCATCGCTACTCGTTGTGCAGTTTATCGATGCGCGCCATCTACGCGTGTTTGGCGAACACAGCCTTTTTCAAGCGGTACTTGAACGCTTGGGGCTGAGCAATGTTTGGCAGCATCCGACCAACCAGTGGGGATTTTCAACGGTGGCGCTAGAGGAGTTGCTGTCCTATCCCGATGCGGCCATTGTCGTCGTCGAGCCACTGCCCGCGGGGATGAGCGACCGTTTTTCGAACAATCCACTGTGGCAGCACCTGCCCGCCGTGCAGGCAGATCGCGTTATTCGCCTACCGGCGGTGTGGAGTTTTGGCGGGTTTCCATCAGCAGCACGCTTCGCTGAGTTACTCAGCGAAGCGCTATTAGCTCGTTAAGCGAAATTCTTTAAAGAAAGCTTAAAAGTCTAATGCAGCAGAAAGCTTGACCGTACGAGGCTCGCCTTGCGTCAAATAACCGCCGGTCGCAGAAGCCCAGTAGTTCTCATCGGTGAGGTTTTCGATATTGGCACGCAGGGTGAGCGTGTTCTGATTTAACGGCATGGCGTAACGAACCCCAAGGTCCCAGCGGGTCCAAGCGTCAACCTCAAGCTGGTTGGCGGGGTCTAGATACTGACTGCCGTTACGCACCGCGCGGCCGCTCAATGTCCAGCCCGGAGCCTGAGGAATATCCCACTCGCTGCCAACCACTAAGCGGTAGTTGGGCACTCCCACCGCGTCGTTGCCTTGATTAGCGCCGTCATCGGTGCGAACCAGCTCAGGATCAATCCACATGGCGCTGCTCAGCAAACGCACCCCCTCCACCGGCTCACCGTACACACTGAGCTCCACGCCACGATTACGCTGCTCGCCGTAATAGCCAAAAACACCGGTTTCAGCGTCAATAAAGGCATTGGGTTGCTCGATTTCAAACAGACTCAAACTGCCGCCGATAGTACCCAAATCCAGCTTAGCACCCACCTCGTTTTGTCCTGCTTCGACCAAACCAATGCTCTGGCCCGCGTTTACCGCTCTTGTTGGCGCGGTGTCGCCTGGCTGGAGCGCTTCAATGTGATTGGCGTAAAGCGACAAGCTATCCGTCGGCTTTACTACGATGCCATACACGGGCGAAAGGCGCGTATCGCTAAAGCGAGCATCAAAGTCGCCGTCATAATCATAGTTGGTGACCTCGACCTCCTGGTAGCGCGCCCCTAGCGTGAAGAGCAGGCGATCATCCAGAAAGCCCAACGTATCAGACAGCGATACGCCGTTGTTGCGGGTACGGCTACGTAAACTGGGGTCATTCATATCTCCACCTGCAAACGCAGGCTCGCGTACGGCAATGTCAGCCGGTCGGTAAATATTGGACGGCTGACCGGGTGAAGCTAGCTCATAGGCCGAGCGCGTCGTGCGATAGACGCTTGAATAGCCAAGGTCCAGCTGGTGACTCACTGCACCGGTGTCAAACGCTCCGCGCAGACCCGCTTGGCTGCCAACGCTTTCCGCACGATAAGGAGCGCGCAGTTGGCCAATGGTGGAATCACCTTGCGCATTGTTAACCGTTGACGATGCATAAAGCCCGCTTTCGCGCGTGTTATTGCCACCCAGTGCGGCATACGCGGTCCAGCTGCCGGTGATATCGTACTCTCCACGCAGCATCGCGAAATTGGTGCGCAAATCGGTATTCGCCCACTCTGGCGAATAGTTGGCATCCGCTGAGGGTGCATTGGGAACCGCCGTTAGCCCAGCACCAGCATAGACTACCGAACGCCCACCGTTGACGTTATGAGTTTGATGGCCAATATCTAACGAAGCACGACCACGGTCACCGCGATAATCGAGTCCAACCACGGCAGACGTTGCCCGCCTCTCCTCATCGTTGATCGCGGTGTCGCCGCGACCGCGCACAACGTTAGCGCGCACGCCAAATCGATTCTCATCGCCAAAGCGTCGCCCAACGTCTATGCCACTTTCCACATAGCCGCTGCCCGTCACCCCGGTGGTTAGTCTTGTCAGCGGCGCATCCGCAGCGCGTTTTGGCTCAATGTTGATCGCCCCACCCACACCCGAGCCGCTGGGCGAAACGCCGTTAGCAAAGGCATTGGCGCCTTTAAACAGCTCGACGCGCTCGGCGATATTGGTCGCGACCACCTGGCGAGGTAATACGCCATAAAGCCCACCATAAGAGATATCTTCGCCATCAAGTTCAAAGCCACGAATCTGAAACTTTTCAGCATAGTTGCCAAAACCAAAACCGCTTTGCACCGACGCATCGTTAATAAGCACATCGGCCAACGTGTCCGCCTGCTGATTATCAATAAGCTCAGCGGTAAATCCAATGACGTTGAACGGCACATCGGCAGCATTACGCTGCCCCCAGGAGCCAACGCGCGCTCCGGCAGCCACCTGCCCCCCGGCAAACGCGGGCGACGGTGTATCACCGTGAGTGGCCGCTTCACCGATCACCGTGACCGTATCAAGCGGGGCATTATTACCAGAGGATGCTTGCGCCCACACTATCGTGGGCATCGGCAGCGCTCCCAGTAATACAAAGGTGAGCGTGCGCCAGGAAGGGGAAGGCAGCGACATGAAGCGAGTTCCTCAGTATCGATTAATAGCGGGCAGCAAGTGCTGAAAACATAGCGGGAATGCGAATGCTACAGCAAAGCAAAATTATTTTCATTTGATATTAAAACGCATTTAACACACACGCCACTATTTAACTGAGATGCATTACCGTTTAAAGTAAGCGCATTGTTATTCACCCAGCGCCCTGTGTTGGAGTCCGTTTATGCCCCTCGCCCTGCGTCAGCCGCAAATCTTCGAACCTTCATTAGCTGCCTGCTATATAGGGCCGTTAGCCAACTTTACGCCGCCTCTTATTGGCGGGACGCCCCCGCTGGAAGCCTTTAACGCTGCCCGCTGGCTCGATGCCCATTGGCTGAAAGAAGATATCGCCCTCATGGCGGAGCAATACCCAGGTGGGGACCTACGAGCCGTTGCCTCTATTTGGTCGAAGTGGCATTTCAGCGCGCTGGCACTGCCGACGCTTGTGGCCAACCTGCTGCTTAATCGCAAACTGCCGGTGGGATTGAATGATCTCCAGGTCGTCCTTAACGACAAGGGCTGTACCTCACGGCTGTGGCTGCCTCACGAAGGCACGCCATTAACTACCCACTCCCCATATGAACGCTTTGCGACGTTAATCGAGCAGCACTGGACACCGCTAATTGAACAGCTAGCGGCTATTTCCGGCGCGGCAACGCGGGTATTTTGGAGTAATGCAGGGAGCTACATCGATCATTTCATCAATGTGTTGGCTGAGCATCCCCTCGTCAACGAGGGCGCCCTTGAAGCGGCCAAAGCACTGCTAGAAACACGTACCTTGGCGAACGGCAAACGCAATCCGCTCTTTCAACCGGTTCGTTACGTTCAGCCTAAAGGCAGCGAAGAGGTAAAGCGGGTGCGCAAGCTGTGCTGCCTGCGCTACCTACTGGATGAATTAGGCACCTGCGGCACCTGCCCACTTGAAGCCTGCAATATCGAGGCAAGCAAGCACGCCCGAACCAACCAAGCCGCTTGCTAATTGAGCGACTTGCTCAGAAAAACAGGCAGGCGATAGTTGATCTAGATATTAATTTGCGCCACCGCATCGGCGCTAGCCAGCGCCCGCTGCTCGCCCTTAAGCTCGCTTAACTGCCCTTTCGACATTTCCAACAGCCTGTCAGCATGTTCGAAATAGCTATCGTCATGGCTGATAGCAAACACCGTGATGCCCATATCGCGCAAATGTGGCAGCAGCTCACGATAGAATAAACGACGAAACTGCGGGTCCTGATCGGCGGCCCACTCATCCAACAATAAAATTTCCCGCTTTTCAGCAATCGCAAGCAGCAGCGCCAGACGCTTACGCTGTCCTTGTGAAAGCTGCGTATTAGTGACTCGATCCCCTTCCCACTGCAATTTATGCTGCATTTGCAGCCGTTCTAGCCACGTCGCCACCGTTTGTGGATCAGCCGGCAGCCCACCTGGGCCCATGGCTTGATCAAACTGGTGAAAATCGGTAAACACGCTCGCAAAACGCGCTCTAAAGGCATGCCATTGGGCCGACGTCAGCACCTGGCCATCCACCTTTATTTGGCCACTTTGGGGCCGATAGAGCCCCGTTAATAGCCGCGCCAACGTCGACTTACCACTACCGTTGCCCCCAATAAGAAACACCTGCTCTCCGCGCTCCAGCGTCAGGCTAACAGGGCCGACTTGAAACCCTTCACCCTGTGCACTGGCCGGGTAATGATAGCTGACGTCGACCAGCTCAAGCCGTTGCCAGTCGTGCAGCGAATCGTCGACGCTAAAGCCTGGTTGGTAGTCGGCAAGCTCCAGGCTTGCCAGCTTATCAAAGGCTACCTGCGCGCTAATCAAGGTAGGCCACGCGCCGATGGCCTGAATCAAGGGAGTGCGTAAAAACAGCAGCGCTAGCGCAAACGTAGCGGCGACGGCAGGCGTTGCCCAGCCCAGCCCGTTAGCCATAAAGAAAACCACGCCAATGGCTCCAAGCATCATAATATTGGACCAGTTGCCGGCGCTTAGGTGATAGGTATCGGCACGAATAATGTGATAGAGATAATCACGGGCATTAGCAGTATAAGTTTCGTCGAAAAAGCGCTGCGCACGATCGCGGTTGAGCGCAAGCTCTTTACGCCCTTCAATAGCCGATTGATAGTCTTTATATAAGCGGTCTTCACTTTCACGCACTAAGCGAAAATGGCGATAGACCCGCGACACCAACACCCAGCCCACCCCCATGGTGAATGCGATCCACAGCACGGTAATCACCACCATTTGCGGCGATAGCCAAGCCAGGTAAGCGATTGAAGCCAGCGTTAAGGCCACCCCTTGAATCAGCTCTGGCAGGCGCACAAAGCCAATGGTGATATTTCGCACATCGCTCGATAAACTGGCAAGCAACGTGGAATTGCCCAGTTGCTCCAGGCGCTCGATATCGCTATCCAGGATGCGCTTCACCAAGCGTGAGCGCAGGTCAAATACAAAGTGATGCCCAAGCACGGTCAGCGCCAGCTGTGTCGCCAGCGTGATGGCGAGTAGCAGGGCCAATAAGCCCAAAAATTGCGGTAACGCGGCCAAGCTGCCTACTTCAATCAGCCGCTGATTAATAAACGCAATAACGCCCACCCCTAAGCCAGCACTTAACAGGCTCAAACCTATCGCGCCCAAAAATGGCCAGCGATAGTGGTGAAGTACTAAGCGCACCAGCTCCATGGGAATTTTCACCTTGTAAATAAAAGAGCGCTGAAGTTTGACGTACTGCCCAGCGATGTCAATAAAGGCATCAAATCTCGCTTACCTGTAAACTAGGCGGATGGCATGATTCCCATTCATAACGGGCAATGCATAAAAGCGGTGTATAAAAGGCGCATAACCGCCGCGGCTACACCCTCAGCTAGTCGTTACAATAACCAAGGAGACCCCATGCACTCAGTGAGGGCCCCGTTTACCAAGCACCAGCGCTACATTAGGAATGTTTCATGACAGCCACTTACCGCGACGGGCCTATCATCACCTCGCTGCTGGATACCGACTGGTACAAGATCACCATGATGCAGGGGGTACACCACAAATACCCCAATGCCAGTGTTACCTGGGAATTCCGGTGCCGTAATTCGGAAGATTTGGCGCCGTACCTGAGCGAGATTCGCGATCAGATCGATCAGTTAGGCACTCTCAAGCTCAGCGTCGAGGAATCGGCTTATCTCAGCACGATTAACTACCTCACGCCGGACTTTATACGTTTCCTAGAACTGTTTCGTTTCCGTCCCGAGTACGTTGACGTGTTTATGGAAGACCAGGAGCTATGTATCGTCATCGACGGTCCCTGGTCGCACAGCATACTGTTCGAAATCGTGTTATTGGCGATCATTAGCGAAGTACGTAACCGCGTACTCTACCCTGATATTACTATTGAGCAGGCGGTGAATCAGCTGCGCTATAAGCTCGATACGCTGCGTGACAACTACACGTCCGAACAGCTGGCAGGTCTGAACCTTGCAGACTTTGGCACCCGCCGTCGGCTTTCTCAGCCGGTGCAGGAAGCCATCATTACGGTGTTGAATCAGGAGTTCCCAGGCAATTTCGTGGGTACCAGCAATGTCGATATCGCCAGGCGCCACGGGCTCGCTCCCATGGGTACGATGGCCCACGAATGGGTCATGGCACACCAGCAGCTAGGTAGTCGCCTAGTCGATAGCCAGCGCGCGGCACTGGAAGCCTGGGTTCAGGAATACCGCGGACATCTTGGTATCGCACTCACCGACACCATCACGCTGGACGCCTTCCTGCGAGATTTCGATCTGTATTTTGCCAAGCTTTTCGATGGACTTCGCCACGATAGCGGCGACCCACTGCACTTCGCGGAAAAATGCATCCAGCACTATAAAACATTGGGCATCGACCCCCGCAGCAAGACGCTGATTTTTAGCGATTCGCTAACGTTCGATAAGGCAATGGCGCTTAAGACAACGCTTGAAGGCAGAATCAAAACAAGCTTTGGGATTGGCACTACGCTTACCTGCGACGTGCCCGGCCTAAAACCGATGAACATGGTGATTAAAATGGTGGCCTGCAACGGCCAGCCGGTGGCCAAGATCTCCGATGAACCCGGCAAGACGTCGTCACGAGATCAGGGCTTCGTCAAATACCTTAAGCGGGTATTTCAGGTAGAGCATTGAGACCGACGAAAAAGCAGGAGCAGGGCCAGAAACAGCCCCGACTCCCGCTTTTCCCGCCGTTACGGTGCCGCTCAGCGGGCGGCTATCGCAACGGCACGCTCGCCCGACTCAATCAAATAAGCTCATCCGCGTCATCACATTGTCGCGCTTGATTCGCCAATGGAACAGCGCCCCCGCGACATGCAGAACCACCAGTCCTAAAATGATCCAGGCTAGCCATCCATGCCATACAAACAACTGCTCGGACAGTTGCTCATGACGGCCGATTAAGCCCGGTAACTGCCACTTGAAAAACTCCACCGGAAACCCACCGCTTGCCGTCGCGGCCCAGCCCACTATCGGCATAATAATCAGTGCCAAATACAGCAAATGATGCACGCTAGTACTGACGGTACGCTCAAAGGCATTCAGCGGCGGTGAATGGTCCGGCACCACAAAGGCTAGGCGCGTAATGATACGCAGCGTCATCAGCAGTAAGATCAATACGCCGAGCGTTTTATGGCTGGTGTATAGCAAATTGGTAAGCACGCTTCCCGCCAAGTCAAGAATACGGTCAAAACCTACCAATCCTAATGTTAAGCCACTGGCCAATGAGAGCAGTAACGCCCCAGCGACTAGCCAGTGCAGTACCCGATGCGGGTAAATATAGTGATCCAGTTCGTGCATGCCATGCTCCTAACCGCCAATTTATTTGCTTATCATTCTAGTCAGTAACGCTCCCTCACGCTGATTAAAGCATTGCGCCACGTTCAACGCTAAACGTTACTTACCTTATAGCGCTTGTTCAGGTGCGGCTAGCTGCTCGCGAATCAACTCTCCTAAACGGCGCGCCGGCTCTGAGGGGCGATGCGGCGCACGGTGAAGTGCCAACTCAATCATTGGTAGCGCGGGCAGCCCGCTACTTTCATCTAAAGGCCGTAAGGATGGCGTCAGCATACTGCGCGTGACGACCACCACCGCAAGCCCAGCCGTCACGATAGGCGCTAACCCCGCCATAGACTGGCTGGTATAGGCAACTCGCCAACTGCGCCCCGCCGCCTGCAGCGCCTGCTCGGCCACTTCACGAAACACATCAGCGCCGGGGGAATAGAGCGCCAGCGGCAGTGGGTCACTGAGCAACGGCTGCTGATTCACGCCCACCGCCCACACCAACGGCTCGCGGCGAATGACATCGCCACCGGGGGAGTTGCGCTGGCGCGTGACTAAGGCCAAATCTAACTCTTTGGTCTTAACTTGCTCAACAAGCAGTGCGCTGGTGCCACAAATAACCCGCAAGCCAACTGACGGATAAAGCTGATGAAAGTAAGCAAACACGGAGGGCAATAACGACGCGTAATCTTCAGGAATCCCCAGGGTAAGATCACCGGTGACTTGGCGCGCCTGCATGTCGCTCCACGCTTCGTCGTTAAGCGCTAACAGGCGGCGCGCGTGGCTAAGCAAACGCTCTCCTTCCGATGTAAAGCGTATTCGTCGCCCTTCTCGCTCATGCAGCGTAAGCGTTAACTGCGCTTCTAATCGCTGCAACTGCATGCTGACCGTCGACTGCGTGTAATCCAAGCGCTTAGCCGCCGCGGTCACGCTACCGGTATCAGAAATAGCCACTAGCGTACGCAGCAAGGTGAGATCCAACGTCGGTGCGCGCATATATCATAATCCTTGATGAATACCATCAATAAAGATTGATATTGTGATGCATTGGCAATAAGTATGCTGCTCTGCACATGCTTAAATCAAGGAGATCGCACATGCATCCCGTTCACGCCCCCGTCATATTTCCACGCTGGTACAGCATTGGCGCGGCGCTAGTGGCCGTGATGCTTTGGAGTGCGGCGCCGCTGCTGGCTGAATTCGCAAAGGCCACGCCACCCCTGCAGCTAACGACGGTAACGCTATTAGCTGGGGCACTAGCAACGCTCCCCCTAAGCCGCCGCGTCAACGTCGCGGCCAGCAGCTTTGGCTGGCAGTTCAGGATCTGGGTAGGCGTTCCATTGCTCATTTTTGGTGCGGTGAGCACGTACTTTATCGGCATGCGTTTAGCGCCCGCCGCTGAAGCGGCGCTGATTACTTATACCTGGCCCGTGCTGTTTGTATTACTCACCCAGTGGAGTCGCTTTGGCCGCTTACGCTTAGCCGGGGCTTTAGGCGCACTGATTGCGTTTTCAGGCGCGGCGCTGCTACTCGTGCCCCAAGCGATCAGTGGCGGCCTAGGTGGCGCTACTACTGGCTACGCCTTGGCACTTTTAGCGGCTTTTTGCTGGGCTATCTATTCATGGTTGAGCCAAGCAGCTCCGGTGGCACTTACGCCGATATTACCTAGGCTGCTGCTTGTTGCTAGCGCTATCGCTACAGGTGCTAGTCTGCTATTAGAAGGGCACATTGCGCTGCCCAGTGGCGAAGCACTTTTGGCAGGTATCGCGCTGGGGCTAGGTCCGTACGGGATAGCGATGGTGGCTTGGGATAAAGCCCTTCGCTGGGGGCACACCAGCTTGGTTGGCAGCCTTGCTTACGGCGTACCCATTTTAGCCGCCCTGCTGCTGGTCTTGGCAGGAATGAGCGTTCTTGACTGGCGCCTACCCGCAGCGGCGGTGCTGGTCGTCGCGGGCTGCATCAAAGCAGGCCGCTAGCGGCAGTGTGCTAAGACAAATGAAAACGCCCTTGTCGCTATCAGCGGCAAGGGCGTTATGGACTGCGTCAAAAGCGCGGGAAATTACATATCTGGCGCAATATCCGCGGCTTCAGTCTCAACGTTCAGCTCAAACAAACCGCTGCCTGCGGTGCTGTATCCGCGTGCACTCACGGTATAAGTTCCCGGTAGCAACTGTTCCTGCAACTGCGAATTGGTACCGCCTGCGCCATCATCGTCACTTACAGCAACGCCTGGGCCGCTAATTTCTAAAAAGGTGTCGAAATCTGAAGAACGCATGGCAATCGTCACCAGCGAGCTTTCCTCGATCGTAAGCTCGTAAGTAAGCGGTTCACCGCTGTACCAGCCATTTAACGTCTCGCCAGACGTGAGCGCGCCTTCGTTTTGCAACTCAACGTCATCGGGCAATTCACGCGGCTCAACGGCAAGCGCGAATAGACCGCTCTCGGAACCATAAGCCGTGCGTGCTGTTAGCTGATAGGTGCCGGGTGCTAAAAAGTCAGCAATGCGCGCATCCAAGTTACCTGCACTATCGTCATCTTCGCGGTAGTAGCCATTGGGGCCTTCCAATACCAGATAGGAGTCGACTTCGCTGGAGCTCATCTCAATTTGGTACATGCCAGCTTCTTCAATCTCTAGCTCATAGCCAAGATCTTGACCGCTGTACCAGCCATTGAAGGACTCATTGGGCGCAATAGGGCCATCATTGCGCAGCTCACCATCACCTGGCAGCTCGCGCGGTTCTGCCGTTAGCGAGAACAAGCCATTGGCATCGCCATAGGCCGTGCGTGCGCGCAGCGTGTAATCACCCGGGGCAAGAAAATCCGAAATGCGTGCGTTTAAATCACCAGCACTATCATCATCTTCACGCAGATAGCCATTGGGGCCTTCCAACACTAGATAGGCATCGAAGTCATCGGCACGCATCTCTATTTGATACATACCGGCTTCTGCGATCGTTAGGGTAAATTCACGGGCTTCGTTATTGAGCCAACTATCGATAGGCGCATCAACGGTTAGCGTATCGGAATCACTGAGCTCGATAGTACGGCCATTGACGCTAAACGGGCCGTAGCTATGCGCATCAGCTCCGCTCACTACCACTACATAATCACCGCTCTCTTCAATGCGCTGGCGTACCGTTGGCGCACTTGCCAGCAGCTGCAGCTGATCATCATACAGAGCCACTATGCCCTGCAATGCGCCACGCAGAGAAATTTCGACTAAATCTTCTGCTTCCAACGTCATGGCATAGCGCAAAAAACGGCTGCCATCTTTACCGTTGAGCTCGCTAGCCGACGTTATTTCACCATTCATACGCTCGTTGAGTGTAAATTTCTTCAATCCCGCAACAGCAGAAGAAGGCTGTTTACCAGTCCCATCAACGTTTTCGACGGGCGTCGCGTCGGTTGACAGCCCCTGCAAAGGAATAACTTGAGCGGCCAAAAAACCAACGACAGCGCCGCCAACAGCGACAAGTACAAAACCCAAGGAAGAAGATTTAGCCATGAATAATTTCCTATTAAGTCGCAATGACAATGATTAATTAATGCGTCAATCGTAAGTATAAGATGCTTACGCTATTCAAGTGAGCGTTTCATGAAAAGCACTGTATTTCAGTCACGCTATTATTGACACAGTTCCTGCACAATTCGGTAAGTAGCTGAAATTCAAGGTCGCATAAGGCAAGTGTAAAAATCTCGAATATGAACCTAATTGCACCGATCTTCTTAAAGCTTGCTGAGCTTAAGCGACACGGGTACTATCGTTTGGCCTATAAGGCACCTCATCAAGAGTGCGGGATTCGTGACACGCAAAACTGAGGTACTCCCATGGGAGCCCGAAAAAGACTGATCCGAACGATTTGCTTGGCAGCGATCGTAACATGTAGCGCTGCCAATAGTGCCTTTGCACACGAAACAGAAATACAGGAAGGCGTCGCATCGTTTTACAGCGACCGCTTTCAGGGAGCCACCACTGCTAGTGGGGAACCCTTTGACCAACAGGCATTAACGGCGGCTCATCCAAGCCTGCCTTTTGGAACGAAAGTACTGGTGACACGCCCGGATACTGGGCAAGAAGTAGAAGTGTTGATCAATGACCGCGGCCCTTTTGTGCAAGGGCGAATCATTGATTTATCTAAACGCGCGGCGGTTAAGCTTGGCATGCTCCGACGCGGTACGGCACCGGTGATGGTAACGCTGTTGGATTAACGGATAACACATTCTTGGTTGGTGTGTGATACCCCTTAGCCTAATCAATGCGACAGCACACGTAGTATCGTAACAGCATCATATAGACAGGGCGACCAGCAATGGATCGCCCTGTTTTTTTGTGCGCCCTGTGTCTAAACGCGCGATTAACCTACATTGACGAACTTGCCAGCAGGCTAATGGTCTCTATGCTACAAGGGACACCGCACGCGTCGTACAACGCGTAATGTTCATCATGTAACGTATTCGCAGGAGACATTTATGCAGTCGCGCTTTTACACGCTTACCGCTTATCCCAACGGCCTACCCGACCGCTCTCTGTTCGCGCTTGAGACGCAAACGTTGCCTGACCTTGCCGAAGGCGAAGTGCGTATTCGCAACCACTGGCTGTCTGTGGACCCCTACATGCGTGGCCGCATGAGTGGCTTGCGCACCTATGTAGAACCGTTTGGAATTGGTAAACCGATGGAAGGCGGTGCGATTGGCGAGGTTATCGAGTCCAATGATTCACGTCTTAAGGTCGGTGATAACGTCAGTCACATGGGTGGTTGGCGTGATATTGCTCAGCTTCCCGCAGAAGGCCTCACGCCCTTACCGGAAAATGACGTGCCTGAACAAGCGTACCTGGGTGTTCTAGGAATGCCCGGCATGACTGCCTGGACCGGCCTCAATCTGATAGCCGAATGCAAGCCGGGCGACAACGTTTTAGTGAGTGCCGCCAGCGGCGCGGTTGGCTCGCTGGCTGTTCAGCTAGCGAAAGCAAAGGGCTGCCATGTCGTTGGCATTGCGGGCGCGGCTCATAAGCTCGCATGGCTTGAATCATTAGGCGTCGAGCCTGTCAGCTATCAAAACCGGACCGCGCAAGAATTAAGCGATGCGATCAAACTTGCCAGCCCTAACGGCATCGACGTGTATTACGAAAATGTGGGCGGCATCTGCCTTGAAGCAGCGCTCAGCCAGCTAAATGAAGGCGCGCGCATCGCCGTATGCGGCATGATCGATAGCTACAATGCTGAAGCGCCCTCGCCCGGCCCCAGCAATCTTTCTCAGCTGGTGATTCGCAAAGCGAAGATGCAGGGCTTTATCGTTGCTGATCACTGGTCAAGCTACCCCTATTTCCTAAACGAAGTGACTCCCCAGGTAGCGGCAGGCAAGCTGGCTTATAAAGAAACCGTCAAAGAAGGCCTGGAGAGTACGCCTGATGCCTTCCTTGCGCTGTTTGAAGGTGGCAACACCGGCAAAATGCTGGTTAAGCTATAACGCTCTCACCTGCTGTCCCACGTTACCGCAACGACTGCGACGTTGCGGTAACGTGCTCGCCTCAGAAAAAAATCAAACCGTTAGACCAATAGCGGCTTGATTACTAAAATAGCCACTGAAAAGGTGTGTCTTAACCCATCGGCGCTGTCGATGGGTTAAAGCGCGTTGTTGGCATGTTGCTTGTCTATCTAAATCAAGCAACGTTAGTACGTTTTCATAAGGGGACATCTCATGAAAGAAAGCACGCGTGACCACTGCAAATGGCCAGCTATCATCGCGGGCCTTGTTTTATTAATAGTGGGTTTAGTGCTCGCCGTTGGCGGCGGAAAGCTAATCAGCCTGGGCGGCAGCGCCTACTACTTAATCGCCGGATTGAGCATTATCGCGTGCGGCATTTTATTCATCTTGCGCCGAGGCGCCGCTCTCTGGCTCTACGCACTGGTACTTTTAGCCACCCTGGGCTGGGCACTTTGGGAAGTGGGCCTGGACTGGTGGCAGTTGGTTCCTCGGGTCGCGATTCTCTGCTTAATAGGCATTTTGCTACTGCTTCCCTGGTGGCGTAAGCCGCTCCATTCACGCGGCGGCAGCTTGGCACTGATGGCCAGCATTAGCGCGGCGATGATCGTGGCCATCGCCAGTCAGTTCAGCGACCCCGGCACTATTAAAGGTACCCTAGCCACAAACAACATACCCGGTGCCGGCGCCGTTAACCCCGCCCAGGTGGCAGGTGACGACTGGCCTGCCTACGGCGGCACCAACGCTGGCACTCACTACTCCTCGCTTAATCAGATAACGCCTGACAACATTAGCGAGCTTGAAGAGGTGTGGCGCATTCAAACCGGCGATCAGGCGGGCTCTAATGCACCACCCGAAATTACCAATCAAAATACGCCGCTAAAAGTTAACGACAGCCTGTATATCTGCACCTCGCACAGCCGTGCCATGGCACTCTCTCCTGAAACGGGTGAAACCCTTTGGGAGTTCGACCCGGAAATCAGCACTCAGGGGGCAGATGACTTTTCCAGCTGGGCGCACATGACCTGCCGCGGCCTCGCCTACTACGATGCAGCCAGCTATTCTTCTGACGCCACGCCTAACGACGACGCAACTAACATAGCGACAGACAGCGCACCGGCAAGCGACACGGCAATGTCTTTTGATATCTTCGATAACAACGATATTTTCAGCCTGGATCTTTCTTTTCTGTCGCTGCTGTTTGGCGTTGCAGACGATAGCACTACGCCCGCAATGCTGAGCGCCACGGATGTCATGTGCCCACGCAGGCTCTACCTGCCAACGGCGGATGCTCGCTTGATCGCCTTGAATGCCGATAACGGCGAACGCTGCGCTAACTTTGGCGATAACGGCGAAATTGATCTGACTAACAATATTGGCGATTTTGCACCGGGCGGCTACTACTCAACCTCCCCTGCCACGGTGACCGAGAACCTGATAATCCTGGGCGGCCATGTCACCGACAATAGCTCCACCGATGAGCCATCTGGGGTTATTCGTGCTTTTGATGTGCACACCGGCGAGCTGGTATGGAACTGGGATAGCGGCAATCCAGACAATACCGATCCATTGGCTGAAGGCGAAACCTACACCCGCAACTCACCCAACGTATGGGCGCCGATCAGCGTTGACGAAGAACTTGGCATGGTTTACCTACCCATGGGCAATGCCACCCCCGATCAGTATGGCGCCGACCGCACAGCAAATGACGAAATCTATGGTGCGGGCTTAGTAGCACTCAATCTGGACGATGGCCAAGTTGAATGGGCTTATCAGTTTGTACACCATGACTTATGGGATATGGATACCCCCGCCCAGCCGGTGCTGATAGATCTAGCCACCAACGACGGCACACAGCCTGCGGTAATCCAGCCAACCAAGCAGGGCAGCCTGTATATATTAAATCGCCAAACCGGCGAGCCGATTGTACCCATCGAAGAAGTGCCCGTGCCTCAAGGCGCTGTAGACGGCGACTGGACTGCTGAAACCCAGACTCAATCGGCGCTGAACCTACTGCCTCCGCCACTCACCGAACGTGATATGTGGGGCGCGTCACCGTTTGATCAAATGATGTGCCGCATTCAATTCAACTCATTACGCTATGAAGGCCAATACACCCCGCCGTCGCTGGAAGGCAGCATCATCTATCCCGGCAATGTGGGTGTGATGAACTGGGGCGGGGTTGCGGTTGACCCTGAGCGTCAAGCGCTGTTCACCGGGGCTAAGTACCTAGCGTTTGTGTCCACGCTGATCCCGCGTGACGAGGTGGAGGAAGGCCAAGGTTCTGCCAGCGAACAGGGCTTACAGCCCAATGAAGGCGCGCCCTACGCGGTTGAACTCGGCCCGCTGCTTTCCGTGCTAGGCCTTCCCTGCCAAGCGCCCTCTTGGGGTAACGTGGTTGGAATTGACCTACAAAGCGCAGAGGTCGTTTGGCAACACCGCAATGGCACAACTCGCGACAGCATGCCGTTTGGCCTACCGATTGGCTTGAACGTGGGGGTGCCTGCGCTTGGCGGCCCATTAACCACGGCGGGCGGCGTTTCGTTCTTAAGCGGCACGCTGGATCAGTATCTGCGTGGTTACAACGTCACCACTGGCGAAGAGCTATATAAAGCGCGTCTGCCGGCCGGCGGCCAGGCTACCCCAATGACCTATACCGGCACAGATGGGCGTCAGTACGTGGTCGTTACGGCGGGAGGCCACGGCACTTTTGGTACAAAAATGGGTGACTATGTCATTGGCTACGCGCTACCGGAATAATGTGAGCCAAGTAAAACGTTAACTATGCTCAGCTACGCTATTTTTTAGCGGCCCGCATTGGTAACGACAAACACAACGGGCGGCCTCAGGGCCGCCCGTTCTGTTGATGGGAAGTGGAGAATAAGCGCCTAGGCCATTCTCAGCGCAGCGCTTATTAGTACCTCAATTGCAGGGTTAGAACCTTACTTCCACTCCGCCATACACACTGCGTCCTGGCGCGGGCTCGTAAAAGCGCCCAAAGGTGCCGTTCAGGCGCACGTTAGCGAAATGCTCCTCATCAAGTAGATTACGTATGCCGACATAAGCATTCAGCCTGGTGTCGCTGCCCAGCGCCCAGCCATCCCCCACCCGCAAATTGACCAGCCAGTAGCTATCAACCTCTGTGTCGTTGGCATTGTCTGCGACCATATCGCCCACGTACTGGGTTTCCAGCGTTGCAAAGCGTTCATCAAGGCCTTGCCAACTTAGCTGATTGACCCATGTTTGCTCGGGCAAACCGGGAATACGATTACCATCAAAACGCTCAGCTGGCGTTGCAAAACCATCAAATTCGTAGCGCGCCAACGTTAAGGCGCTGTCCAATCGCCACTGGCTGGCTAACTGCCAACCTAGCGCCAGCTCAATCCCATCACGGTCGGTATCGCCCGCGTTTTGATAGAAGGTGCGAGCACCCTCGTCATACGGCACTAACTCATCGCGCACACGCACCGAAAACAGTGCCAAGTCGTAATCCATCGCCAGCGGTTCAACGTAACCGCGCAGACCTATCTCACGATTCCAGGCCTTTTGCGGCGAAATTGAAGGGTTGAAACCGCCACCCGAGGGGTTAGCAAACTCTGAGAAGGTGGGCGTTTCAAACGCGGTACCGGTATTCACATATGCCTGATGCTGTGGGCGATAGCGGTAGCTCAAACCCGCTGAGCCACTCCATTCGTTGAAGGTTTGCTCACCGCTTTGATCGCCATCGTCCAGGTAGCGGTCGTCGACCTCTAACTCTACTCGGTCAAAGCGGGCACCCAGCGAGAGTGTTACCTGCTCGGAAAGCGCCAAATCCCCCTGAGCAAAGACCCCGGCCGAGGTTGCCGTTTGCGTCTCTTCCGCCAATTGCTCACCCACCACGCCCTGAGCGTTTACATCATTACGAAAGCGCTCATCGTTTTGACGCGCCACATCCACACCGGTGATATAGCTCAGCGGCAGGCTGCCTACATTAATTTCATGATGATACTCAGCGCTCGCGCCCAGGTAATCACGCTGATAGCCCAACCGGCTACTGCCCACGAACGGCAGCTGCTGCTCAAAATCACGCTGCGCAACAAAACCCTTTACATAGAGCTCGCCAGGGCCTGCGGACAGATCTTCGTACTGTAAGCCGAGCAGCTGCTGATCAACGTTTTGCCTAGCATCCAATGCTATGGAGTTTGGGGCGGCCTGATCACGCCCGTTCGCGACTTCGCGTGCATTTAGCGCACCAGGATCTTCGGAGCGCGGGTTTTCAAGCAAATTGATAATGGCCGTTATCGCCCTTCCGCTGCCTAACTCACGGCGCAGTTTGGCATTTAGCAAATACTTTTCAGTCGAGCTCTGCTCACGATAGCCATCAACATTGAGCGCCGAAAGACTTACATGATGCGACCAGTCTCCTTGAGAACCGCCGGTTTGCAGCGACGTTTTTCGATAGCCGTCACTCCCAACCTCCGCGCGCAGGCGCGTTCCTGGGTTATCGCGACCGTCGGCGGTAGTCACCGCGATCACTCCGCCAGCCGCGTTGCCGTAAAGCACCGAAGAGGGCCCGCGGATGACCTCGATACGCTCGGCGCTGTCTAAATCGATGGCATCAAGCTGCGCTTGACCGTCGGGCAGCGTGTAGGGAATGCCATCGACCATCACGGTAATGCCACGCACGCCAAACGGTGCCCGCGCGCCAAAACCTCGAATAGAGATTCGCTGGCCCTGGGCAAAGTTATCGCGGTTTTGCACAAACACGCCCGGTACGCGCACTAATGCCTCATCCAGGCGAGCACGCTGCTGCCCCTGTGCAATGGCGTCACGGTCAAGCGTTGAGACCGCGGCAGGCGTTGCGTACAGTTCGCGCGCCAGGCGCGGTGCCGTGACCTCTAGCGTGTCCATCGCGCTGGAAGTCACTGGCATATTTTGGCCCCAGCTTTGGCTAGCCGTCAGACAGCTTAATAAACAAAAAGACGTGGTCGCTACTCTTCTCAACACGGGGTCCCTCCCAGATACCTCAACGTGAAAATGCATGGCAGGATTGAACGATTTCCTGATCTGGCTAGTCTCTAGTAGTTAATTGAGGCATAGATAAATTGTTTGGTAATGCTTAAACTTGTACAGGCTACACCCCTGAAAGCAAAGGAGGCTTCATGGCGTTTACAGCGACAGATCCAATCAAAATGATTTTTGCGGTTCTATTTCCGCCACTCGGCGTATTTCTTGAAGTCGGATTTAAAGGACATTTCTGGCTGAACATTATTCTAACGCTGTTTGGATTTATACCCGGCATCATCCATGCGTTTTATGTGATATTAAAGCACTAACATTTAGTTCTCATCGCTTGATAAATGCAACGCCGCCTAAGGTCACACTTAGGCGGCTTTTTTATGCCTAGTCAACGTGGCCATGGAGGCGCCGATGCCAGGAGTGAATGCATTCTCACGGGACTACAGGGCAAGCGCTTTTAAGCTACCCCTTTGCAACCTCTGACGCTTCTTCTACAGGCGTCTCACTTAACTGCTCGCCTTCGCTACGCGCAATCACCGATGTGCCGACTAAATCGCCGGTCACGTTCAAGGCCGTGGCGCCCATGCCTACCAGTGCATCAATAGCGGCGAGCAACGCAACGGTTTCAATCGGCAGCCCGACCTGGGCAAACACCGTGGCAATCATAATGATACCGGCACCCGGCACCCCGGCAGTGCCCACCGAGACCAGCGTACCAATCAGCACAATCTGTACCATGCTGATGAAATCCAGCGGCGCGCCAATCACGTTGGCGGCAAAGACTGCCGAGATAGCGATACGAATCGCCGCCCCATCCATATTCAAAGTGGCCCCTAGCGGCAGGCTGAAGCCATAAATACTCTTAGAAATTCCTAAACGGCGGGCCGCGTTGACCGTTAACGGCAGCGTGCCAGAGCTACTTTGAGTGGCAAATGCCGTGAGCATGGGCGTGCGTGCCTCACGGAAGAAGGTGCGTAGTTTCACACCAAATAAACGCATGATGCCGCAATAAAGCAGCACATGAACGCCCAGCGCGATATACAGCACAACCACCATATCACCCAACGATAGCAGCGTTTCCAAGCCTTGACGGCTCACCGTTTCGGCGACAATTGCAAAGACGCCGATGGGCACATAGTGCAACACCCCTGACATAACTTTTAGCGTGACATCGTTTAGTGCCTCAATCACCTCGTACAACCGCTCGCCCATCGCATGCTGGCGCGGTGATTGGCGCATTTTTAGCAGCGCAATACCAAACACTAATGCCGTAAAAATAATGCCCAGCATATTAAGCTCGGCAAAAGCCCCGATAATATTATCCGGCACGATGTTAAGCAGCGCCTCGACAACGCCAGGGTTTTCAGGCACCGAAAAACTGGCTTCGTCGTTGAGCGTCATGCCACTTCCTGGGCTAAACAGCGTAGCAACCGTTAAGCCCACCATAATGGCCAGCGCTGAAGACGCCAGATAATAGCCAAAGACCTTTCCGCCTATACGCCCCGCGCTACCCTCGCGCGACTGGTTAACCCCCACCATCAGCGTGAACAGCACGATGGGCACAATCAAAAAGGTCAGTAGCCGCAGCAGTAAATCACCCAGCGGCGCCAGCCAAACGGCCACTGTATCCCCGCCAACAAGCCCGACTAACACGCCCAATACCAGCGCGATGGTGACGCGTAAAATCAACGACGCGTTCAAATAGGCCTTCCATATGCGTGTCATTTGAGTCCCTACAGGTTTGAATACGTTGATGGGCCTATTTTGATAAGCCTGCACACCACCTTATTAGTGTGGCACAGCAAGATCGACAAGGTGAGTAGGCGGCAGTAAATCGAAGCTATGGCAGACCATCCGTATGTTGGTATGTGGGTAACTGAAGATGGACGTATTCGTCATGATCTTTTACCCAACAATCGCTACGACGAGGCCCGTGGTGAGCATAAAAGTGCTTACCAGGGCCGCTATCGAGTAACGAATAACTACATAGAATACTGGGATGACACCGGTTTTACCGCTGATGGTGAGTTCATCGATGGCGTGCTCTATCACGCAGGTATGGTGCTATATCGTAAAAAGTAAGCAATGCCATTCTTTACAGCGCTATTATTCAGTAACGGCAACAGCCACCGGCTTACTAAAAGCCAGTGGCTTTAGAGGCACAGCAATACAGTGGAGCAGTTTAAGATTTCTTCCACTTAGAGACGCTTCCTACAATGCGAGGCAGTATAGACAACAGTAGTAAAGCCAGAAAAATCAGCGTAATAGGCCGTTCCAATATAAACCCTAAGCTACCTCCGCTGATCTGCATACTTCTTACCAGCTCACCTTCAGCCATACTACCGACTAATAGACCTACCACCGTAGCGGCCACTGGAAAGCCATACAAACGCATCAGCCATCCCAGGATACCCGTAACCACAACGGTAATCGGGCCCACCATATTTCCTGTAATGGTGTAAGAACCTGCGACAGAAAGCACCATTACCACGGGAATCATGAATTTAAGCGAAATTTTGACGATATATCCCGCCAAAAAAATAAAGCCCAGCCCAACCACCAACAATAAGGCGGCCTGAGCCATATTGCCAAGAATCAGGGCATAGACAATGTCGGTATTTTCGCGGATGAACCGTGGGCCTCCCGTCACATTATGCAAAGCAAACGCGCTGAGCAATACAGCGGTACCCGCGCCGCCCGGCAACCCCAGCGCCAGAAGGGTAATCATTGAACCCCCTTCAGAACTGCTGTTAGCCGACTCTGCCGCAATGAGCCCGGAAGGATGGCCTTTGCCAAAAGACTCTGGCTCTTTCGACTGCTTTTTCGCCGTTGCATAAGCGGCAAGGTTAGCGATACTTGCCCCTACGCCAGGAATGGCGCCTATAACCGCACCCATCCCCCCTCCCCGCAGCACCTGTAGTGGCCTGCTTGCCGCAAACCCCATTCCTTCCAAAATACTGCGAAACCGGACAACACGATTTTCCTGTGCATCCACGATGTAGTTTTTACCAACCAGATTAAACAACTCAGATGCCGCGAAAAAGCCGATGAGCGCAGGTATGGCCGGAATACCATCCAGCAAGTACATACTGCCAAAGGTTCCTCGCATCTGTCCTGCATCGCTGTAGCCGACAGTGCTAATCAGAATACCCAGCGCGCCCGCTGCTAGCCCTTTAGAAATGCTAGCGTCATTTAACACGGCAATCAGCGTGACCCCCCATAGAGCAATAACCAACATCTCCGTTGGCCCTAGCTTAAGAACCCAATGGGATACTGATTGAACTGTCAGCAGTAGCAGCAAGTATCCGACTAACGTGCCTAGTACGGAAGCCATTAACCCAATGCCGAGCGCTTGAGCATGCTGCCCTTTGCGCGCCATAGGATAGCCGTCAAAGGCCGTGGCTACCGAGGAGGATGTGCCGGGTATATTCATCATGATAGCGGGTATCGCACCGCCGAAACCGCCGCCTGTAAAAATGGCAGTCAGAAATAGAATAGCGGGTAGAAAATCCATATACAGCGTAGCAGGGAGAAACACCGCCATGGCAATAGAAATCGACAGCCCCGGTATCGAGCCAAAGAACAATCCGATTATCAAGCCAGGGACGACCACCCACCACGCTGCTGGCGTGCTTGCGAGCAGCTCAATCGCGGCCTGGAATGCATCCGTATCAATCATGAATTTCAGCACCTTTGTCGTTAAAGCAGGATAGTCGGAAGGCGTACGTTAAGAAGCTGGACAAATACCAACACCACAACGAAAGAGACCAGCACGCCACTTCCTAGCAACACCCACCAGCGCTTTTCTCCTTGCACGTAAAGCGTCAAAGCAAGAAACACGAAGCTGCCTATATCAAAACCAATGAATGGCAGTACACCCACGTAAAGAACCAACAGCGCCATGAAAAGAAGGGTTTTGACTGGAACAGTGCGGCCTGAATCATGCGCATGCTCCCGGTACCAATCCACAATTTTCGTACCTGTAATAACCAATAGAGATGCAATGCCGATACCGGCGACGGGGACTACCAATACCCAGTCGGTAGCCCCACGAGCAGCGGCATGAACGCCGTGAGCGTAGTAGAAAAACGCCCCCGCTAGCGTTAACGAAAAAAGTACATTTCCCCATGGGAAGGAGCGGCTAAAAGTTGAAGACGTCATAACTCCTACTGCCTTTTGTAAAACGATCAAAACACCGTACGCGGCTACTTAACTAAAGGTGCGTACTGTTGAATAGCTTCATAGGTAGCATCAATAAGCGCCTGACTCTCTTCAGGCGTTAGCCAATCAGCACCCATTCGTGCGTTTTTCGCCCACTCTTGAAACTCGTCACTTTCTAACGTTTCTTGGTACACCTGCACGATGCGATCGTAACGTTCGGGATATTCCTCCTGCAGAGAAGAATGCACCATAAGGCCTGAGACATTCCCACCAATCAGCGGTAAAGGCTCAACGCCGAACTCAGCCAGTTCATCGTTTAGGAGTGGTGCATCCCAGCTATCGCTTGGCTGATCGTGTACAACAGCCAGTGCTCGCACCTCTTCATTTATCGTCAGCGCAGCCTCGGCGGCAAGAATCTCAAAATCCACTTGGTTGCCAGCCAGCGCCGTGCGTAATGGAGCACCGCCGCTATAGGTCACAAAGCGCACATTTTCATGATCGATACCCAGCGCATCCATCATGACGAGCGTTTGGATATGCCCCCCGTTACCCACAATAATGCCGGAGCTGACCTCACCGGGTTCGCGCATGGCCTCAATTAATTGCTCAAGATTTTCGTAGGGGCTGCTGTTGTGCACGGCAAGCACACCATAATCATTCCACTGCGCACTCAAGAGCGAAAAATCCTGCCACTCAACCGGCGCACCACTTACCTCAATGGCACTTGCTAAGTAGGGCGTCGCCTGCATGACAAGCAAGGTTTCTCCGTCAGCTGATTGTTGTTGAAAGTAGGTAGCGCCTAAAGCGCCAGCACCACCCGGTCGATTCACGACGGTAATAGGCACGCCAAAGCGAGGGGACATATGCTCGGCCAACCCGCGAGCCAACCGGTCTGCGCTGCCGCCCGCATCGAAAGGCACCACAATTTCCAGAGGGCTATCAGGCCAGTCGTCTGCAAGCGCTAAGGAAGATACACTTAACGTGAGCAAGGGGAGCACCCAAAGGGAGCGACAAAGAACATGAGAAATAACTGAAGCTTTCTTGAATCGCAGTTGATATGGCATATCACTTCTCCGATTATCGGATTGTTATTGAATATCTCGTTATTAAATATTTCGTTATTGATCATCTAGCAGACATGTCAGAGAGCTTTGTGTTATTGGTCGAGCTAACATGCGCTATTGATGCATGGTATCTTTGTTATGTCAATAGAACAAACAAAACACCCACCTTACCTAGGAGGCGATGTGCGAGAGCTATCTTACTCGCCCTCATTTGAGAGCTCTAACGATCCCTGGCCCAAACATCATCGGGTTTATCTGGTATTGCGTCAGGAGATCCTGGAAGGAAACTATCCTCCAGATCAATCAATGCCCAACGAAGTATTATTGGCCCAACAGTTTGGTGTTTCACGCATCACAATGCGTAAGGCAATGGAGCGCCTTAATCGAGAAGGATTGGTTGAACGACACCGCGGTAAGGGCACGTTCCCCATCGCTGCCAACGAAGCCTCGCCGATACAGGCAAGTATCTCTGGAGTTCTAGAAAACCTAATTGCGATGGGACTGACTACGGATGTGGACGTGCTAGATTTTGGCTACGTATCTGCCACCAGCATCATTGCCCATCAGCTGCAATTGACTGCCGGTAGCTTGGTACAAAAAGCAACTCGTATAAGAAGTCATCATGGCACCCCGTTCTCGCTATTAACCACCTATGTTCCTGAACATATAGGCCGCTCATTTTCGCAAGACGACCTAACTACTCAGCCCCTGCTACTTCTATTTGCACGAGCTAATGTAACGATTTCCCACGCAAAGCAAACAATCACCGCCAAACTAGCGACGCCAAAGCAAGCAAATCTGCTTAAGATGGAGCCAGGTGACGCGCTACTATGCATAAGTCGCATCGTTTTCGATGAACATCAGCAACCGGTTGAGTTCATCGAAGGTTTTTATTGCCCTGAAACTTATGAACATCAAGTATCATTAGGCGTTAAAACTCATGATAATCAGCAGGTTTGGGACACATGATGTTTTGCCATTAGCATGGCAGCCGCTATTGTGAGCTGCTTTCAATCAATCGTCATAGAGCCAAAAAAGGAATTTCTGCATGCGCGTACCCACCATCTGTTTAGCGGCAACGGCACTGGCACTTTTGATGAGCGGCTGTGCACAGCATCAGCCCGCGAGCAGTTCAGATACTTTGGCTGAAATTCGTTATCAGGTAGGCCCTTGCTACGGCACCTGCCCTGTTTACAGCGTAGCGGTTGAGGCAGATGGCACCACGCGCTTCACGGGCGAGCGCCACACGGCCACTGAAGGTGAACGCACGCTGGCTGGCGATGCGACGACGTTTAGTGCACTACAAACACGCCTAGCATCTTGGCAGCCGAATATGGGCACCACGCAACAAACGCTTGATTGTGAACCCCGCGCGACTGACCTGCCTCAATATACCGTCACCTGGATTAACGGCGAGGGCGAACAGGCGGTACTGGAACACGATACGGGCTGTCACTCTGACAGTGGCCGTGAGCTGACCAACACCCTCAGAAGCCTCAATAAAGAGCTGAACATTGAACAGTGGGTGCAGCAGTAAACGCATCGCTAGCCATGATGACAAGCATGCAAAATCGTCACCGAGGAGTACCCATGCACGCTATTAATCCCCGCAAGCTGCACCACAGCAAATGGACGGCGGTGCAACCCAGCAATAAAGAGAAACACTTCTTGGTGACCAAGCTGCTGCGCGATGAAGACGACAACGTCGTCGATGTCGTGATTGAAGCCATCCACTCGCATCGCGAAGTCGTTGTGCCGTGGCAACGTCTAAAAGATGCCAGCGTATGGAAAATGGGCTGGCAGTAATGAATCTGACCCTGCCATAGAGGCAAAAGCCAAGAAAGGCGTTGACACATCTAAATATTAATGACACTGTGTCGCCAGTTGGTTAGCAAGCAGCATGGTTTCAGAAGTGTACGAAAAAGATTCAGAAGTGTACGAGATTGATATGTACGAAATCTTTCGGCAAGCCTGTAATTGTATTCCTTGTTTTATCCGCTATTAATCTGGGTGATACCAGGAACTTTATTAAGCGCTTTGCGCGAAAGGATTTTTACTATGTCTACTGGCACAGTTAAGTGGTTCAACGATACTAAAGGCTTCGGTTTTATTGCTCCTTCTGACGGCGGCGATGACCTGTTCGCTCATTTCTCTGAAATTCAATCAGACGGCTTTAAAACCCTGCAAGAAGGCGCTAACGTTTCTTTTGACGTTACCCAGGGTAAGAAAGGCCTTCAGGCTTCAAACATCAAGCAAATTTCTTAAGCCTACGTTTTTTAAAACATAGCGCTTTTAAGTTTGCTCGAACCTTACGAGGTTCGAATAACAAGGCCCGCTTATGCGGGCCTTGTTGCGTTTGCTAGTTAACAATTGCGTTTGAGCCCTACTCACTTCGCAACCAATGCACCAGGCGCACCTCTACCGTAATCGCAAGTGCTTCAAGCGCCCCAGCGCGAGCACGGCCTTCGGCACTAGCTCGATAAAGGTGCGGCGTCATCGCCAGCAGATCCGAAATGTCTTCAGCGCCTTCAAGTGCGAGTGAATAGCAGAGGCGCTCAGTATGGTGATGTATAAAACCCTCCGGCACCTTTGACTCACTTGAACGCTCGGGCTTTAAGGTGGGGTAGATAATTTCCCGCAGCTCGCGCAAATGGCTTGGCCCCGCCTCAATCTGTAACAGCATGCCGCCCGGTTTCAACACGCGCGCAAATTCGCCCATGACGGGAAAGCCAAACATGCACAGCACACTGTCTAATGTTTGTGATTGCACCGGCAAATGCGCGTTGCTGCCGACCACCCATTGGCTTTGCGGTGTTTGACTATGTTCTTGTTGCCCCCCCCGCCGACTATCCTGCTTAGCCGCGGCCAGCACCGCCCACTTTGAGATATCCAGACCCATTAGCGCCAGCGGCAACGCATCCTGCGCCGCGCTAGCTAACTGGCGCAGGTAGTAACCTTCACCACAGCCTGCATCCAAACAGCTAAACGGCGTATCGCGTATCGACTGACGCTTCGCCTGGCTCAACACGGCACGACTCACCGCATCTGCAATTGGCCGATAGTAGCCAGCGTCAAGAAAGCGCTGACGAGCCGCCACCATGGCTTTACTATCGCCTGGGTCGCTTGAGCGCTTTTGCTGCACCGGAAGCAAGTTCACATAGCCCTGCCTGGCGGTATCAAAGCTGTGTTTTGAAGGACTAGGTTTTGAAGGATCATGTTTTGAAAAATCATGCTTTGAAGGGCTATGCCCAGCGCTACATCGCCAGGTGCTGCCTTCCAGATAAAGGGGCTCGCCATCCAGCGGGCATGCAAGTGATTGAAAAGGGGTTATGCTCATCGCTATTTCTTCGCAGGTTATGGGTTTAGCGCGTCACCAGGACAATGCCGACTAAGATAACGCCGCCGCCCATTAGAAAATTGGTGCTTAACGGTTCATTGAGCAATAGGGTACCAAAAAGCACGCCGAAAAGCGGGCCGAGAAAAGAGAACACGCCCAACTGCGAAGCGCGATAACGACGCAACAATGTGAACCACAGCATCAGTGCGGCAAACGAAATAATTAGCGCCTGAAAGCCAAGGCTAGCGACAGCCATGGACGTAAACTGTGCATTCACTAACTGGCCCGATAGAGCGGCCACTGGCAGTAACAATAGGGCCGTAATGCTTAGTTGATAGCTTAGAGTAAGCTCTGCCGGCGCCTCGGAAAGCGAGGTCCTGCGGATCACGACGGTCGTGGCCGCCCACGAAAGGCCAGCCAGCAAGCCCAGAGCATCGCCAATAATAATATGGATGCCATAAGCACCGCTTGGCGCCATCGCTATCACCATTCCTAAAAACGCTAGACCGACACCCCACCATTGGCGGGCTGAAAGCTGCTCACCAGGCACCCAAAGATGTAATCCCAACGCCGCAAAGATGGGGGCCGTATAAAGAAAGACCGACATGTGTGATGCAAGCGTATAGTTAAGCCCCCATGCAACAAAACCGAACTCGGCAGCAAATCCGAGTCCAACCAGCAACCCAGGGCCCCAGTGATGGCCCACCTCTTTCCAACGAATTCCTCGCCAATAGGCGAGCAACCCTACCAGGCATCCTGCGATAGCGGAGCGCAATGCTATTTGTACAACGGGTGAGATATCTTCAGCCACGCCTTTAATTGCCACTTGCTGAAATCCCAACACCAGACAAAACAACAGCATCAGCGATGCTGCCGTAGCATCCATCGACTTACGCTGAGAAATGGCAGCAGAAGTGAATGAGGCCGTCCTTTGATGGTTCATTACGTACTCCTGTAAGATCAAGGTGGCCATTTCAGCAGGGCGCTCGATTTTCTACAAACGATTACTTTTCAGGCCTAGGCTCAGGAAAACTCATGCTATGCGAATTGAAAGACTACCGCTGAATGCACTGCGTGCGTTTGCCGAAGCGGTGCGAGAAAATAGCTTCAAAGCCGCTGCACATCGCCTAGATGTTACCCCGGGTGCAGTTAGCCGACAGGTTAAACTGTTAGAAGACCGCTTGGGCGTGAAGCTATTTGAACGCCATGCTAATGGGGTTTGTGCCACTGAAGCGGGCCATATTCTGGCTGAAGATGTGCAAGCCGGCCTGTTGCGTATCGCCAACGGCGTACAGCATGTCACCGAGCGCTCCGAAGATGCCTTTCAATTGCTACTGAGTGCACCGCCTTCTTTTCTACAGCTGTGGCTACTTCCTCGCCTGCCCCACTTTGAAGCTAGCGAACGGCAAGCTGAAATATCTCTGGATGCCGAAGCGCGCTTAATCTCACCGTTATGGTTGCCTAACAGAGCACGCTTAGCGTTGCGCTATGGCCAAGGCCCCTGGCCGGGTGTTACCAGTCTGCGACTGTTTGAAGACACCCTCTTTCCCGTTTGTTCACCATCCCTACTCAAGCAGGCAAACTTGCAAGCCCCTAGCGACTTGCTAACCCAGACATTGCTCACCGTGGACTGGTGTCGTCATGCGGGTCCCCCAATACCAAACTGGCATGACTGGTTTAAAAGCACTGGGGTAGCGATGCACAAAAAACCCAATCAGCGGCAATACTCGCTATACAGCCTGGCACTCGATCAGGCCATTGCCGGGCAAGGTGTGGTACTTGCTAGCTACCCTTTGGTCGCTGATCGGCTCGCTAGCGGTGTTTTGGTACGCCCTTTTGCAGACAGATACTCGCTGGCGTCTCCCTTAACCTACGATCTACTTCTGCCTATCGAAGGAGATATGCCACCGGCGGTAGCTCGCTTCGTCACTTGGCTGCAGCAGGAAGCCACCAACTTCCGCACAATATAGTGGCTGCTTAGCGACGTTAACGATCTACCCGGGCGTACTCTTTAAACAACACCGATTGCCACTGGCGAACGGCCAGCACAGACGTGATGCCAAAGCGCTTATGGATAGGCAGGCTACTTTCCCGCTCACACAGGGCATGAAACTCTTTTGCGAGGCGCTGCATCGTCTGCTGCCACTCTTCATTACCCGCGGGGGACAACAAGCCGTTCAGCACCATTAGCTTTTCGCTGTCACTATCAAAGCGGGAGCGAAAAAACTCGCTGGCTAGATATTTCTGGAAAAAGCACTGGATCGGCCCATCCGGGCGCCAGCGAAAATTCGCGGCTACCCGGCGCCTTATCCGGTTACCTGGCAACAGGTCGATCAACTTAAGCCGTTCAAGTTTAACCAGTTGCTGTGTGCATTCGGCCTCGCTCAACTGGTATTGATGATGGATTTCGTTGAAGCTATAGCCATTAATGACGCACACAGCGACCAGAAACAGCTCGCGATCATCGGCAATACTTTGCTCTTGAGCCTGGGTCAGCTGCTGTAAACGCTGTTCGTCATTCTGCATGGCCTGTACCAGCTCGACGAACTCGATATTAAGCTGATCACAAATGCACTCAAGCCGCGCTAGCGTGAAGTGCTGTTCTGCGAACAGGCGCTTAACAGAGGCTTCGCTTAAGGCTAGCCACTGGGCGACATCAGCGTAGGTTTTACCCTGAGCACGAAGCTGGCGTTTCAAGGTCTTAATGAGTGAACTGGCCTGGGACACAAGCGCCTCCTAGCACCAAAAGTAGCAAATAAAGATACTCTAAAGCCTGCATGCTACAACTTAGCGCATTAGAGTTGCAAAAATATCGCCTCTTGCACACATTGCTGCTACTTCTAGGAATTGATAAGGCAACCTATACATGCGAAACGTACTGCACATGAGGGGCGCCTGGCCCTACTTGATCGCTATCTTTCTCAATGCGTTTGTGGATTTGGGTCACAAGATCGTTATTCAGAATACGATCTTCAAAAGCTATGACGGCACCACCCAGGTCGTACTCACGGCCCTGGTAAATGGCTTAATTTTGCTGCCATTTATTTTAATGTTTAGCCCCGCTGGCCATGTGGCAGATAGCTACCCCAAGGTGCGCGTCATGCGTGTTTCTGCCTGGGCGGCGGTGGCTATTTCACTCGGCATCACCGCCGCGTACTACCAGGGATGGTTCTGGTTAGCGTTCGCGATGACGCTACTGCTTGCCATTCAATCGGCTTTTTACTCCCCGGCTAAATACGGCTTGGTAAAGGGGCTGTTCGGCAAGCCACGTTTGGCGGAAGCCAACGGGCTGATTCAGGCGGTCACTATCGGCGCTATTTTAGCGGGCACCGTGGCCTTTACCGCACTGTTTGAAACCTGGGTATCGCCTGATGACCAGACGCCAGCGCAGCTGTTACGTCACATTGCACCGCTGGGCTGGCTGCTCGTGCTCAATAGCGCTCTCCAAGTGGTCACGCTTTATCGCCTGCCATTGGACAACACGCCACGCTCCCAAACACCGCTTACCTGGCAGCGCTACATTAAGGGCCGCGCGCTAAAAGACAACCTGCGTATCGTGGCGCGCCAGCCTGTTCTCAGGCTGGCGATTATCGGCCTTGCGACGTTTTGGTCCGTTGGCCAAGTGCTGCTGGCAGCCTTCCCCGCCTATGCGAAAGATGCGCTAAGTATCGATAACACGCTTGTGCTTCAAGGAATTCTCGCCGCGAGCGGCATTGGCATTGCAGCCGGGTCGCTGCTGGCGAGTAAGCTTTCCCGCAACCGTATTGAAACCGGCCTTATTCCCTTGGGCGCTATCGGCGTGGCCGCGGGGCTATGGTGCCTTCCCCTGCTATCAACGCCGCTTAGCCAAGCGCTCAATTTCGTGTTTATTGGCATCATGGGCGGGCTGTTTATCGTACCGCTGAATGCGCTGATCCAGTTTCACGCGGCCGATCACGAATTAGGTACCGTGCTGGCTGCCAACAATTGGATTCAAAATATCGCCATGCTGGGCTTTTTGATGCTCACGGCGCTATTCGCGCTGGCCGGTGTGGATAGTCACTATCTGCTGCTTCTCATCGCGGCTGTGGCCATGGTCGGCGGCGGTTACACTATCTTCAAGCTACCCCAAAGCCTAGTGCGCCTTCTGCTAAGCTTTCTGCTCACACGACACTATCGCGTGGATGTTCACGGCTTGGAAAACCTACCGGCACAAGGCGGCGTGCTACTACTGGGCAACCATATCAGCTGGTTGGATTGGGCCATGGTGCAAATTGCCAGCCCGCGGCCCGTACGTTTTGTCATGCTAAAAAGCATTTACCAGCGCTGGTATCTACGCTGGTTCTTTAAAGCGCTGGGCTGTATTCCTATCGAACGCGGCGCCGCTGCCGAACAGGCGCTAAGCGATGTAGCCGAACTGCTCAATGCCGGAGAAGTGGTGTGTTTGTTTCCTGAAGGAGCGATTAGTCGCAATGGCCAGCTTGGCGAATTTCGGCGCGGCTATGAACGCGCCTGTAAAATGGCCAATCCTGACGTCAAAATAATCCCGTTCTACCTGCGTGGACTATGGGGCAGCCAGTTCTCACATTCATCAAGCAAGCTCAAAGAGCTGCGCAATGCCCCACTGCACCGTTCGGTGGTGGTCGCTTTTGGAAAACCACTGCCCAAAGACACGCCCGCCGATGTGCTCAAACGACGTATTTTTGAACAGGCTAGCCGTTCCTGGCAGCGGGCCATGGGCGAACTACCCACGCTTGCTAATGCCTGGATTCAAAGCGTTAAGCGCCGCCCAGGCAAGCTTGCGCTGGCCGATACCCTTGGGCGTCCGCTCAGTGCCAGCCAAGCGTTAACTGCCAGCGTACTGCTATCTAAACGCATCCGTAAGCATTGCCCTGGGCAAAATGTTGGCCTATTGCTGCCCACCAGCAGCGCTGGAGTGATCACCAACATGGCCACACTGCTGGCGGGAAAAACCGTTGTGAACCTCAACTACACGGCGAGCCAAGAGACGCTGGCGTCGGCGCTCACCCAGGCAGAGATTACAACGGTGTTCACTTCAAAGCGCTTTGTAGCAACGCTAGCCCAGCGCGGGTTAGCGGTTGACCAGCTATTTGGCCAGCAGCAAGTAATGTATCTGGAAACCCTACAGGCAACGATCAGCCGCGCCGAGCGTGCCAGTACCTGGCTTGCCGTACGCCTACTGCCCACGTGGCTATTACAGCGCGGCTTTAGCCGTAGCCATGATGCGGATGCAACGGCCGCGATCCTGTTCTCTAGCGGTAGCGAAGGTCAGCCTAAGGGCGTGATGTTGAGCCACCGCAACCTCATGGCCAACATCAAACAGACCTCTGACGTTCTTAATACACAAAGCAACGACGTTGTGATGGGATCGCTGCCGCTGTTTCATGCCTTTGGCCTCACCGTCACGCAGCTGCTACCGCTCATTGAAGGAGTACCGTTAGTGTGTCACGCCGACCCAACCGATGCCCCCGGCATAGCCGGCACGGTTGCCAAGCATAAAGCGACCATTATGTTTGGTACCTCCAGCCTTCTACGCCTGTTCGTACGCAGCCAAAAGGTGCATCCGCTAATGCTGGATAGCCTGAGGGTGATCGTGGCCGGCGCAGAAAAGCTTGATGACAGCGTACGTACAAGCTTTGCACTGAAATTCCACAAACCGATTTATGAAGGCTATGGCGCGACGGAGACGTCACCGGTTGCCTCGGTCAACTTACCGGATGCCCTCGGCATTCATTACCAGCAGGTGCAGCGCGGTAGCAAAATTGGCAGCGTTGGCATGCCGCTGCCTGGCACTGGTTTCAAAGTCGTTTCGCCTGAAAGCTTCGAAGAACTACCCACTGGCGAAGCGGGTATGATTTTGATCAGTGGCCCACAGGTCATGCAGGGCTATCTTAACGATGTTGAACGCACGACCAAGGCGCTACGCGACATTGATGGCCAGCGCTGGTACGTCACTGGGGACAAAGGATTTCTCGACGAAGACGGCTTTTTAACGCTGATCGACCGCTACGCACGCTTTGCCAAAATTGGCGGCGAGATGGTCGCGCTAGGCGCAGTAGAACAGGCCGTTAAAGCCGCACTTGAGGAGCCTGACACCGCGCTAATGGCGGTCAACATCCCCGATAGTCGTAAAGGCGAACGCATTGTAATGCTATCGGAAACACCTGTAGATGCCAGTACCGTAAAAGCCGCTATGCTCGCTAACGGCACGAAATCAATGATGGTGCCCAGTGACTGGCTTACCGTGGATGCCCTTCCTCGCTTGGGGTCAGGCAAGCAGGATATTGCGGGCGCCAAGCGTCTGGCACAGAAAAGATTGGCCGAAAGCGCGAAATAGAGTGCTCTACTCGGCCACCGATACCTGCGGGCATCATTAGAGAGATGAATAAAAGGATTTTTTTCACTGAAACCGCTGACTTTTCTCCATGGTTTCTAATCCGGATGTGTATTAAATTCATTTCCAATGTTTTGAGGTTATCTTCCCCCTCAAAAATTCGGATAAACAAAGAAGGAGCGTTAAATGTCTAATCCAGCTATTGAAATCTTCAAGAAGCGTCGTAGCCAGTATGTCATTGGCAAAGACATTGCCATCAGCCAAGACGATACAGCGGCATTGATCAAAGAAGCCGTTAAGCAGGCACCCACGTCGTTCAACTCACAAAGCTCGCGTGCGGTTATTCTGTTCAACGAACAGCACGAAAAGTTCTGGCAGATAGTCATGGAAACGCTGCGTAAAATCGTACCTGCGGACTCTTTTGAGCCTACTGAGCAGAAGGTCAGCAGCTTTGCTGCTGGTGCTGGCACCGTGCTGTTTTTTGAAGACCAAGAGGTCATCAAAGGGCTGCAAGAGAAATTTCCGCTCTACGCCGACAACTTCCCTGTTTGGTCAGAGCATGCTACCGGCATTGCCCAGTTTGCCGTATGGACGGCCCTTTCACAGGCCGACATTGGCGCCAGCCTGCAGCACTACAACCCCATTATCGACGATGCCGTATTTGATGCCTGGGATCTACCGGCTTCCTGGACACTGCGCGCGCAAATGCCCTTCGGTTCTAATGAAGCACCGTTTGGCGAAAAAACGTTCATGGACGATGAGCAACGCTTCCGCGTATTTTCTTAAGCCACAGCTTAGGACATGTCCTAAGTAAGCGCCCATCACGGACTTGTTTTCGCCCGCTGCCACTGATTATTCAGCGACAGCGGGCGATGCCTTTTAGAGGCCGACCTTCATCAAGAGCGCTTGTGGTGCCTATTCAGAAGGCTTTACGTCAGCGCTATCCAATGGCGTAGAGCGCTTGCCCGGCTCACCCCGCGCAATATCGTTATGGCTAATGACCATGACATCGCGTGGCCACCAATCCGGATGGTTATCGCGAATAAAGGCCAGCAGTTTCTCACGCACGTTCATTTCTGCCACCCAGCCTGCTAGCGGGTCGGACGTCATCAGGTAAAAAGTAATGATCTGCGCCGTTGCGGTTTGCCCTGTCACATAACACAGCAGCTTATGGTGCTCGATAACATTCTCTTCATCCTTAGCAACGTCTAAAAACGTTTGCCTTAAGAGCTCAACGTCAGCGCTTAAGTGCAGCGTCAATTTCAAAAACCGATACATCTTGGTACTTTTGACCGAAAGATTCTCAAACGGTTTAGACACAAAATAGGTGACGGGTACGATCAACCGCCGCTCGTCCCATGAGCGCAATCGAATAAACGTATAAAAAATCCCCTCCACATAGCACCACTGCCCTTCAAACATAACCAAGTCACCGATTCGGATCGGCTTGGCCAGCGACAGCTGAAAAGAAGACAAAATGTTCCCCAGCATGGCCTGGCCAGCAATACCGACCAGTACCGCAAGAACGCTTGCGGAGGCGAGAATAGACAAGCCTAGTGTTTCGAAGATCTGAACCTGGCTGAGTACGTAAACCGATACTGCAATGACCGTGATCAGAATGATGACGCGGCGTAACGCGTAGAGCGATGTCAGCAGCCGGCGCTCATCACGCGATTTTGTATCATCAATCTCGCCCACTAAACGCCGCGTCATACGCAGCATAATGGTATCGACCAAGCGCAGTGCAATGGTTGCCGCGCCCCACGCCAGAATGGCGGTTAACACAACGCGGAAGGTACCCATAGCGATAGCAGAGAAAGAGACCACATAGTCCAGCACCACCTGCGTCACCAGAGACATCATGATGAGTGCCATGGGGCCTTTTATTCTGCCCACAAAGATGCTTTTTGCGCCGGAAGGAATTAGCTTCGCCAGCAACCCAACAAAGCGATAAACCCCCCACCCCATGAGCGCAACCAATATCAGGAAAATGGGAATGGCGATCCACTCCCAAATCATCAGCACGCCGAGCGATTCCTTAAAGCGTTCCGGAATATGCTCCTCCAGCATGGAAGGGCCATATTCTTTATAAAGTAGCGGAATCGACGACACGCTGTCTGACATAATCAGCCAAACGGGATCCTGATCACCGGCTCGGTAACGGCCCAGCCGTATATCGTAAGTATCACTGCCCACTTTCAGCGACGTTATTTCCAAGTCTCGACGCGGCTGGCCTGCTTGAGGATTAGGCTCCTGCCCAGCCGTATTCTCAATGAGCGCGTCTCGGCGGCCAGGAAGATTGGCAACGTTCAGCAACTCACCACGCTTGAATACTTCAGCCAACTGTTTGGCTAGCTCCGGGCCTTGTTCGCGCTGCTCGGCAGGCGATAAATCGGACAAATTGAGAACATGCGCCGCCGCCGCAAACTCTTCGTTGTCCGCCAGCGTTTGAAAACTTCGAATAGCCTCGCGTGGGGTAATTAAGTTGACGTCCTCCGGCGCTTCTTCAAGTCCCGTATTTACTTCATCAACAGCAAACCACCGATTATCTTCGCTCTCTTCTCCCTGAGTTTGCGCCACACACACGCTGGAAAATAGCAGTGCTGCGATCAGCACCATCCATGCGGGCCATAAGCCATTTGCTTTCATACATGCCTTTATTAAGTGAGATGAACCAGCTTACCGACCATCGACAGACCAATTACGTAGCCAGCCTTGTGATCATCACAGGGCCATCCATGTCAGTGGGGTAAAAGGAGTAAGCGTAAAGTACAGCCTATCTTATTTGATGACGCAAGGAGCAGCACCGTTCTCATCAATCATGCACTCCTTTTCTCTATTCGGTTTAGCAAACATAGGCATGCGCAATGCGAATATGTGTTTCACAGCACGCTATCTAACCAGGCTGCCTAGCGACTTCAACTCGCTATCGTATAAAGCAACCAGCAGCGGCGCGCCCTGGTTGTTAATGCGAAACTGCCCGTAGCGGGCGGATTGATAGCGTTCGGCATGACCTTCCTGGAAGAAGAAAGCATTGGTAGCAAAACGCACATAGCCATTACGTAGTCGATACTGTAGGCGCCGCTCCTGATCACCGATCGGGCTGCCATCATCTAATCGCTGGAAGTGGGCGATATACTGCTCATCTAAGCGCACAACGACGTGGCCATCGCTGGCGCTCAAGATATCACCCTCTGGATTCAACGCCATTTGAATACGGCTGGTGATAGCAAAGTTCAAAGACATGTAGTCGCCCTGCATCAATGAGCGCGGGTCGACCGGCGCGAGCTCAAGGTAGACAATCTCACCCAGCGCCAAATGACGCTCTTTCTGCCAAATTGCCCCATTAATCACGGCCAACACCAGCAACATGCCCACGAGAATCACCAGCCTGCTTGCTTTCGCGTTAGGCATCATTGTCTACGCTCCCATCGCTCGAGTGAGCAATCCTAGCTTCCCACCTCCGGTGTAGCCCAAAACGCAGCCCTAGCAGCAGGGTTCCCATCACCAAAAGCGCTATCGACTTCGTCAGAAGCGTTGCGTCCAGCCAGTAGTAATAGCTGCCGATCGCCAGCATCAGCGAAAGCATCCCCAACCCCGTCAGCACGCGATTGCCAATAGCAAAGCCTAACAGCATGACCACCACGCCCTGGCCTACGCTAGGGACATAAAACGTCACCCCCAACAGCACCACACCGGCAGCGTAGGTCATCCAGCGCACGCTAGCTAAAGGCTGTTTGTTAAACAGCGCCTGGAAAAGAATCAGCTGTGCCAGCGCAACGAGCCCAACGCTCATCCAAACCCCTAGCCGCACTAAATTGCTATCCAGCGCTTCATAAAGAAACGGCAGCGGATGACCCGCATGCGCTAGCCCCTGAGTGACCAGCAGGCCCAACGCTAGTCCATAGCCCCACGCCTGCATCTCTTTAATGCGACGTGGCCAGCGAAATTCGTTTAACCAAAGTGCGGTTAGTGCACACAGCACAATGCCACTGGCGGCCATCCCCGTTGCCGCTGTTACCCACGCCAGATACAGCGCTACGCTGGCAGCAAAGGCAGAAAAGCCACGATGCGTTACGCTTGGCATCACCAGCGCCAGTGCGCTCTGCAAACCCAGCATCGACCACCATACATAGGCAGCGTTATTCCAATGCTCGATGGCGGCCCAGCCCACTAGTAGCTGCCCGGCTAAGCTAATGGCGAGCGCCAGATGTTCGAGCACATCACTGTGAACTGCCCGCAGTAGCGCAAAAGCAGCGCCGATCAAAACGAGCCCCAGGCCCAACGATGCAGCGGCGCTCTCGACAATAAACACTCCGCCAATGGCGATAAAGCCCAGTAAAAAAAATGCCGCCAGCCAACCGGAAAAAGCCTGCAACACGCGCACAAACCACGGCGTTTCTAGCGTCGCCGGCAGCGTAGAAGCGTTTAACACAATGCCTGACTGGGTCAGCTTGGCTTTTAAACTATTTGTTTGAGCATCGTCGGCTCTGCGCATCATTGCCATGTCTCCCGGTGTAGCCGTTTCAGCCATATGACAGCCCCGGCGCCCATCGCTAGCACCGCGACGGCCATAAGCAACAAACTTCCTGCCTGCCACTCACCTTCCCACAGCCAGTATCGAGCAAGCAGCCACGTGGCCACGGCAATCACTGAGACGCAGCCGCCTGCGATCATGAACAGATCCGGCTGCCAGTGGCGATAACCGGTATACAGCGCCACAAGCCAGAGAGGATAAATCACCAGCACTGACGACCACATCGGCTGCATCTCGGCAATCAGGGACATCAATAGCAGCGTGATCGGTACCCCGCTGCCCACCGCGAGCAAGCGAGCGGCCCAACGACCTTCACCCCAACGCCCGGAATAAGCGCCCCACTCCCAGAAGATCAATGCAAGGGTATTGATCCCCAACAACCCCCACAGCGCAGCGTCACTGTTTGCCAGGGCGCCAAACGGCCCACCCCAAGTACGAAAATAAAGCCCGATGGCAAGATTGAGCAGCCCTAACCACAGAACCCAAAGTAGCTCAAAACGTGCCACCCAGACCCAGGGCAACGTTAGCAACGCCCAGGTAAAGAACAGCTGCCAGGGGTCAGCACCGGTTTGGTACACCTGACCAAACAGCGCTAGCAGTACACCCACTAACAAAGTGGCCGACGTTAGCGCCACACGCTGTAAGGTCAGGCGAGTCTTGGCCCACACGGCGATACCTACCGCCAGCAACACCGCGGCTTGCACCACGCCAAAGCGCAGCCAACGCTCCATCTCGAGCCAGTTATAAGCAATAAAAAACAACACCGCAAAGGCTAGCGCCAGCCCGCCTAGCCACAGCAGTAATCGATCAACAAAGATCGCCCAGTCACGGGGCGATGGCCTCAACCCAGCAGCCTCAATAGCGTGTGTCACCTGCTCTGGCGGTATGACGCTCTGCTCAATTAACGACACCAGTTCACGGCGTGAAGAAGCCATGGCATTCCTTGGGAAGGTAGAGAAGTTAGCACTCAACAATGCCGATCGGTCAGCATAGCCTGACCATAGACGCTAACGCGCGCGAGCGAAAGAGGCCGTCAGTGCCATTGATGCGTACTTAGGATTAACAATGAAAGAAGGAAGCACTATAAGGTTTTACGTCTTCCAGGCCCACGCCTTATAAGAAATGCAGTAGGATCAATGTTCGACTTATTTTTCAGGAGCCCGCTATGTCCCTCGCACAGCTAATTAGCCCACTTGCTCTAGGCCAAAAGCAACAGCAGCCCGGCCTGGTGATTCTGGATTGCCGCTTTGCTTTGGAAAACCCGGGCTATGGGCAGCAAAGTTATGCCGCGGGGCATATCGCCGGGGCGCATTTCGCTGACCTGAACCGCGACCTGAGCTCGCCGGTTATCCCGGGAGTGACCGGCCGTCATCCCTTACCGGACCCCGCACAGCTGGTTGATCGCCTGCGAGACTGGGGCATTGATAACGACGCTACCATCGTGCTTTATGACGATGGCACCGGTGCCTATGCCGCCCGGGCGTGGTGGCTGCTGGCGTGGCTGGGTAAGCGAGATGGCGTGTTCATTCTTGATGGCGGCTTGAACGCCTGGCTCGCCGTCGGCCTGCCCTTGAGCCAGGATTCACCGCAGAGTGTTCCCGGGCATTTCAGCGGTCAGCCAGATAACCGCCTGCTGCTGGAGGCCAAGCAACTACAGCAGCGCCTTGGCCAGCCGAACCTCACCTTACTGGATGCCCGAGGCTTGCCACGCTTTCGAGGTGATGTAGAGCCTATCGACCCGGTAGCCGGGCATATCCCCGGCGCGCAATGCGCGGCGTTTACCGACAACCTGGGCAGCGACGGACGTTTTTTGCCCGTGCCGCAGCTCAAGCAGCGTTTTGCCGAGAAGCTTGGCGGGCGCTCACCGGAAGCGTTGGTGGCCTATTGCGGCTCTGGCGTAACCGCCTGCCATAACCTGTTTGCCCTTTGCCTGGCAGGTTACCCTCTGGCCAGCCTGTACGCAGGTTCCTGGAGCGAATGGATCACCGACCCTCAACGGGCTATCGCTACCGGCGACTAAATCCTCACTCCCAACGCTAAACGCAGGTGAGCACTCGGAAACCCAGTAGCCATAGCTGTCACTCCAACTTAGTAAAGCGCAGCCGCTCTATCGCCGGGGGCGGCAAGAAAGAGTCCGCTCGGGCATCTTCCCAATAGTGCTTAAACACGGTGTGCTCACATTTAGAATGCAGTAGCTCATTGGGTTTCAAGAACGTAAAGACCTGATCGTAGGACTGAATCTCATTTTCCGATACGCGGCGGATGATATGTTCTGGCCCCAGCTCACTCGGGTGGGTGAGCCCTGCCGCCCCTAGCATTTCCGCCAGCGCTTTTAGCGTATTGCGGTGGAAGTGATATACCCGCTCCGTTTTGTCAGCAATATCCAAATGACGGCTGCGCTTAGGATCCTGGGTTGCCACGCCGCTTGGGCACTTATCGGAGTGACAGTTGAGCGCCTGAATACAGCCCAGTGAAAACATAAAGCCCCTGGCGGCATTGCACCAGTCGGCCCCCAGCGCCAACGTGCGGGCAATATTAAAACCCGATGTGATTTTGCCAGCAGCACCGATGCGAATTTCCTCGCGCAGCCCAGCCCCAACAAGCGTGTTGTGCACTAGCGTCACGGCTTCGGTGAGCGGCACGCCCATACGGTTAATAAATTCTAACGGCGCGGCACCGGTTCCCCCTTCGCCGCCATCCACCACAATAAAATCAGGCCGCTCACCGGTCTCCAGCATGGCCTTTACAATCGCAAACCACTCCCAGGGGTGGCCAATTGCCAGCTTAAACCCAACCGGCTTGCCGCCGGAAAGCGCACGTAGGCGGGCAATAAATTCCATCAGCTCTAGCGGTGAAGAGAAGGCGGTGTGAGCGGCGGGAGAAATCACATCCTGGCCCATGGGCACTTCCCTGGCCTCGGCAATTTCTGCGGTCACTTTAGCCGCCGGCAGTATGCCACCATGGCCGGGCTTGGCTCCCTGCGACAGCTTTATTTCGATCATTTTGACCTGATCATCGCTGGCGTTGGCGGCAAACCGTTCCTCGTTAAACGAGCCATCGTCGTGGCGGCAGCCGAAATAGCCGGAGCCGATTTCCCAGACTAAATCGCCACCGTGAATGCGATGATAGCGGGAAATCGACCCTTCACCGGTGTCGTGATAGAAGCCCCCTTTGCAGGCGCCCGCATTCAGCGCTTCGATGGCATTGCCTGAAAGCGAGCCAAAGCTCATCGCCGAAATATTAAGCACGCTAGCAAAATAAGGCTGACTACAGCGGCTACCGCCTACTCGAACCCGAAAGTCAGCGTCTTCAATTGCATAGGGCAGCAGCGAATGATTGATCCACTCATGGCCCGGTTTATACATATCCAACAGTGAGCCGAAAGGCTTCTTATCGCTCTCATTTTTAGAGCGCTGATACACCACGGCACGCTGCTCGCGGGAGAACGGGCGTTCGTCCAAATCCGACTGAATAAAGTACTGGCGTATTTCAGGGCCAATGGATTCCAAGGTATATCGAATGTGGGCCAAGATTGGGTAATTACGGCTGACCGTTCGCCGTGTTTGGCGCATGTCGTGCAAGCCTAGCCAAGCAAGAAGGCCAAAAAGTGCCACGCCCACTAGCCATACAAGCGAAAATACTAAGCCAATCAGCGAGATGACCAGTAGGATCACGCATGCAACAAAGGCGGCATTGCGCAAAGGAATGCGGGTTAATCCCCGAGCTTCTATCATGAGAACACAAACTCCTTATCAACCGTCTGCAAAAGGGTATGACGGCCTAGGTAGCATATCGGAGCAAGGTAGCGGCTCACCAGCCCAACTCGCTCTATTTAATGGAGAGGATTAGTATAAGTTTTGGTGAACTTACCACACTAAGTAATATCCAATGCAGCATTCACTACCCACGCTGTGCGCAAGCTTTTCCTAGCGGAGGCATCATATGCTTATAAAAATTGCCAAACCCAGTGATTTACACGAATCCGATGTAACGCCGGAGTCTATTTACCTTTCACGTCGTCGCTTTATGGGTGGCATGGCGGGCCTAGGCGCGGGGATTGCTCTGGCGGGACAAAAAGCTTACGCCAATGCCGCTGACTATTCTGATGTGCCCGACGGCAGTGCACCGCCCTGGTTAAGCGAAAAGATTAGCCAAACTGAGTGGCGCGCAGTCACCCCAAGCGATCCTGAAAAAGACATTATCGCCCCCTTTGAGGATGTCAGCAGCTATAACAATTTTTTCGAATTCGGTTCGGGAAAAAGTGACCCAGCCCGTCATGCAGGCAGCTTAGAAACTCAGCCCTGGAGCGTGGTGGTCGACGGTGAAGTTAACAACGGCGGGCGCTTTACGCTTGAAGACTTCGCCAAGCCGTCGCAGTTTGAAGAGCGTATTTACCGCCTGCGCTGCGTCGAGGCGTGGTCGATGGTCATTCCCTGGTTAGGCATTCCCCTAGCCGAGATAATCAAGCGCGCCGATCCTACCAGCAAAGCAAAATACGTGCGTTTTGAAACGCTGGTAGACCCGGATCAGATGCCAGGGCAGCGCTCGTCGTTCTCGCTGATTGACTGGCCCTACGTGGAAGGTCTGCGTTTAGACGAGGCCATGAACCCGCTCACGTTACTGGCGATGGGCATGTATGGCCGCGAACTGCCTAATCAAAACGGCGCCCCCTTACGATTAGTGGTGCCATGGAAATATGGCTTTAAGAGCATCAAATCGATTGTGCGCATTTCGTTAGTTGAAGAGCAGCCGGTCAACTCCTGGCAGGAGATTGCCGCCAACGAATACGGCTTCTACGCTAACGTGAACCCACAGGTTGACCACCCACGCTGGAGCCAAGCCTCCGAACGGCGGCTGCCCAACAGCCTGTTCAGCCCGAACCATATTGATACGCTTATGTTTAACGGCTACGCGGACGAAGTTGCCGAGATGTATGCGGGATTGGATTTAAGGGCTAATTACTGATGGCAGCACCGCGCATATGGCTTGTTTGGCGCATTGGCGTTTTCTTGGCGGCATTAACACCGCTACTGTTTTGGGGCTGGCAAGTCGCCAATAACGCTGCTGGCCCTGAGCCCGGGCGTTACCTGCTACTCAACATCGGCATTGGCGCACTGTGGATGCTGCTGCTCACGCTAAGCCTCACGCCTCTCACCAAGCTGACCCGTTGGAAAGGCTTTGCACTCATTCGGCGCCAGCTAGGCTTATGGACACTGGCCTACGCCACGCTGCATTTGCTCAGCTATGCGCTATTTATTCTGGGGCTTAACTGGGCGCTGCTAGGCAGCGAAATTGTCAAACGGCCCTACATTATTGTGGGCATGATCGCGCTAACCGGCCTTGCCGTGCTGGGTGCGACTTCCAACCGCTGGGCGATGAAACGCCTAGGCAAGCGCTGGAAACCATTGCACAAATTCTCTTACGCTATTTTAGCATTGGCACTGCTGCACTTCTTTTGGATAGTGCGCGCCGATCTGCGCGAATGGGCCATCTATGCCGCCGTTGCTGCATTGATAATGGCCACCCGCCTACCGCCTGTTGCTCGCACCCTGCCTAAGTTTCGTCAGCGGTTTAGCCGTTAAATACCCTTGACAAGGTAAGCTCTTGCAGGCTGGGTTCATGTTCAGTTCACCTAATGCCGTTATGCTATGGGCAGACAGTCTAATACCGTATTGGAGTAGTAATAATGGCCGTAAAATATTTAGGCGCTACCCGTCGGGTAATAGCGTTAGGATCGCTATTGCTCGCAGCTGACGCAAGCGCGGAGCAGTCTATAGGTGATGAACAACCTTTGCGCGTTGAACAACTGCAGCGCTGTGGCGATCTTTTACAGCAAGATATTCAAGAGTTCTGCCTGAACGTCAGCGGGCTTGATAACAGCGATTTTCAGGTAAAGCTGAACGGAATACCGCTTCAGGCCGAAAACCTTGATCACACGGATGAAAATATACGTGTCCGCATCACCAGCGCCGACACACAAAGCGGCCCGCTGTGGTTTGAGCAACACGACCAAGCGAGCAACCCGGTATGGATAAGCCTCAAAGGCAGTCACGTGGTAGCGGCCACGGACCAAGAGCTGGCGGAGAACATGGATGGCCTGACCACCTACGTGGATCTGGTCAGCGTGATTATTGAAGAAAGCTACGAAGGTGCCGAAGAAGCCCAGCGATTAGCAGAAAAGTACGGTGCAGAGGTGGTCGGTATAATCCCGCCGCTTAACACCTACCAGCTGCGCCTTCCGGTCAGCAACTTAGATGCACGCGATGCGCTAGTACTCAGGCTAGGCAGTGAAGTCAGCGTCGATGCGGTGGTGGTCGAAGAATCAGGCGCAGAAGAAAGCGTTGAGAGCGAGACCGATGAGCTGCCCGCAGCCGACGACCAGGACTGGGCGTCAAATCGCTTTTTAGACGCGGTAAATTATTATAAGCGGCGCCTGCCACGTCAGGGCGGCGATATCGAGACTCAGCCCATTCGCATTGGCGTCATCGAGCGGGAAGTAGACTTCGACGCACCGGATTTTGCCGACTACCTGGGCGACTGTCGCACGGACTCTCTTAGAACCTGTGTCTATGCACGCGATGCCGTCGCGCCCGACGGGCATGGCACAACGGTTGCCGGCGTCTTTGCCGCCGCCTGGAATGAAGGCGGCAATAGCGGCTTTCTACGCGGGCTAGACTCGGTAGGCCCAGGCTTCGATGTGATTGTTGACCGCAATTCGGATGCGGGCATTACCGCCAATATCGCCGCGTCGGTCAATCTGGTGGAAGACGGTGTACGCGTACTCAACTGGAGCTGGGGCATTCATCGAGTGGGGGCCATCGATATTGACGGAGAAGAAGTCGACTCGCTGGTGCGTTCCGGTATCGCCATGAGCGGCTATGAGGAGCTACTCGAAGAATTCTTCTTATGGCTACGCCGCGAACATCCCGACGTGGTAGTCGTCAACTCAGCGGGTAACGCCTCGTCGTTTTCTGGAAGTGATGATTATCGTCTACCGTCCTCTTTCGTGACCGACCAGCTGTTTGTGGTGGGTGGTCATCAGCAAGGCGATCAAGAACTGCAGGTTGACGACCCTGGTTACGTGGTCAAACGCGACGCGTCGAATATTGATATGCGCGTCGACATAACGGCAGCCGCCTGCGTTAGAGGCTCTTCTCTGATAGAGGGAGAGCAAGGCCCTGCCCATTGCGGCACCTCTTACGCAACGCCCCTGGTGGCCGGTTTATTGGCAGCCATGATGTCGATAGACCCCGCTCTTACACCGGCGCAATTGCGCATGCTATTGCGTCGTAGCGCTATGACCATCGGTGAAGAGTACGATTTCGAACCGACCGATGCCGATGACCTCACCGCGCCGATACTGCCATCGGAACGTGCTAATGAACTCGATCACCCGGATATCGGCCTGTCAGCCAGGTTAGACATGTACAAAGCGCTAGACCTCACCGTTCAGAGCTTGGACCGAGAGCGCTGAGCTGAGCTAGTCAAGAGGAGGCAAGACAAGCCACACGATCCAGACAAGCCCACCTTACGAGGTGGGCTTTAACTTATGTTTAGCCAAAAACTGTGCGCAGATGGCGGCGATAAGCATCGGTATCACGCTCAACGTTAGGCACTTTCATCACATCGTTGGCAATAAACGTCGGCAGCGCCGCTAAGCCGATAAACTCCTGCGATTTATGAAACGGAAAGTACACCCCATCCACTCCTCGCCCTTCAAAGAAGTTACCCGGCGCTTCGAATGCTTCCAAAGGCGCGTTCCAGGTCAACGACAGCATATAGCGGCGCCCCTGCAGTAAGCCTCCGCTGCCGTACTGCTTGCTAGGATCTTGGCGCGAACGGCCATCGCTGGCGTAGAGTGAACCGTGCCCCGCAGTAAACACTTCATCAATATAGCGCTTGACGATCCAGGGGGCGCCCATCCACCAGCCAGGCATTTGATACACAATCGTATCGGCCCACAAATAGCTCTGCACCTCGGCATCTGCATTATAACCTTGGTCAATCACTGTCTCGCGCACCTCATGCCCCAACGCCTGCAATGTACTCACTGCCACGCTTTGCAGCGTATTATTGAGTTCACCGCCAGAGTGAGCGAACGCTTTTCCGCCATTAATCAGTAAAATCTTCATTGCTTGAATTCCTAAATAATTACCTAGCAACTTGGCTATATAATATAGCTAAGCAGCATAGCTAGAGCTGCATATGGCGCGTATTGTGAGATCAAAAGAGATGGAAAAGAAGCCGTGCTGGGTCAAAATACTTTTGATTTAAAATCAACAATACTGATAACGTTATCGACTCATCTCAAAACAACAGATAAAGATCGAGATGCCTGATTAATGAGCCTCCCATATGAAAAGCACCCTTGAAGAACAGCAGGCATTTGTCACAGTGGTCGAAAGCGGCTCAATCACTAACGCCGCGGAACGGCTCGGCATTACGGTCTCTGGCGTTAGCCGTGCGCTTAATCGCCTAGAGCGAAAGCTCGGCACTACCTTGCTGCGCCGAACCACGCGTCGTTTGGAGCTCACAGAGGAAGGCGAGACGTTCTTGGGGCACTGCCGCCACATTCTGGCGGCCGTGGACGAGGCTGAAGAAGCAATGCTGGATCGCCATAGCCAGCCCAAGGGCAGGCTGAGGATCAACGCAGCCCCTAGCTTTATGCAGTTCGTGATTGTGCCGGTGATTGGCAAGTTTCGTGCTCGCTATCCTGGTATTACACTAGCGCTCGACACTCATGACCGGTTTGTCGACCTGCTAGAACAACGGGTTGATCTGGCCATCCGTATCGGCGAGTTGGAAGATTCCTCGCTTCATGCACGCTTACTCGGCTACAGCCCACTGCGCATTCTGGCAAGCCCCGCCTACCTTGAATACCATGGCGCACCGCAAAGCATTGATGATCTCAAACAGCACAGCCTGCTGGGCTTTAATCAGCTCGATCATCTCAATCGCTGGCCGCTGCGTCACGCCGATGGGGCACTCTTGGCTATTACCCCAACGCTTGCGGCCTCTAGCGGCAGCACGTTAGTGGAGCTGGCCGTAGCGGGCGAAGGCATCGTGTGTTTAGCCGACTTTATGACCATTACGCCGCGCCAGAAAGGCACCCTCGTTGAAGTGCTTCCCAACCACATTGAGCTACAGACCCAAACCGTCAATGCCGTTTACTACCGCCAAGCCACGCTTTCACAGCGTACGCGGCTGTTTATGGACTTCTTAGCAGAGCAATTACCGGGGACGTATTTACAGCGCTGAACGCAACAATTGCGATGCCATTTAACGTTAAGCTTTTCTGGCGACCATCAGCTTGCTGGCCATACGCACCGTCATAACAATGGCGCTCAAGGCAACGACGATCAAAAAAACACCTAGCGCCAACATCGCGTGGAAGCCGAATAAATCAAACAACACTAATCCGGCCAGACACCCGCTAAGGAATGAAAAAATCGTCGTTAAATGCGTGTGCAGCTGCTTTTGAAAAAAACGCCGGTCGAGCCCCTTATCGCGTGAAACAAATGACGACAAGAACGAGCCTAGTGCAATGCCAACATCCGTCAACGTGCCGGTCACGTGAGTGGATCTCACTCGCCCATTCGACAGCTGAGTTGAGGTGGAGTTGTGTACTCCCATCAGAAAGCCCAGGGTTATCAGTATTTCCCCATTGAAGCGTACCGAGTAAAACAAAATTTCAAACACCGACACTGCGGTTAATGCCACACCTTCCGCCAGGAGAATCAAGCAAAAGATTGTTCTGAATTTTTGCCCAGCAATCACGGCAACCCGCGCAAGGCCACCGCCTATCACAAATGCCAGAAGCAGAGCGGCTAGAAACAAAAAGCCATACGTATCTGAGCTAGCCACCTCACTCGATATTTGCGAGGCATTGCCACTCATATGCGAAGGGAGAAAACCAAAGGCGCCCAAGGCCATGGCGTTGAGAATACCGGCGGCCGTCGCTAACACCAGTGCCAGATAACGATCTTCGGTATGGGATCGAGCTTTCTTCTTTTTAATCAGCACAAATCTTTTCCACCATTTTGAAGTAGACAAAATAAGACGTTAAGACTAAAGCATAACTCTTAAAACGTTAATGAAACTTGAACGATTCTCTAACGCCCTACGCTGATGGTTATTGTGCTTCCCAAGCGTGCAGTGGAAAACTCAGCTTATGCTCTATCACGCTAAGGGAAAAATTGGTGTAATCTTTCTATACTGGCAGGTGGAAAAACCGCCCAACGTGCGTGATTCACCTCGCTACACTCATCGCTATTTATGTTGCTTCCAGGCCATTTAAGGATGTTATGGGTCTTCAAGAAATCGCTTTTGGTGGCATTTACCTCAGCCCACTGCTGATTTACGCATTGATTGGGTTTGTCGCAACGCTAGTGACACGCTCCCTGCTCCACTGGGCAGTCGGGCAGTATGCGCTGTGGTACGAGGCCTGGTTCGATATCTCGCTTTTTGTCATCTTTACGGCAGCCACCACCTTCATTTTTACCATTTTGCTTGAGAGCCCTTAATGCGCCCTTCGCTTCGTATTCTGCTGACCCTTATTATTGTCGCGATTGCCATTGCCGCCGGTGCCTGGCTATGGCGCTACTATCTGTACACTCCCTGGACCCGCGACGCCCGCGTACACGCCGAAGTGATCACCATTGCCCCCGATGTTTCCGGCTGGGTGCGTACCCTTGACGTTGCGGACACCGATTACGTAGCGCAAGGCGATGCGCTGTTTGATATCGATGAAACGCGCTATCAGTCTGCCGTCGACAGCGCCCAAGCCACGGTGGACCATCGCCAGGCAACGCTTGAGTTAAACCGCGCGGAAGAGGGCCGACGCAACCAATTAAGCAATAGCCGGGCGATTAGTGCCGAAAATCAGCAGATTGCACAAATTAATTCGCGTATTGCCGCCGCTGACTTAGAACAAGCCCAGGCGCAATTAGCCAGCGCCCAGCTTGATTTAGCACGCACAAAGCTTACAGCCCCCGTCAGCGGGCACGTACTTAACGTACATCTCACCACAGGCAACTACGTGAATCGCGGCACGCCGGTGATGGCACTGATAGCCGACAACTCTTACTACGTCGTCGGTTACTTCGAAGAAACCAAAATGACATCGATCAACGTTGGCGATCCGGTCAATGTCATCCTGATGAACGGTGATACTCATTTAGACGGTCGGGTTGCGGGCATTGGCCGCGGCATTGCCGATAGCAACACCAGCCTTAACCCGCAGTTGCTACCCCAGGTAGCGCCGACGTTTAACTGGGTGCGCCTGGCGCAGCGTATCCCCGTTCGCATTACGTTAAACGAAGTGCCTGATGAGATGCTGCTGAGCGTGGGTATGACGGCAACCGTGCGCGTTCGCCCTGCCGCGCAGCCTGAGTAAGTCATGTCGCCGTTTCTGCAAACCTACCTGACGCCCAACGCCACGGCGGTGAAGTTCGCCATCAAGACCACGCTTGCAATGATGCTTGCGCTCTACATTGCGCTATTGTTCGATTTAGAACGCCCCTACTGGGCGCTAATTTCCGCGGCCTTTCTGCAAATTCGTCCGATGAGCGGCATGGTGGTCGAAAAAGGCATCTGCCAGCTTGTCGGCACTTTTATTGGTGCTGTAGCGGGCATTGTAATCATGGCATTCTTCGCTCAAGCCCGCATACCCGCACTTATCACGTTGACTAGCTGGATTATGCTATGCACCTATGTTGGCTCGCTATGGCGTAATAACTATACCTATGGCTGCCTGATGGCGGCCGTCACCGCGATGCTGATCGTAGTTATTTCCAGCGGTAGCACGCCCGCGGGAATTTTCGATATCGCGGTGGCGCGCCTATCCGAGCTAGGGCTGGGCGCGGTCTGCGCCATGTTAGTTAGCTCGCTGCTATGGCCATCCCATGTGGGAACGCATCTTGCCACCCAGGCCGACAGCGTGATCAACGAAGCCTTTGAGCATGCCGCCCTGCGCCTGGAAGCTAGCGACGATATTTCCGCCATGCAGAAGGCTCTTCGAGGTAGCTTAGGCCCGTTAACCTTACTAGAAACCGATAGCCAAGCTGCGCGTTTTGAAGGCCCTATTGGCCCGGGGCGGGTACGCGCGACCCATGTGCTAACGCGCCGCACCCTGCGCTTTTTCGCCAATTTACAGGCACTCCATCAACTTATGCACGACCACGCCGACCGGCTTGACCCACAAAGCCTTCAGTTGGCATGTCGCGTTGCGCAGGGTTTTCGTGATGCAGAACACGTCAAAGGCGTCATTGAGGCCAGAAAAGCGCTTCAAGCGCTGCGTCATGAGGTCCATGAAAGCGATGATGAAAGCAGCTTAGCACCGCTAGACCGCCGCCTTCGATTAGGGCTACGTGAATCAATTGGCCACGCTATGGTCATGCTCGATGCCCGTGAAGCCATAGCCTCGCCAGGACGCTATAAATTACGTTCATCGCAGCTAGCCTGGCACCGCGATCACCTTGCCGCTAGCATTAATGCCATACGCTCAGGGCTGGTGTTTTCGCTGCTGGCGACCTTTTGGATTGTCACTGCCTGGCAGAGCGCGATGATTGCGATGATGCTAGGCACTCTGTTTTCGGCTTTCTTCGCCAGTCGTGACAACCCGATAGCGATTACCATGATGTTTTATAAGGGCATGCTGGCCGCCATTCCCAGCGCTTTTCTATTTGGCCATGTGCTGCTTTCTCAGGCCAATAGCTTTCCGTTACTCGCACTCATTTTCGGAACACCGCTATTTTTAGGCCTGTTAGGGGCCACGAATATGGCGACCATGGGGTACTGCCTCGCCTTTACTATTTTCAACATCCTATTGACGATGCCCGGCAATGGTATGGACTTCTCGTTTGATAGTTTTGCCAACCGAGCCATCTCGGTGATTATCGGCCTTAGCTGCGTCGTCATGGCCTTTCGTCTGCTCCCAGGCCTGGGCACTCAGCTGAGACGACGACGCCTGATAAAAGCGATCTCCAAAGATATCCATGCGCTGAGACGAAACTCCATTCGCGACGCCGAAACCCGCTTCAGCGGCCACATGGCGGACCGTCTACTGCATCTAGCACAGCACGATGACATGCTGCCCGAAGAGCAGCGCCACCTATTCATTCTTGGCCTTACCGGGCTCGATCTCGGCACCGCCACGCTAAGGCTGCGCGACCGGCTAGACGATGCCCCGCATCCGCAGATCCGCCAAGCGCATCAAAACCTTCTGCGCACACTCGCTACCGGTTTTGAGCACAGCGCTACCGGCCACCAGCCACAAGGCATTCGCGAGGCAGGAAAAGAGCTGGATGCAGCGATTACAACCTACGGCAATGTACCCGCCGACCGCCGCATCCTGCTGGAAGGCCTGATTGAACGGTTGGAGCTCTCGCTTGAGCGTCTGGCGCGCATCATGGCAGAGCGGCCGCATCTTAAGCGTGATAACAGCTTACAAACGAAGACGACACAGGCGGCTCAAAAGTAGCTGTGTGTAGCTATTTTTTGGCATCTGATGATTTTTTCTGCAATGCATCGCTAAACGCGGCGGCTAGAATACCGGTGGGCATGGCGATGATACCGATGCCTGCCACGGCGGTTAGGCCCGCAAAGAACTTCCCAAGCGCCGTGATAGGCGTTACGTCGCCATAGCCAACGGTGGTTAGCGTGGCGATGCTCCACCACAATGCGCGCGGCACGCTGCCAAACGCCTCGGGCTGCGCGGCGGCTTCCACCACGTAAAGACAGCAGGATGAAAATAGTAGCAGCAACCCCGCCACGCCCGCGCTTAGCAAAAGCTCATGAGAACGGGACTTTAACGCGTCAGCCAATGACACCCAAGCCTGGCTAAACCGCCCCAGCCGGGCGAGACGCAGCATGCGCGCTAAGCGTAAGAGCCGCAGCAGGAAGGCGTTGTTGTGGGTCATAAAACCCAAGAAGTAAGGCAAGATGGCGATTAGGTCCACCAGCGCCCAGAACGTAAACATATAGCGAAGCCGACCACCGAATCCGCGATAGCGCGGGTCTTCACCCATGGCATAAAGCCGTAACAGATACTCAACCGTAAAGATCACAACAAACGCGGTCTCAAGTACAGAGAATAGCCCCGGTGCTCGTTGGCGAAGTGTGGGTTCGGTCTCTAAAATGGCCGCGAAAGAGGCAGCCAAAATCAGCGCGCAAATCACCTTATTGAGCAGCGACAGCCCAAGCTGCTGACGGGCTTCCGCCGCCAACTGACGGTATAAAATAGCTCTATTCATACCTTCGCTCCAACAGTCGTCGGTTGACGTAAATCAATCGAGAGATGACCACCTTAGCATGCATGTTCGGACGCTTATTCCTTGGATACAAGGCGTAGATCACCAATGGAGGCCAGCGCAGTTTGAATGGTTCTTATGCTGTTCTCGCTACGTGATATGTGAATTATGCTATCGGCGCCTCCAGCCGGACTCTTTATAGATCATTATTAATACAATATTGAATACCTTTTTCGCAAAAGCCCCCAGCCTGGGCCGGGGGCTTGTAAAACACTTGAGCCTAACGCGTTAAGCTTAGGAGTCTACGTGAAACGCCATGGTGGCGTTTACCGCCTTCTTCCAACCTGCATAGAGCTCATCGCGCTTTTCGTCTTTCATCTGCGGCGTAAAGCGCCGCTCTAGCGCCCACTGCTTGACGATCTCATCGCGTGATTTCCAAAATCCTACGGCGAGTCCGGCGAGATAAGCCGCCCCAAGCGCAGTGGTCTCGTTTACCTCGCAACGCAGTACGTCGACCCCCAGGATATCGGCCTGGAACTGGGCAAGAAAATCATTGGAGATCGCCCCGCCATCGGTGCGAAGCTCAGTCAGCGCAATGTCAGCATCAGCCTGCATGGCTTTGAGGACATCGGCACTTTGATACGCAAGCGACTCCACCGCCGCACGCACAAAGTGCTCTTTCTGGGTTCCCCGAGAGAGCCCAAACATGGCACCGCGCACGTTGGAGTTCCAGTAAGGTGCCCCTAAACCGGTAAAGGCAGGCACCATATAAACGCCGTCATTATCTTTAGCGCGTGTGGCATACGCTTCTGAATCCGAAGCTTTTCCCAGCATTCTCAGGCCATCACGCAGCCACTGAATCACTGAGCCCGCCACAAACACGCTGCCTTCCAAGGCGTACTCCAGCGTGCCATCCACTTCCCACGCCACGGTGGTAAGCAGGCCGTTTTTAGAGGGCGTGGCGTGGGTGCCGGTATTCATTAGCGTAAAGCAGCCGGTGCCATACGTATTTTTTGCCATACCTGGCTCAAAACAGGCCTGACCAAACAGAGCCGCATTCTGGTCGCCGGCGATACCCGCAATCGGCACCTCTTGGCCCATCAGGAACTTAGGCAGTATGTTGCCGTAGATCTCACTGCTGGACTTAACCTCGGGAAGCATCGACTCCGGGACACCGAACAGTTCAAGAAGCTCCGGGTCCCACTGCCGATCACGAATATTAAACAGCATCGTACGCGAAGCGTTACTGACATCGGTGACATGCACGGCACCGCCCGTCAGGTTCCACACCAACCATGAATCTATGGTGCCGAAAAGCAGATCGCCCTTCTCCGCTTTCTCCTTAACACCCGCCACGTTCTCAAATAACCACTTCAACTTAGTGGCAGAGAAATAAGCGTCAATGACCAGCCCGGTTTTATCGCGAATCATATCGGCGTGGCCTGCTTCACGCAGCTCATCGCAGATCTCGGCAGAGTGGCGCGACTGCCAAACAATGGCGTTATGGACGGCCTGCCCGGTGTTTTTGTCCCACACCACGGTGGTTTCACGCTGATTGGTAATACCGATGGAGGCGATCTCGGCAACATCAATACCACTGTTGTTAATCACCTCCGTTAAGGTGGTCAGCACGCTGGTCATGATCTCGCGAGGACAGTGTTCAACCCAGCCAGGGCGCGTAAAAATCTGCTCAAACTCGTGCTGCGCCACGCTGACTATCCGGCCGTCATGGTCAAATAGCATCGCCCGCGAGCTAGTGGTGCCTTGATCAATAGCGAGAACGTAGTTTTTCTGGCTCATGAAATGCCTCTCAATCGTTAACGTTAAGTGATTGTTTTAAAAAATCAGCAGGCTGCCTTAATAAATGCTGACTTAATAAACTCTGACTTAATAAACATAGGCGGCAAGCCCAGCAAGGACACTGCCGATAGCGGGCCCTAGGATTGGCACCCATGCGTAGGACCAGTTGCTTGTCCCTTTATGTTTAATGGGAAGTAGCGCGTGAGCAATACGCGGCCCCAAATCTCGGGCGGGGTTGATTGCATAGCCTGTTGGCCCGCCTAGCGAAGCGCCAATCGACACTACCAGCAGTGCTACGGCCAGCGGGCCAAGCCCTGACGGCGTATGGCCAAACATGATAATGACAAATATAAGCACAAAGGTACCAATGATCTCGGTCACCAGATTCCACCCGTAGGAGGGAATTGCCGGGCCTGTAGAGAACGTTGCTAATATGCTTGAAGCATCCTCAGTGTCATCGTAATGCTTTTTATAGGCTAGGTAACAAACGACTGCGCCCAGCCAGGCACCGATGATTTCAGCCGTAAAATAGGCGGCGGTGGTAGCAACGTTGATAGGAATGCCGGGCGCGTATTCAGTTGCCGGGCCTACAAGCAGTCCAAGGGTAACGGCAGGGTTAATATGGGCACCGGTGTCAAAGGCGACGTAAACCGCGCAAAAAACCGCCAACCCCCAACCAAAGAAGATAACGATACCATCGCTGCCATTACCGTTGGTTTTGTTCAACAGCACGTTAGCCACCACCCCACACCCCAAGAGCGTTAATACCGCTGTACCGGCTATTTCATGTAGAAAAATTGTTCCAAGCATTGTCACCCCGCCGCCCTTTTTGCCCCAGCTCGCTTTTATTGAAAGCAGCCAATGTTGTATTTCGAAAATATTTTTCTTTTTGGCATCCTATAGCGGGTATTAAAAAAAACAATATAAAAAAAACAACGCCTTTCAAATAACCACATATGCAGTTGATTTTAAAGGAATACAAAGAGCGATAGACATTAGTTTAATATGGAGTTTACATTGTTAATAGTCATCATTAATTCACATAGGCAGCAAATCCTGTCAAATAACGAACATTTTATGATGCAGTTGTTTCCGGCTCGTTACCGTTAAGCCCACGTAATTTATAGGCGCAATTGATAGCTAATATCCTGCAGGAATGGCTAATAGCCTACCGTCAGCATCAAATACTAAGAATTCTCATACACATTTACATTTACGAATCATTTTTATATGATCACCCCGTTATTGAACGATATAAAACTAATGAGCGAGCGCCGCCAAGGCGTGACTAAAGGGATCATATGAAAACGTCGTCACTTCATGTTTTAGATTGCATGCAACATTCTGTGCCTAGCCATTTAACGGCCTCTTTCTCCTTGCGAAGCGCTACCTTCACCGCACTTATCGCGGGCTCTCTATTTGCTTCGAGCAGCGCATTGGCTCAGTCGGGTTCCGCCAACGATGCCGAATCGCTAGGCACCGTGACAGTGACCGGCACCAATTTATATGAGAACGTTGGCTATACGCGGCGCACCACTAGCGCAGGCACAGGCTTAACGCTGAGTCAGAAAGAGCTGCCACAAGCCATCAGCATCGTCACCGAGCAGCGTATTCAGGATCAAAATCTGGCCACCATCGAAGACGTCTTGAGAAACACCACCGGCATTTCAGTGCGCAATGTTGATAGTGACCGCGTCAGCTTTGCAGCGCGCGGCTTTCGCATCAATAGCTTTCAGTACGACGGCATTCCGACGCTCAATACCGATAACCGCTGGTACTTCGGCGAAGGCCGGCTGAATACGGCGATCTACGACCGCGTTGAGGTGATTCGCGGCGCTAACGGGCTCGTTAGCGGTTCGGGAAACCCGGGGGCATCGGTTAACTTTGTGCGTAAGCACGCTGACAGCCGCGAGTTTACTGGTTCGGTTTCCGGCACGCTGGGCAGTTGGGATCAGCAAGGTACCACCGTTGATCTCACCACACCGCTAACGGCTTCAGGCAATGTGCGTGCGCGGTTTATCGGCGGTTACGAGGAGGGCGGCGCCCACCTTGATCGCCAGGACAAGCGCCGCACGTTCGGTTACGGGATTATCGACGCCGATGTGACCGATGCCACCACGCTTTCGATAGGCTTTGATTACCAGGATAGCCATACCTCCTCGCCCACCTGGGGCGGTTTACCGCTATGGTTCAGCAACGGTACGCCCACCAACTACTCACGTTCATTTAGCGTCGCACCAGACTGGTCCTACTACGATTTCGAGTCTGAGAAAGTCTTCGCTGAAATCAGCCACCGTTTCGACAACGACTGGCAAGTGCGCGTCGTGGGCACGCATGAAAAAACCGATATGGATGGCAAGAAGGCTTACCCTTACGTAGAGGCAACGCTGCCGGATCAAATGGATGGTAGCGGAGTGGACTTCTTTACCGGATGGAACCGTGGGCACCGTGAAGTCGACTCTGTAGACGTCCAGGCCAGCGGCCCGTTTGCACTATTAGGTCGTGAGCATGAACTTGTCATCGGCGGCAGCTACAGCGACCAAACCAACGACTACGAAAGCACCTTCATCTCTGGCTTTGACGTTGATGATTTAAACCATTGGGATGGCTCGGCCCCGAACGAAGGTTGGCCTGAATTCACCCCTTCTGAAGCTTCCAGCACCCGTCAGAAAGCCGTTTATACTGCCTCGCGCTTTTCGCTAGCTGATCCGCTAACGCTGATTGTGGGCGCACGCTATACAGAGTGGGATGGGATGACGCTATTCCGCAGCCTGGATAGCCAGAGCAAGTACGAAGTCACGCCGTATGGCGGCTTAGTGTTTGATTTTAATGATACCTACTCGGCCTTTGCCAGCTACACCGAAATTTTTGAGCCCCAGAACTATCGCGATGCTGACGGTACCTACCTAGATCCGGTCGTGGGCAAAAACTACGAAACCGGCCTCAAGGCTGCGTGGTTCAATGGTCTGCTCAACGGCTCTTTCTCCGTGTTTCGTATCGAGCAGGACAACGTTGCTGCGGCCCTGCCAATGGTGGGCCCTGGCCAAACCGAGACGTTTTATTCTGCCGCTGACGGCGTAGTGAGTGAAGGGTTTGAAATGGAGCTGAGCGGCGCGGTGACCGAGGACCTTAATATGACCGTCGGCTACTCCCACTTCACTGCAACGTCCGACGATGACTCGTTCAACATTAATCAGCCGCGTTCGCTGTTCAACCTCTTCGCCAGCTATAACGTACCGCAACTACGCGAGCTGACCCTCGGCGGTGGCGTTAACTGGCAGAGCAGCCTCTTCGCCGGTGACCTTACTACCCCGCCCGGAATACCCAACGAGTTCGAGCAGAGTAGCTATACGCTGGCCAACCTGTTTGGCCGCTACCAGTTCACGCCGGACCTGTCGCTTCAGGTTAACGTCAAGAATCTGTTCGATGAGAAGTACTACAGCAATGTGGGTGGCTACGGCGTTTACGGCGAACCCGCAAGCATCTCCTCAACACTGCGCTACGCGTTCTAATTGACGCACGCGCTGTCAGCCACTGATGGCTACATGGCCGCCTTGAACACCGTTTGAGGCGGCCATCTTATTCATTTGGAGCGTCATGATGACCTGGTTACTGAGTAGTAAAACGCTCGGCCTTGCGATGATTGCAACACTCGCTTTGAACTCAACACTGGCTACCGCCCAAGAATATCCGCTTGAAATTGAGCACGCCCTGGGCACAACCGTGCTGACCCAAAAGCCTGAGCGGATCGCGACGGTGGCCTGGGCAAACCATGAGATACCGCTTTCTCTTGGCGTTGTGCCGGTTGGCTTTGCTGCCGCAGGCTTTGGTGACGATGACAACTCTGGCCTGCTTCCTTGGGTAGAAGCACATTTTGCAGAGATTGATGCTCCGCTTCCGGCGCTGTTCGACGAAGGTGACGGAATTGATTTCGAAGCCGTTGCCGCCAGCCAGCCCGATGTCATTCTTGCCGCGTACTCAGGGCTCAGCCAATCCGACTATGACACCTTGAGTCAGATAGCGCCGGTCGTCGCCTACACCGAAGGCCCCTGGGCCACCGATTGGCGCGATATGATTCTGCTCAATAGCGCGGGCATGGGCATGGCTGAAGAAGGTGAGGCGCTGGTCGAACGTCTTGAGACAACCATTGCCGATACCGCCGCCGCCCATACCGAGCTTGAAGGTAAAACGGCGATGTTCGTGACCCACCTTGATCCCACTAACCTTGGGCGTATCTCTTTTTACAACGACAACGATGCGCGCGTGCAGTTTTTTCATGATTTAGGGATGGTCTCGCCAGCGATCGTCAAACAGAACTCACCGCCCGGCAAATACTCAGGCGAAATCAGTTCTGAGCTGATTGATGAGCTCAACGATGTGGATATTCTCGTCACCTACGGTGGCCAAGCGCTGGTTGATCAGCTCGAAGCCCACCCGCTAACGTCCCGACTCCCGGCCGTTGAAAACGGCGCCATTGTGCTGCTGGGCAATACACCGCTGGGCGCTGCGGCCAACCCTACCCCGATGTCGATCCCTTGGTTATTAGACGATTATGCTGACCTACTCTCAGAAGCCGCACGTCAGTCAGACTAACGGTGTCACGGCGCCTGGCGATAGGATGGCGACGGATGACAGTACGCTCCTTAGGCAGCGCCAACTGAGTAAGCGGTTAGCGGCGGGTATAGCGTTGCTAGCGTTACTGGCCCTGGCGGTGATGCTTTCCGTGGCCTTTGGCACCCGTGATGTTGGCTGGCCAGAAATAGCGGCGGCGTTGAGCGGACAGGTCGAAAGCATCGGAGATGCCGCCGTGGCCAATCGCATTCCGCGCACGCTGCTGGCAATGCTTGCCGGGGCCGCGCTGGGCGTTTCGGGCGGCGTTATGCAGGGCCTGACGCGCAACCCGCTTGCTGACCCCGGCCTGTTAGGCGTGAACGCCGGAGCGGCGCTGGCCATTGTGATTGGCATCGCCTGGTTTGGGATTGATGAAACGACTGCCTATATCTGGACCGCGATTGCGGGCGCCGGGCTAACGGCCGTTGCGGTTTACGCCATTGCGAGCCTCTCCCGCGGTGGCGCCACGCCGCTGCGGCTAGCGCTTGCCGGCGCTGCCACCACGGCGGCGTTGAGCTCGCTGGCCACAGCGGTCATCTTGCCGCGTAACGATATTGCCGGACTGGTGCAGTCTTGGCTGGTGGGGGGAGTCGGCGGCGCCACTCATGATCAAATAGTGCCAGTGCTGCCCTTTTTACTAGTAGGATTTGTGATCACCCTGCTGGCGGCACGCAAGCTCAACCTACTAGCGCTTGGGGATGATACGGCCGCAGGGCTGGGTGAAAAAATCGCCGTCGCTCGGGCTATGTCCGCGATCGGTGCGGTACTGCTCTGCGGCGCTATTACGGCGGTCTGCGGCCCGATTGGCTTCGTCGGCCTAGTCGTGCCGCACGCCTGCCGACTGCTGGTCGGCGGTGATTATCGCTGGCTGCTGCCCTTCTCTGCTCTGGCCGGTGCCGTACTCCTCACGCTGTCTGATGTCGTTGGGCGCTTAATAGTGCAACCATCGGAGCTAGATGTAGGTATTGTGACGGCGTTTATTGGCGCCCCCGTGTTTATCTGGATTGTACGTAACCGAAAAGTAGGGTCGCTATGACCGGCCAGACGCTTCCCGTAACGGCTGAGTTCGGTCGAATGCGCCAAGCACAGGCCAAACACCGCCGGCGCATGATGGCGGTTCTGGTCGTTTTGTTACTAGCAGGCGTGGCGTTGACGCTAACGCTGGGGCAGTCCTTTACCCCGCTGATGACCGTACTGCGTGTTCTTGGCGGTGCGGAAATCCCTGGAGCAGGCTTTACCGTGCGTGAATTACGCCTACCGCGGGCGGTCATTTCGGTACTGACCGGGGCTTGCTTTGGCCTCGGCGGCGTCGCCTTTCAAACGATGCTACGCAACCCGCTCGCCAGTCCCGACATTATTGGCATCAGCACGGGGGCCAGTACCGGCGCCGTTTTCGCTATCGTGGTGCTATCAATGAGCGGCCCGGCCGTTTCCATGGTGGCAATTGGCGCTGGGCTGGGCGTTGCCCTGTTGATCTATGCGCTCTCTTGGCAACAGGGCGTCACCGGCGGACGCTTGATTCTCATCGGCATTGGCCTTGCCGCCATGCTGCAAAGCGTCACTGCCTACCTGCTAATGCGCGCACCCAGCTGGACGCTGCAAGAAGCACTGCGCTGGATGACCGGCAGTGTCAACGGCGCGCAGCTTGACCAGGCGCTACCGCTATTCATCGCGCTTGTTCTCTTCGGCGGGCTGCTGCTAAGCCGTAGCCGTGACCTTGAAACCATGCGCATGGGGGATGATATAGCGGCAGGTTTAGGGGTTCGTTTAGCCGTTACGCGTATCACTATCGTCGTTTGTGCCGTGGCCCTGGTGGCTTTCGCGACGTCAGTTTCCGGCCCCATCGCGTTCGTCGCCTTTCTTTCCGGCCCCATTGCCGCGCGCCTGTTTGGTCGAAACGGCTCACTGCTGATCCCCTCTGCGCTGGTGGGCGCCCTATTAGTATTGCTAGGCGATTACGCAGGTCAGTTTCTGCTGCCCGCACGCTACCCGGTCGGCATTGTCACCGGGGTGTTGGGCGCCCCTTACCTTATTTATTTAATTATTCGCGACAATAAAAGCAGAGGCTCTTTATGAACGCTTCCTCGTTACTCGCCCAGGGCTTGGTGGCCGGCTACGGGGAGCGCCCCGTGCTCAATAATGTCAGCCTCACCGTTTGTGCCGGCCATACCACGGCCATTGTTGGTGCCAACGCCTGCGGGAAATCGACCCTGTTACGCGTGCTCTCGCGGCTGCTAGCTCCTACCCAGGGTGACGTATTGCTCGATGGCAATGCTATTCATAAGCTACCCACGCGACGCCTGGCGCAACAGCTGGGCTTTTTGCCGCAATCCCCTATCGCACCAGAAGGCATTACCGTGCTGGATCTGGTCAGCCGCGGCCGTCACCCCCATCAAGGGCTGTTTAAACGCTGGAATGCGAACGATGATGCCGCCGTCGCGGAGGCCTTGAGGGCCACCCACATGACCGCGCTTGCCGATGCCCCAGTAGAAGAACTTTCGGGCGGGCAGCGCCAGCGGGCCTGGATCGCCATGGCGCTTGCGCAGCAAACGAATGTACTGCTACTCGATGAGCCGACCACCTTTCTCGACATCAATCATCAAATTGAAGTGCTCGATCTGTTGACTGATCTCAATCAGGCGCGAGGTACCACCGTGGTGATGGTGCTGCATGAACTCAACCTAGCTGCCCGCTACGCCGACAGACTTGTAGCGATGGCCAAGGGGCAGGTTTACGCGGTGGGGCCGCCGGAGCAGATACTCACCGAGCAGATGGTGCGGGAGGTGTTTGGCCTAGAGAGCCGGGTCATTGAAGACCCGGTCAGCGGCAAGCCCATGATGATTCCACTAGGGCGCCACGGTAAGGTGCGCGACGCCAGATGATCTCGCTTTGAATATTTAAAAGGGGCCGTAATTAATCAATACTGCGATGATCACAAAGGCGATACCGACTAACGTCCAGAGGCATACTAAAGGGAACGCAAAACGTACCCAGTTACTCCACGGAACACCGCCGACGGCCAGTACGGACATCAAAACACCCGACGTAGGCGTAATGATATTGGTAATGCCATCGCCAAGTTTGAACGCGATAACAGCCGTTTGGCGTGTAATGTCGAGCATGTCTGCCAACGGAGTAAGAATAGGCATTACCACCGCTGCCTGCCCACTTCCTGAGGGGACTAAAAAGTTAAAGAACAGATTGAACACGAATATCGCCAACGCCCCTAACATGGATGGCAAGGTGCTGAGCGGTACAAAGATGGAATTGACCACCGTGTCCAGAATCATCCCCTCTTCCATCAGTACCGTGATGCCTTTAGCGATGCCAATAATAAAAGCGCCATACAGCATTCCCTGGGCACCTTTCATGAACATCCGCACAAACTGATTGGGCGAAAACCGAGCAAGTACCGCGCTACCGATACCGTTAATCATGAAAATAGCGGAAAGCTCATTAACGCCCCAGCCCAGCCGCAAAGAGCCGTAAATAAATACGCCCAAACAGGCGACAAAGAAGCTTAAAATTACGATATGCAGGCGTGTAAAAGTTAGATTTTCATCATCAGCACCTACCGCCTCCGTGCTAAACGGCTGGCTACCCATCAAGCTTCGGCTTGGGTCGTCGCTAATTCGTTTGATATAGCGGCAAACATAGGTAATGGTGACTGTGAGCAGGACAAAGAAAAGGACAACTCTCAATGGCGCCCCCGAAAAGAGCGGGAGCCCTGCAATAGACTGAGCAATACCCAACGTGATGGGGTCGAAAACAGCGGCTGCGGAACCTGAGAAATAGCCAAGATAGACAATCGCGATGCCCGCAATAGCATCTAACTTAAGCGCTCGCGCTAAGACGATACCGAGAGGTATAAAAGCGATAACCGCATTCGATCCAACGCCAATCGCTGATACCACGCCAAATACAAACGACACGACGATAGCCAGCAAGTACTTGTGGCCTCTAGTTTTATCAACCAGCCTTTTGATACCCGCATTGATAGCCCCGGTAGACTCGACAACCGCAATGGCACCCCCCATCACCAATACGAGCGCAATTAAGTTCGCTGAGCTGACAAAACCGTTCTGAATCGAAAGAAAGATATCAAAAAAATTCAGGCCGCTGGATTCGACCATATGAAAGCTGCCGGGGATAACGGTTGGACGGCCTTCCGTCGTTCGTTCGAATGCCCCGGCAGGAATGAAAAAACTTAACAACCAAGCGATTAGTAAAAGCCCAAACAGAATGACAAAGGCATCGGGCATAGTGAACTTTTGTAATGATTTAGTCTTCACGTATTCGTTTCCTGACTGTTTTTCTAAGTATGTTCAGTACGTTATTAAGCGAACGCCGAGAGTTCTCTCGTCGTTAAACTTGACGTATCAGCTCGGCTAGCATGCAGGTACGCGGCACCACCGTCTCGATTTCGATATGCTCATATTCAGCATGCGGAGCGGCTCCTGTAGCCCCCAAACCATCCAGGGTAGGAATACCTTTAGCGGCCGCAAAATTGCCATCGCTACCGCCGCCTACCGAGGCTTCTTTTAGCTCAAAGCCAAGCTCACCCGCTGCCTTTTGGGCTATCAAAAATAGCTTTTCCGTTGCTTGCGTACGTTCCATCGGTGGGCGCGTCATGTCACCTGTCACCTTTAACGTTGCTTCAGAGTGGTGAGGCTGGCAGTTATAAATCGCATTCTGTAGTCGTTCTCCTTCATCTAGAGCGGACACTCTTACGTCAATACCTATTTCTGCCGTCTCCGGCACGACGTTAAGTGGCCCGCCGCCCTGAACCATGCCGACATTAACCGTCGTCCCGCGGGAAGTATCGGCTAAGCTATGCAGGTACTGAACTTGATGAGCAAGCTCTTCAATCGCGTTCACACCGTCTTCTGGGTTATTACCCGCATGGGCCGCTCTACCCGTAATATGCATGTAAAAGCGTCCCGAGCCTTTACGAGCAGTCTTCAACGCGCTGCCTGTAGCGGTGGCCGGCTCAACGACAAGCACGACATCACTAGCGACAGATTCCTGTTCGATACGCTCACGGGACGTGGGACTTCCCAACTCTTCATCACTGGTGCAGAGAAAGCGAATGCGTGCACTGGGTAACTGGTTTAGCTCGTTTAATGCTTTAACAGCCCAAACCGCCTGCACAAGGCCAGCCTTCATATCGAGAATTCCCGGGCCGTAAAACTTGTCTTCTTCACGTCGAATAGAAAGCCGCCCGATATCCCAGACCGTGTCAAAATGCCCAAGAATGAGTATCTGGCGCTTGCCCTCACCTATGGTAAAGCCGAGGTGATCGCCTTTCTCGGCCTGTGGGTAAACATCCGGCTGGCAGTTGAGCCTATCCAGAAATAACTGGCTCAACGTTTGTCCGCACGCATCGACAGCCGCTTTATCATTCGAGGGCGACTCAGCTCTTACCAGTTTTTCAATATCGTCCAAAATGAATCGTTGATTTGCGTGCAAATAATCGTGGATAGTTTTCATACAACCTCATCACTGTCGATAACAAGCCGACGCGTCGTTGAAAGCCTTAAATACGGCGCGCTGCTCTATTGGTAATCATCAGTATGTGGTCGCCTCACAGTAGAAAGAATAAGAAGCAAGCAACATAATCGTTGCCTTGAAAGCAACTGTTATACATTAGTGCCAACAGGGGCAATGCCAATGAGAGAGCAACAAATAGGCCAGGAAATCACCGAAAATAGGCTGGCCTATCTTTATGAGGTCGCCATGCAGGGTGGCATTAGAGCAGCCGCTGAAGCGATAGGCGTCAATCCATCCGCGGTTAGTCGTCAGGTAGCGATACTTGAGCGCTACTTACAAATTCCATTACTTGAAAAACAGGGCAGAAACGTAGTGGTTACCCAAGCGGGTAAACTTTTGATAGAGCATCACAGAGAGATGCTTTACCGTCGGCGCCAGCTAGCCGAGACGTTACAAGATATGCGCCACTTGCGCCGTGGCAGCGTTAGCCTTCGCGTTGGACAAGGTATGATCAGTGAGTTCGTGAAAGGGCCACTAGCGCAATTTAGTGCGGATTACCCTGATGTGTTTGTCGATATTCACTCGGGCAACATGAGTGAAACCATCAACATGATATTGCGCGGAAAAGTTGACATGGCGATTAGCTTTGGGCCGCTAGGCGACCCGCCGGTCATGGTTCGCAGCTTTAACCGTGGGCCTATTTGCGCGATCCTCCCGCCGGATCATGCGCTTGCAACGCTGGAATCCATCACACTTGAAACGTTGGCAGCCCAACGGTTAGTTTTTATGGCAGAGCAGTTCGGCATTCAGCTTTACATCAATGAGATGTTTCGTGAACAGCAGCTGGCGCCACTGCCTGCCTATCAATGTAATCATTTTTCGACGGCAGCGGCTTTAGTGATGTCAGGGTTAGGCATTGCTTTTATGACGCGGCCGTTAGCTCGGCATTTAGTTGAGCGCGGTGACATTGTGGCAATTCCAATTGACCACCCGCTCTCCTATACCGCGACCTGTCACCTTGTCCGTAGCCAAGGGCGCAGATTCACACCTGCGGCGGAGCATCTTTGGAAAGTCCTGGTTAACTCGATGCAGTCTCAGTCAATTTGGCGCGAATAACGGCTGGCAGCTTACGTAGCCGACCGACCCACGATAGGCGCATGCTGATCCATCAACTCCACCACCCAGTCGATGAATACGCGCAGCTTAGCGCTGACGTGACGATTCGGTGGAAATGCGACGTACATCGGCATCGGTGCCAGGTGCCACTCGTCAAACAAGCGAACCAGCTCCCCGCGGGACACGTGCTCCTTGGCCATGTAATCCGGGAGCCAAAGCACGCCGAGCCCCGCCAGCCCTGCGGCAAGTCCAGCATTCCCGTCGTCGACCGAAATCACATAACGCCCTTTCACTGAGAGATGCTCACCGTGGCGGTACATGGCATAAGGAAAGTCCAAGCCCGCGCGCGACCACCTGAAACCGACGATGTACAGTGATTGATTTAAGTCACAAACGAAGCTTCTTTAATCGCGTATTTTCAGTTTCGAGTTCTTTGAGCCGCTTGGCATCAGGCACGCTCATGCCGCCAAACTTGCTGCGCCAAAGGTAATAGCTGGCTTCCGAGAAACCATGCCGACGGCATAGCTCCTTGATGGGCAGTCCCGCTTCGTCTTCGCCCAGGAAACCAATGATTTGCTCTTCGCTAGAACGCTTATTCATGTCCAATCTCCTAACGCATAGGATCGGACTCTAAAGTGTAGCGCTACTCAATCAGGGGGGGCATCGCTCGTGTCACTGCGCTACCCGACCGATGAAGGTATTATAATCAGCAACCAGGCTAGCGTTGAACGACAACCGAGAGAACATCATGGAACTGAGACACTTACGATACTTTATCGTGGTAGCGGAGCAGCTGCATTTCAGGCGCGCCGCTAAGTTACTCAATATTTCTCAGCCGCCGTTAAGTAATCAAATAAAATATCTTGAAGAAGAGATTGGCGTTCAGTTGCTCATTAGGAATAATAAAGAAGTTAAGATTACACCGGCAGGTCAACATTTTTTAGAAGCAGCTAGAGCATGCATTGCCAATTTAGATAAAGAAATCGAGTTCACTCAAAGAATCGCTCAAGGAAAAGAAGGTGCCATTTCAATCGGATTTAGTGGCACCATGTCGTTTCACCTTATCCCCATCATTGTTAAAGATTTCAAGCGACACCACCCTGGGGTCGATATACGCTTGCAGCAATTAACCACCTATGACCAGATCGTAGGGCTTATCCATGGCACAATCGATATCGGCTTCCTGGTTTCCCCTGTGGCCGATAAAAGAATCGAGAGTCTCGTCATATTGGAGGAGCGCTTCATTGCCTGCCTGCCCAAAAGCCACCACTTGGCGGATGCCGATCACATTATCGACGTGAGCGTACTTTGCGATGAAAACTGGGTGATGACACCTAGAAGCGCGGGGCATGGTTACTACGATGCCATCATGTCACTCTGCAAAGACCATGGCTTTATGCCCAACGTCATTCAAACCGCCCAAGAGCAGCAAACACTGGTCGCCTTGGTCGCCGCTGAAATGGGCATTACGCTACTCCCCCATTCCGCCAAATACATTAAAAATGAACATGTGGTGTATAAGGACATCAGCTCAGATGTCAAAAAAATCAGTTCGATGGCCTGGAATCCCAACCTATTAACCGATACAGCAGGCTTTTTTATTCAGTATATAAAGCAGGGACTCAAGGCAGGCACGATCGAATAACCGAGCGTGCCTACCGACGTTAAAATGGACCGAGATTGATCGCGACTGCGATGCCAAGCGCTATAGCACCAATGGCCATCCAAATTAACAGCAAGGGAAAGACGAACTTGAGCCACTTGACCCAAGGCACTCCGCCAATCGCTATACTGGCCATCAAAATACCCGAAGTAGGCGTAATGATATTGGTAAACCCATCACCAAAATTATAGGCCAACACAGCCACTTGCCGAGTCAAGCCAATCGTATCTGCCAACGGTGCCATAACAGGCATCACAATAGCTGCCTGGCCACTTGCAGAGCTAATAATCAGATTGAAAGCCAAGTTAAAGGCATACATTCCCCACGCCGCAAATATGCTGGATAATGGCTGCAGTAAAATAGCCATTGAGTTGACGATAGTATCCAACACATTGGCGTCACTAAGCACGACGACAATGGCTCGGGCCAGACCCACAATCAAGGCCGCATACAGCATGCCCTGCGCTCCTTTTACAAAAAGCGTCACATACTGATTAGCCGATATCTTTTCGATGACAGCGGTCCCCAGGCTTATTACCAGGAACAGCGCCGCCATTTCATTAAGGCCCCAACCTAGATTAAACACACCCACAATGTAACCGACCATACAGGTCGTGAAATAACCCAGTACCACCTTATGTTTACTGTTGAATTCATCTGGAATCGTATTGGTATTTTCAACTTCCGCAGGAAACGGGATAGCTCCAAGCACAGACCGGCTGGGATCTTTTGAAATTTTCGAAATGTAATGACATAAGTACAGGACAGTAGACGCTAAAATACAAAGATAAACGAGAAAACGAAACCAAAGGCCGCTAAAAACCGGGAGTCCTGCTATCTCTTGCCCAAACCCGGTCGTGATAGGGTCCAGCCCCCCAATCGTATAGCCTGCATAAGCCCCTAGGTAGATAATAGCGACGCCCGCTATCGCGTCGAGTTTGAATGCTTTCGCAATAATGATGCCAATAGGAATAAAGGCGATAACTGCGGTTTGTAACGCCCCAATAAAGCCCGCAGCTGAAAAGGCGATCGATACAACAACGATCAACGCATACTTCCTATCACGTGTTTTTTTGATCAGTTGCATTATTCCCGCTTGAATGGCGCCAGTATAATCCAAGATGGCAAAAGCGCCGCCTATCGTCAGCACAAGAAATATGATGCCCGCCGAGTCGGTTAGGCCTGACTGTATCGAAAGAAAAAAATCGTAAAGCGTGGTCGGGGTAGATGGAAGCGATACATAGCTGTCTGGCACCACCATCGCAACGCTGCCTTCGGTGGTACGTTCAAAGCTTCCTGCAGGAATAAACCACGTCGAGATAGACGCTACCACCAACATCGCAAAAAGAATCACATAAGAATCAGGTAAGCTTTTCTTCTTTTTAAGTGCCTGCGTATCAGGTTCTATTTTTTTCATTTTTATCTCCCTAAAAATTATAAGGGCAAGGTAAATAGCCTTGCCCTATTTGTTAACCGATAATTAACGACTCAAAATCTCTGGGGAAATAAGTAATCATATCCATGCCATCTTCCGTTACCACGATAGTATCGGAGTGTCTAAAAGCACCCAAGCCTTCAACATACAGCCCAGGCTCAACCGAAAAGACCATGCCAGCTTGCAGAAGAGTGTGATCGCCTAGATCAAAAAACGGCGCTTCATGGTTTAAAAGCCCCATATTGTGACCGGTATGATGTTTAACGTATTGCGTTAGTCCATTATCTTTAAAGTACCGTTGCACTTCTTGCTCCACGGTTGAAGCAGGAATGCCCGGCTTGATGTTTTTGAAAGCCACTTCCTGCGCCTCATACATGTGCTGGAAGAACTCCTCCTGCACCTTAGACGCCTCTTCAATGAACATGGTGCGTTCCAGTTCACTCTTGTAGCCCCACACATCACAGGCTGCCTGAGAAACGACGTTATAGCCTTTCTTGAACAGGGCGTTCTGGTTTTGCGAATGAGGAAAAGCGGAGTGCGGGCCAATCTGTCCACGGTAGAACGCATGCGCAGGCGAACCGTAGGGCCGGTACCCAGCGCCCAAGGTTTCAAACATCGCCTTGGTTGCCTCCTGCGTGGCGCGGCTTTCCGCTTCCATTTCCCGCCCGCCTGCCAGGGTATATTTAGCAAGCAAGCTATGAGCGAGATTCCCCCAGCGCGCCGACTCTTTAATTAACTCGATTTCAGTCGTCGACTTGATATAACGCTGTTCTTCGACGACGCCCTTAATAGATACCTTCTTAGCAAACGACACTAACGCCGTAATGGCGGGGCCAGCGTATCCCTTGGCAGAACCATAACCTTCAGCATCGACGCCAACGCTTAAAGCGCTGAAATTTTTATCTTGCAGCACCTGCTTGAGATACTCCATCGGATGCGTAATACCCGGGTACTCAGGATAATCGAACGTATCGGTAATAACGGCGTATTCTCGCGCATGCTCAACTTCCATTTTAGGAACAAACAGACTAAATGCGCCCTTCCCATCCACAATAAGAGCCATGGGCCTTTCTGAAGGACGAAAGTTAAACCCAGTGAGATAGAAAATATCGGTAACGCTAAAGAGCAAGGCAGCATCACAGCCCTTATTCTTTAAATTAGTTAAAAAAGTTTCTTGTCTACCTTTAATTTCTGAAACGGAAATTTCCAAAATCATGCTCAAGCTCCTGAGAAAGTCACTTCAAGAAGCTATCAGCGCCTTCCAGTAGGGGTAAAATACTAAGTTAATGTCGCTCGATATCTTTTAGATATCAAAGATAGTTGCGTTTGGTTCCCTGTTAGACTATCTCCGTGATTTATCGACGATGAATGGAGGTAGGCCGCCGCTCCCCCAGCTTCACTTTGGTCAGAATGCCATGCGTCAACTATACTGCGCACTAACGAATATGACGTCGTTCCCTGACGTGTTTTGGCACGAGCAGCTAACATTTCAGGTACATCCATTAGCTTGATCAGCATAAGGAGATTGCCGTGATAGCCACCGCCGACCGCACTTATCGACGCGGGTTACATCCGCTTCATGCCGTACTGCTTGCCGGAATGATTCCCCTTTTCCTGGGCGCCGCGCTGAGCGATTACGCCTACTCATCGAACTTCCATATACAGTGGAGCACCTTTTCTTCCTGGCTTATTGCAGGAGGGCTCGTTTTCAACGGCTTGGCGTTGCTCGCCGCCCTTATTGGCCTATTCAGCGCTGACGGCCGTCGTGGCCTTTCGCTGATTTACGTTGCCCTGCTGCTGGTCACGTGGTTCGTTGGTTTTATTAACGCGCTGGTTCATGCACGAGATGCCTGGGCCATGATGCCGACCGGCTTAATTCTTTCGATCGTTGTTACCGTGCTGGCTTGCGCGGCGACTTTGGTCGGTTTCTCACGTCTCAGCGCCGAGGGTAAGCCATGAAAGTGTCTAATCTCGTTTATGTCAGCACGCTTTCGGTGTTACTGGGAGCCAGTGGCAGCAGCGTCGCTCAATCGGAACAGCCGTATGGCGCTAACCCGACGCTGCCCGAGCCGCAGCGCGGGCTGTTGCCTAACATGACCGTGCCTGAACAAGCAGAATGGGGCGATCAACAGCCCATCGTACCCGAAGGCTATTCGATCACGGCGATCGCCACCGATCTGAAAGTACCGCGCCAGACTATCGTGCTCCCTAATGGCGACATTCTGGTGGCAGAAGGCAAAGGCGGCGGTGAAGCGCCAAAATCAAGGCCGAAGGATTTTATCGCTGGATTAATTCAGGCACGCGGCACCACCTCGGTTGAGAGTGGTAATCGGCTAACGCTGCTGCGTGACGCTGACGGTGACGGCACCTATGAAGAGCAAACGGTGTTTGCCGAGAATCTCAACGCGCCTTACGGGCTAGCATTGGTGGATGACAACATTTACGTCGCCAACCAAGATGCGCTTGTCCGTTTCGACTATGAGGAAGGCCAGACCGAAGCCAGCGGCCCACCAGAAGTCGTGACACTGCTTCCGTCGGCGATTAATCACCACTGGACCAAATCACTGACCGCCAGCGCTAACGGGCGCTTTCTTTATGTTGGTATTGGCTCCAATAGCAATATCACCGAGCGTGGCATGGAAGCCGAGGTCGACCGCGCTGAAATCTGGGAAATTAACGCGAGGACCGGTGCTCATCGCGCTTACGCCACCGGCGTGCGCAACCCCACGGCGCTGACCATTCAGCCAGAAACCAATCAGCTTTGGGCAGTGGCGAACGAGCGCGATGAACTCGGCCCAGACTTAGTGCCTGACTATCTCACCTCCATTCAGGAAGGCGGCTTCTATGGCTGGCCTTACAGCTATTGGGGGCAGAACGTCGATACGCGCGTTCAACCGCAAGACCCTGACAAAGTTGCATCCGCGATTGCGCCGGACTACAGCCTTGGCTCGCACAGAGCGCCACTGGGCGTTACTTTCTCCACGCCTGAAATGGGTGATGAGTTCGCTGAGGGCGCGTTTGTCGGCGAACACGGTAGTTGGAACAGCTCAGACCCGGTTGGCTACAAGGTGGTCTTTGTGCCCTTCAGTGACGGCAGCCCTTCCGGCGACCCGATTGATTTCGTTTCCGGTTTTCTCACCGAAGATGGCCAAACCCGCGGTAGGCCAGTGGGTGTCACCATTGACCCTGCGGGCGCCCTTATTATCGCTGATGACCTAACGAATGCCATTTGGCGCGTAACGTACGACGGTAATGAGTAACGCTATTCTCTAGTGGGATGAATAAGGCGGCAGCCGATATGGCTGCTGCTTTTCCCGATGGAAAAAAATCGCAGTAGCGATTGATCATCAACGCTGTTTCTTTACAGAGGGCCTTATATGATCGAATCATTAGAAGAGCTCGAAAAAGTTAAAAAGTCCTGTTACTCAATGGTAACAAAGAGCTCAACGCTTTCAGCGGGCGCTGCCGTTATCCCCATCCCAGGCCTGGATTTGGGGTCGGACGTGACCCTTCTGCTAAGGCTCATTCCGAAGATCAATGATAAATTTGGTTTAAAGCCTGAGCAGATTGAAAACTTGGATACAGAATCCAAGATAATGGTCATGACGGCGATCTCCAATGTAGGCAGCAAGATGGCCGGGAAGTACATCACGAAAAAACTGGTTCTATCGCTGCTTCAAAAGATGGGCGTCAAGATGGTCGCAAAAGGGACGACCAAGTTCGTACCCTTCATCGGCAGCGCTGTGGCTGGCGGTATTAGCTTCACGTCCATGAAGTACATAGGCAACCGCCATATCGAAGATTGCTACCAAATTGCTCTAGCAACGTTGGAAGAAAAGCGGCTAGAGCAAGAAATCGTGATCGAGCCTGAAACCGAGCAGCACTAACCGCTACGTAAGGATAATGTAATGCCCGCTTATGTCGTACTCACCCGAGAACACACTCACGACGCCCAGGAAATGGAGCAATACGCCACAAAGGCCAAAGCGGCCCGCGAAGGCCACGACCCACAGCCGCTCGCCTTCTACGGTGACGTTGAAGTAATGGAAGGCAGCTCAATGGAAGGCGCTGTGATTCTGCGCTTTCCCGATATGGCCGCCGCCCGCGCCTGGTACCAAAGCCCCGCCTACCAGGAAGCCCGCAAGCACCGCTTCCTAGGGGCTGATTACCGCGTGTTTATTGTTGATGGGGTTGAAGAGGCCTAAAGCCTTTTTGCAGCAACGCTTAGAAACAGAAAGGGCCATTCGTGGTTTAACGAACGGCCCTTTCTGTTACCTGCGTTACTATTTTCTTTACTTTCCACCCAAAAAATTTCGCTTCAAACGATAGCCTGAATATCTTTTTGTCTATCACAGCAAGCAGCCAAAGAGCAGGCCCCTTCACTATCTAAGGCATGGTCTCACGCAAGGCGTCACAGCTCGCTTGGAGTAGTGCGACTGTTGATTCGACCTTTTCATCGGTTAGCCGGGTAATTAACGCAGAAACGGATATTGAGCCTCGCATTACTCCATGCCGATCAAGTACAGGTAGTGCTATGGCAGCAACATCCGGGTCCCGCTCGCCCTTTGAGAAGGCATAGCCTTTAGCACGGATATCGTCATAAAACGCGCCTTCTTCCCCATTAAACGCCAAAAGAACGCGGCCTGTCGCACCCCGGTCGATAGGTAGTAGCGCGCCTTCATCCAGATGATGCCGAGCAGGCTTTGGCGAGTTAAGCCGATAAAGGCACATGCGCTGGCTACCCAAGCGGATAAAGAACGATGCCGTTTCCTGAGTTTGCTCTACCAGGTGAGCCAGCTGTGGGCGAATCAGCTCACCCATATCGCCGGTATGGCGGAATAGATTCCCTAGCCGCCACAGGCTGGGGCCTAAAGCATAGGTGCCATCGCCTTCACGCACGATATAGCCAAAGCGCTCCAAAGATCCTATCAGCCGAAGGATAGTGCTTTTATACAGCCCGGTACGCTCCGCTAACGTAACGAGCGATAGCGATCTCTCCTGATCCGTAAACGCTTCCAGGATCGTTAAAGCACGCTCAACAGCTTCTACTCGATTTTGCTTTTGGACCAAGCTACACCTCCATTCGCACTTAGTTCTACCTGACAGAACATATAAATTTTAAAATAGAACAGATTTGACATGCCAAAAACGTTCTGCCATAAAGAACACCATTATGCCTGACAGAACAAAAAGGAACCATTATGGTGCTCATCAAAATTACAGCATTCGGCAAGCCCCATGTCTGATTTGTTAGAAGGGATTCGGGTACTGGATCTAACCAATGTACTTGCTGGTCCTTATTGCTGCTATCAGTTAGCTCAGCAAGGTGCCGATGTCATCAAAGTTGAGCAGCCCGGCAGTGGAGATTTGGCCCGCCAGCTAGGAGCCGACCCCGAACTAAATGCCCAGCTGATGGGGGTTTCATTTCTCGCCCAAAATGCCGGCAAGCGCTCGATCGAACTCAACTTAAAATCCGACCAAGGTAAGCAGGCTTTTCGCAAACTGGTACAGACCGCCGATGTACTGGTCGAAAACTTTCGCCCTGGCGTAATGGACCGACTTGGCCTTGGCCATGAGAGCCTGCAAGCGCTTAATCCACGCCTGATCTACTGTGCTATTTCAGGTTTTGGACAAACCGGCCCACTGGCGAAAAACCCTGCTTACGATCAGATCATCCAGGGTCTTTCCGGAGTAATGAGTGTGACAGGCGATGAAACGTCTGCACCACTGCGCGTTGGCTACCCCGTTTGCGACACCATCGGTGGTATGACCGCAGCTTTCGCCATTTCAAGCGCTTTGGTCGGACGGCATAAAACCGGGCACGGTGAGGTCATTGATGTATCCATGCTGGAATCGATGATGGGCACTATGGGCTGGGTGGTGTCCAACTGGCTGACGTGTGGCATTGAGCCACTTCCTATGGGAAACCAAAATACAACGGCGGCACCATCCGGCACCTTCCGTACTGGTGATGGTTTGTTGAACATCGCAGCGAATAAGCAAGAACAGTTCGAGATTCTGTGTCAGTTGATTGAGCGCGTGGACTTGATATCCGACCCACGTTTTCAACTGCGCGAAGAACGCAAGCGTCATCGTAACGCTCTAACCACCGAGCTGGAAACCGCCTTACAAACCGCCTCTGCTGAGCAGTGGGCAACACGCATGAATGCCCATGGCATACCTGCAGGAGAAGTGCTCACCGTTCCCCAGGCGCTTCGCCACCCCCAAGTAAAAGAGCGCGAATTAACACGCACTTTCCCAAATGTTATCGGCCAGACAAACCTTTCAGTCGTGCGCTCAGGTTTTCGCCTGGGCAGCGGCGACCCTGAACCCAAAACTCCGCCTCCCACATTGGGTCAGGACACCGATGCGATTCTTGCAGAGCTCGGCTATGACGCTGCCGCACGCGCCGCCTTCACTCATCCAGACATAACAACCAAAGAGACGGAAAAATGAATGAAGAGAACCGCCGTACCGCCGGTGAAGACTGGTGGTCTACCGATATCATAGAAATGCACCCCGGCATAATCCGCTACCACGGCTACGCTATTGAGGATCTGATTGGCAAGGTCGGCTTCCCGGAAATGATCTGGTTGATGCTACGTGGCGATCTACCCAGTGCAGCCCAAGCCTCTCTGTTAAGCACGGTACTGATGAGCGCCATTGACCACGGGCCACAAGCGCCATCTATCGCCATTGCGCGCATAGCCTCCACCTGTGGTGTAGGCATCAACAACGCCATGGCTTCTGCAGCCAACGTACTAGGCGATGTACATGGCGGGGCGGGCGAGCAGTGCGTGGCGCTATATAACGCTATCCAGGCACGCTGTGAAGCTGGTGAGGATATTACCTCCGCCACTCATACCGAGCTTGCCAAGCTTAAAGAACGTGGCGTGCGCTATATCCCAGGATTCGGGCATCGCTTCCATCCCAAAGACCCGCGTGCTCCAAAATTGATGGAGGTTCTACGCGCCACTGCCGACAACAGCATCAATACGCATTTTGCCGATATTGCAGAAGAAGTTGAGCGCCAGATATCCCAAGGCCGCAGTCGCGTAATTCCAATGAATGTGGATGGTGCAACCGGCGCTATTTATGCAGCACTAGGATTTCCACCAGCGCTATGTCGTGGTCTGTTCGTGCTATCTCGTTCGGTAGGCATCATGAGCCATGCCTGGGAACAGATGCAGCGACCTGAGCGCAATAAAGGCCCACTCCCCCGCACCGAAACCTGGACCTATACCGGCCATGCTCCCCGTAGTGTTGAGCAGGAAGGCGACCAGCCATGAGTTATACGATTCTGGTGACAGCCCCACGCCTGGCTGATGAAGGCAGGGATGTGCTGGAGCAAGCAGGCTGCCGCCTGCTATTCATCCCCAAAGGGGAGGAAGATAGCCTGGGTGAGATAATGGCCAGCCAGCCCATTGACGCCGTCATCGCACGCACGCTCACGCTGAACAAAGCAACCATTGCATCCTGCCAAGGGCTGCGCACGATATCCCGCCATGGCGTAGGCCATGACGCGGTAGATATTCAAGCAGCGGCTGAGCTGGGCATTCCTGTAACAGTCGTCGGTGATACCAACGCGCAATCAGTCGCTGAGCTAGCCATAGGCCTGATGATCACCGTGGCGCGTAATGTCTCGGATCTGGGCCAACGTATCAGTGCCGGAGAATGGCCGCGACAAACTCCTGGCTTACAGCTTTCAGGCCGCGTGCTGGGACTGGTGGGTTGCGGCACCATCGCACGCCATGTCGCCCGAATGGCCAATGCCATTGGTATGCGCGTCATCGCCTATGACCCCGCTCTTGAAGCCATGCCAGAAGGTATTTTTAAGGCGGCTAGCCTAGACGACCTGCTAACCAGTAGCGATGTGCTCTCTCTGCACTGCCCGCTGCTGCCCTCTACCCAAAACCTAATTGATGCCGCAGCACTCGCGAAGCTCCACTCGGGTGCCATTGTGATCAATACCGCACGCGGTGGGCTCATTGATGAGAATGCCCTGGCCGACGCCATCATGGCTGGCCGTCTAAAGGGCGCAGGACTGGATACCTTGAACATTGAGCCTCCTCCCGAAAATCATCCTCTTCTGCGCTTACCCCAAGTGGTACTCACTCCACATGTAGGCGGCAATAGCGATGCAGCGCTAGCACTGACTGCCCGTGCCGCTGCCGAAAATGCCTTGGCACTGCTGGCAGGGCATCCCCCTGCGCATGGACGCATCGTCAACGAACACTTACTGGAGATAACTCAATGAGCACGACTCTTGATGGCGAAAACTGGCCTGCTGGCTTTGCTGTTCAACCACGTCAAACCACGCTAACGCAAAAGCTGCTGACCGCCTTTAAGCAAGTGCCTGTCGCTCATGCAGGCGATGTGATGGGGCGCCATACGGGCGCAGTAGGACTTAGCGCTTATCACAACGACCTTGGGCTCACCATGTGTGGTACGGCTATTACGGTACGTACCCGCCCAGGTGACAACCTCATGGTGCACGTCGCAATACAACGCGCCCAACCAGGCGACATTATCGTTATCGACGGGGGCGGCGACCTTTCCACCGCGGTGATCGGTGGCCTGATGCGCACAACAGCGATTGCCCGCCAACTGGGTGGCTTCGTAATTGATGGCGCGCTGCGCGACGTCGCTGAATGGGCCGAAGGCATTTTACCCGTTTACGCCCGCGGCCATGTTCACCGTGGCCCCAGCAAGGACGGCCCTGGCCAGATAAATACGCCCATTTCATGTGCAGGCATGACAGTGATGCCTGGCGACTTAATTCTGGGTGACGCTGACGGCGTTATCGCTATCCCCGCCAGTGAAGCCGAGGCGCTTTTAAGCCTGTGTCAGTCCCAGGCAGAGCAAGAAGCGCGCATACGTGCGCAGAATGAAACCGGCAAGATCGACCGCGAGCGCTTCGATTCCATCCTGCGTAAGAAAGGCTGTCCGCTTTAGCTACTACGTCAGCATACAACGTTACTTCAGCACACAACAATAAGCCGTACGACAACATAAACAAGGAACACGCTATGAAAAACAACGCCTTAAAATCTATCGCCTGCGCTGCATTGCTTATACTTCCGGCTGTAGGAATGGCCCAATCCTATCCCAAAGGATCCATCGACTTTATTGTGCCCTTCTCCGCCGGTGGAGGTACCGATTTTGCCTCACGCGTACTAACGGAGAAGCTCTCCGAGCAGCAAGGATGGAACTTCGTTATTGAGAACCGAGGCGGAGCGGGCGGCAACATCGGCCTTTCACAACTCGCTCGTGCTAAAAATGATGGGCAGGTGATGGGCATGGGGCAAACGTCTAACATGGCGATTAACCCGACACTTTACGCCAGCATTCCCTATGACTCATTGAATGATTTTACGCCTATTGCGCTAATTAGTTCTCAACCCATGGTTCTAGCCGTTAACCAGAACTCGGCCTACGAAGATTTTGAATCTTTAGTCGCCGCCGCCAGAGAAAACCCCGGCAAAGTGTCCATGAGTACGCCCGGCTCTGGCACGGTAAGTCACCTGTCAATGGAAGTATTTAGCGACCAAGCAGACGTAGAGTTCATGCATGTACCCTACCCCGGTGCGGCCCAAGCAGTAACGGACGCCATTGGCGGGCATGTGGACTTTGTTACTGCCAGCCTTCCCAGCTTATTGTCGCATATCCGATCAGGCTCATTAAAAGCGTTAGCGGTTACCTCGGCTGAGCGTAACGCGGCGCTACCCGATGTTCCCTCGATAGCCGAATTAGGCTATGAAGGTTTTGAAGCCTCCGATTGGAAAGCGGTGGTCGGTCCTGCCGGTCTTCCTGACGATGTAGTCGCAACGTTTAACGCCGCTATCAATCAGGCCCTTCAGGATGAGCGCCTGATCGAAACGATAGAGAGCGAAGGCAGTACGGTAGAGGGCGGCTCTGCTGATGAACTTGAGGCTTATCTGCAGGCCGAGTATGAGCGTTGGGCTGAAGCCGTCAGCACCTCGGGCGCGACAGTGGAGTGATCATTTAAGGCCGGGCATTTACTTATTTGCTCGGCCTTATGGGAGACATCATTATGCTAAATCGCGATATTGTTGACATTATTACGGGAATGGCACTGGCAGCCCTTGGCCTTATCATTGCCGCCTATGCTTCTACGCATTATAACCTGGGGACACTTCAGCGCATGGGGCCTGGCATGGTTCCTATGGGCATAGGATTGATTATTGCCCTACTGGGAATAATGCTTTCCATTGGAGGCGCATCGCGCCCGCGTTTTCCGATGCCTAGCATTGAATGGCGTCCACTGACTGCAATCCTCGGCGGAATCTTGCTCTTCTCTCTCGCCGTACCACGTGTTGGCTTAGTGCCTGCAATTTTCCTGTTAACACTGATCACTTCGCTTGCCGATAAGCAGCTGCGAATTAAGACGGTTTTGGCACTCATCGCCTTTCTCATCCTGGCAGCCATTTTGATCTTCCGCTTGGCACTTGGCATGAACATACCGATCTTCAGGTGGGCATTCTAATGGACTTTTTTGGCAATCTTTCGCTTGGCCTGCATACGGCGCTTTCACTTAGCAATCTGTTTTACTGCTTTGTTGGCGTGTTTCTAGGAACATTACTTGGCGTTATACCTGGTGTTGGCGTTTTAGCAGCCATTTCCATGTTGTTTCCCATAACGTTTCATATGGAAGTGACATCAGCACTCATAATGCTGGCGGGAATATGGTACGGCACGAGTTACGGTGGCAGCACGGCGTCTATCCTGCTTAACGTGCCAGGCACGCCTGCCAATGCGGTGGTCTGTTTGGATGGCTACCCTATGGCGCAAAAAGGTCGTGGTGCCGTTGCCCTCTTTATGACTACAGTGGCCTCTTTCGTTGGCGGCTCCATCGGCATCGTCATCCTGACGCTATTCGCACCAGTGATAGCACAATATGCACTGAGCATGGGCCCCGCTGAGTACTTCTCATTAATGCTGCTTGGGCTGATTGCGGCGACCGGTATTGCTGATGGCTCGGCAGTCAAAGGGTTCGTCATGGTCATGCTAGGTATTTTCCTGGGCAGTATCGGTACCGACGTTTACACAGGCACACAACGTTTTGCTTTTGGTATCCCGGAACTCGGTGATGGCATTAGCCTTGTAGCGCTTGCCATGGGGGTGTTTGGGGTTGCGGAACTCATTATTAGCGTTGGCAGTGTTAAGGCAAACCGCTTTAAATCGTCTGACCTCACGCTACGCGCCATGAAACCTACACGGGATGACATGCGACGTTCGTGGCTCCCGATGCTGCGTGGCTCAAGCATCGGCTCATTCTTTGGCGCCCTACCGGGAACAGGCCCCTCACTCGCTGCCTTCATCGCTTATGCGGTGGAAAAGCGCTCATCCAAAGATCCAAGCCGATTTGGTAAAGGGGCAATTGAAGGCATCATGGCTCCAGAATCCGCCAATAACGCAGCTGACCAAACGTCTTTCATCCCAACTCTGGCCTTGGGTATACCCGGCAGCCCGACAATGGCATTAATGTTAGGTGCGCTCATCATCCATGGCGTTACGCCAGGGCCCGGCTTGATGACAGAGGAGCCCAGCCTTTTTTGGGGGTTGGTCATGAGCTTCTGGATCGGCAATATTATGCTGGTCATTCTTAACGTCCCCCTTATTGGAATATGGGTGCGCCTGCTTGCCGTTCCTTATCATCTTCTTTTTCCAGTCGTATTGATGTTCATTTGTCTGGGCACCTACAGCGTCAATAACAGTGCCTTTGATGTGCTACTGGTGATGATCTTCGGTGCCCTGGGCGTTTTAATGCGCAAACTGGCTTTCCCTGCAGCGCCCCTCATTTTGGGTTTTGTACTAGGGCCGATGATGGAGGACAACTTCCGCCGCGCCATGCTGCTCTCATCGGGTGATTTTGCGACCTTCATTAATAGGCCTATTAGCGCAACCATCCTCTCCATTGCTGCCTTTATCATGCTATGGAGCTTTTTTTCCACGCTTAAAGCACGCCGCGCGCTTACTCAAGGCTAAAGATTACCGCGTGTTTATTGTTGATGGTATTGAAGAAGCGTAAAGAGCAAACACCCCGCCTTTAAAAGCGGGGTGTTTGCATTTTCAGCCTTAATGGCCAAACACGTAAGGGTTTGCCGCCTGATCTAGGGCGCCTCGACGGCGGCACGCCCTTTGATGATAGAGCGGCCAAGCATCAGATACGCCACCAAACCACAGGCGGCCATGGCCAGAATGACCGCTTCAAGCGAATGCGGCAACATGGCGGACAATGCGCTCAGCAGCCCGGCAACACCGAACTGGGCGGCCCCCAGAAGCGCGGCGGCCGTTCCACCACTGGTGGGAAAGTACTCCAAAAAGCAGGCCTGGATATTCGGTGAGATCGCCCCCACCGTGCCGATGGTCAGCATCATGGCGGCCAGGAAAGCGTACATTGACCAGTCCATGAAGGCAGCCATCAGCAGCAAGAGTATGCCGACCGCCTGACAGCCCGTCGCCAACTGCAGAATGCGCAGCGACGGCAGCCTGGAAAGTAGAACACGATTGAGAATATTGAAGATAAGCATCGCGACGATGTTCGCCGCAAACAGCACCGAAAAGCTTGAGGGCGACTGTTCGAAATGCCCCTGATAGATAAATGACGCATAGGTGATGAACATCATTAGGGTAGAAAAAGATGCGGCCTGCCAAACGATGAACGGTAGCGCCTGCTTTGTCGACAGTACCAGCTTGTAACGCGCCAGCAGGCTCATCTTAGGGCTTTTCACTCGAGACACCTTGCCCGTGCCGGTAAACAGCACCCGCACCAGCAACGGCACCAGCAGCACCGCGTATACCGCCAAGGCGAAAAAAATAGTGTGCCAGGAGCCTATTGATAGAATCGCGCTGCCCACGCTCGGGGCAATGCCCGGTGCCAACACCATGATAAAGCCCATCATCGAGAACAGTTTCGCGGCGTCGCGGCCCGCCACCCGGTCGCGCACCAGTGCCGGCACAGATACCAAAGTAAAACCGGCGCCAAGAGCCTGAACGGCCCGCCCGACGAGCAGCATGTTCAAGGAATCCGACATGCCGATGACGATGCTTGAAAGCGCAAAAATCGCCAGCCCGCTCATCAGCACCCGCTGTCGCCCGAAACGGTCTGAAAGCGCACCGCCGATCAACTGCCCCACCGCCATCGCGAATACATACACGGAAACGCTTAGCGATACCGCCTGCTGAGAAATACCCAGCGATTCGCCGATGACCGGAAAGGCCGGCAGATACGTATCCATGGAAAACGGGCCCAGCATCATGGTCATTGCCAGGCTCAGCACCACAATGAAGGGCGTTTTAGATTGGGTCATAGAAGCTCGCGGTCAAAGGGCGTAATGATAGACAACCTTAGGTATATGATACCGAGTGTCGCTATCAAGGCAATCATGAGGTATACGCTACTGGACGGTAATCGACAAAACACGCCGGCAGTCTCAATCACCGGTAGGCGGCTCACTAGCAGGGCTGCGAAGGTAAGGCGACTGTTGATCAACTGTTCGATGGGCGGGACACATAGATGGGGCCACCATGGCAGCCCGCAACATTTACTTTAGCAGCTAATGCCGTGGCTAGTAACGCATGGATATGCCGGAATCCGACCACCATCACTCGTGCGCTCCTGGCTTGTCTTGGTAGCCACCCAGCATTAGAAACACCACCACCGACAGCAAAGCGATGAGAATTGCAGCAGTGGTTAGCAAGATAGAGTGCGTGGTAGAGAATGCCGCCTTCGCGGCATTGATGAGTGCCTCCGCCTGATCTGCGGCCAGCCCTTGTGCCACAACGATGCTGTCGCTGATTGAGCGTGCGGCCTGTGCACCGAGGGCTGGATCCAAGGGTGACGGCAGCGCGATGGTGTTGGTGTACACGCTGGCCATGAAAACCCCGAACAGGGTGATGCCGAGCCCGCTGCCCAATTCATAGCCAGTGGCTTCCAAAGAGCCTGCAGCCCCTCCTTTACTGGCGTCCACTGCCCCCATAATAGCAATCGAAGAAGCGGTCAGACCGATGCTAAGAGTTAACCCCAGCACGGCCAACGCTGTTGGTACGGTCCAGTCAGGTGCGTGGAAGTCAGCATGTGCCATATAGGCCAAAGCAGCTGCCGCGAACGCCATCGACATACTAGCAACCAGCCGCAAGCCAAACCGGTTGGACAAGTAACCGGCAACGGGCCCACCGACTGCTGCGGCCGCCATGATAGGCACCATGAAAAGGCCGGCCTGCAGCGGCGTCTTGCCCAGCACATATTGGAGCTCTTGCGCCAGCGTCAGCTCGACGCCTGCCAGTGCGCCAGAAGCCACTAACGCCATCACCATGCCAGCGACGATGGCCGGATGGCGAAATAGCGATAAGTCCAGCATCGGCACCGGCGAGCGCAACTGGATACGTGTAAACCAAGCCAGCATCACTAATCCCAGGGAGAGCACTAATCCAGCCCGCCACAGCGGCTGTCCCGCTCCCATCCCAGACTTGGTGCCATAGACCACCGCGATGATGCCAACAAGCAGGATCAGGGCCTGACCGAACGCCCATTTGCCGGGTGTCGTAGCCTCGCGGCGCGGCAGCAGTGCATAGGCGACCGGCGCAACCACTAACATGATGGGCACATTGATGAGGAATACCGAACCCCACCAGTAATGTTCCAGCAAGGCGCCACCAATCAATGGGCCCACTGCTGCGCCTGCGGCCCCCACCGTTCCCCATAAGCCAAGCGCCATCGCACGCTCGCGCTCGTCTTCGAAGGTTTTGCGTATGACGCCCAGAACACAGGGCATGATCATCGATCCGCCAATGGCGAGCAGCACTCGGGCACCAATCAACTGGGCGGGTGTCGTTGAGAAAGCCGCCAGTAGTGACGCCACCCCGAACACGAAAAGCCCGGTCAGCAACACACGGCGTGTACCGACGCGGTCAGCCAGGGTGCCCATCGGCACCAGCATGCCCGCCATCAACAACGGATAAATATCGATGATCCACAGCACCTCAGTACCAGTGGCACCCAGTGCTGGCGTCAGCACAGGTACCGCGACGTGCAGAATCGTCATGTCGATGACAACAGGCAGGAACGCCAGCATGACGGCAAACAGCACTAGCCAACGTTGTGGGATAGCAGAAAGCATTAGACACTTAACTCCTAAATAATGGATGTAACTTCCAACGCTGCCACTGGCAGGACGGCTGGCACAGAGAGCGCCGACAGCGTTAGCACGACAGGCAAAAGCCTGTCACCGCATGGCCATTAAGGTGCCTTGCCGTTATGAGCTCTCCAGCCACTAACTCGCTCCTGAAGGCCCATTACGAAAACGAAGAACACCGGGACGAAGAGGATGACCAGCAGCGTCCCACTGACCATACCGCCGAACACCCCCGTACCTATCGCATGCTGAGTTTTGGCGCTGGCGCCAAACGCGACCATCAACGGCACTACCCCCAAACCGAAAGCGAGTGAGGTCATAAGAATCGGACGCAGGCGCAGGCTGGCGGCTTCCACCGCGGCCTCCATCAGCCCCTTACCTTGCCCACGCAACTGTTTTGCGAACTCAACGATCAGAATCGCATTTTTCGCAGACAATCCGATCACGGTGACCATACCGACTTTGAAGAAAACATCGTTAGGCAGGTCACGCAGCAACATGGCGGCCACCGCCCCCAGCAACCCCAGCGGGACAACCAGTATGACCGATAGCGGAATGGTCCAGCTTTCGTAGAGAGCGGCTAACACCAGAAACACCGCCAGGATTGACAGCGCAACAAGCATGGGTGCCTGGGCAGCGGACTGGCGCTCCTGAAGGGACTGCCCCGTCCAGGCCACGGCGAAGCCGGGCGTAAGTTGCTGCGCCAGACGCTCCATTTCAGCCATCGCGTCACCGGTGGAGGCGCCCGCAGCCGCACTCCCGGAAATGCTGGTGGCGGGATAGCCCAGATAGCGCACCATTTGTAGCGGTGTTTCGTCCCACACTGGGGTAACTACCTCTGACATGGACACCATGCCTCCCCTGCTATTACGCACGTGAAGCTTGAGCACGTCGCCGACCTGCATGCGTGCCGACGCATCCGCTTGCATAATCACCTGCTGCATCCGCCCCTCATTCGGGAAATCGTTAATGTATGACGACCCCATCGCAGTCGACAGAATTTCGCTAATGTTGGCGAACGATACCCCGAGCGCTTCGGCTTTTTGACGATCAATATCAAGACGAATGCTCGCACCTTCCGGAAGGCCGTCGGAATAGACGTCGCTGACCACCTTGCTCTGCGCCGCCAGTTCCAGCAGCGTCGTCTCGGCAGCCTTAAGGGCGGCCGCCCCCTGGTTGCGTCGATCCTGCAAGAACATCGTAAAGCCGGACTTGGTACCCAATTCATCAATGGCCGGCGGCAACATGCTCATCACCGTCCCTTCGTTTAGTTGACTCATTGCCTGCTGAACCCCTTCCGCTTCACTCGCCGCCGTGGCGCCGTCGCGTTGCCCCCACTCCTTTAGCGTGGTGAACGTCAGCGCCGTATTCGCGCCGGATCCCGAGAATCCAAACCCCAAAATAGACATATTGCCATCCACTGCAGGGCGCGCCATGACGTAAGACTCATACGCCTTGACGATATCCAAGGTACGCTCAGTGGTCGCATTGGCGGGCAACTGGATACTGGTCATGAAATAGCCTTGATCCTCTTCCGGCAAAAAAGCCGAAGGTAACTGGCGCAAAGCGATCACCAGCACGCCTACGATGACCACAAACACCAACATGAATCGACCGCTGCGAGCGACGAGTCGCCCCACACGCGATTCGTAACGGGCGGTCATGCTTTTAAGCGCCCGGTTGAACCAGCCGAAAAAGCCGCTTTTGTCGTGGTGACCCGGCTTAATGGGCTTGAGAAGGGTTGCACATAGCGCCGGTGTCAACGTCAACGCCAGAAACGCTGAGAACAAAATCGAGACCACCATCGTCAGCGCGAATTGCTTATAGATCACACCGACCGAACCACTTGAGAAAGCCATCGGGATAAACACCACCGTCAATACCAGAGTGATACCCACCACCGCGCCAGTGATTTCCTTCATTGCCTTGATAGTGGCGTCCTTTGGCGACAGTCCCTCTTTGGCCATGATGCGCTCAACGTTTTCGACCACCACGATCGCGTCATCGACGATGATGCCAATCGCTAACACCATACCGAACATCGTCAAAACATTGATTGAGAAACCTGCCAGCAGCATCACCGTGAAGGTTCCCAACAACGCAATCGGCGCGACCAGTGCGGGAATCAGCGTGTAACGGATGTTCTGTAGAAACAGCAACATCACCAGGAAAACCAGTACCATCGCCTCGATGAGGGTATGGATGACCTTCTCGATAGAAATTTTAACGAACGGGGCCGTATTAAAGGGGATCGATGAACTCATGCCCGCGGGTAGAGCCTCATTTAACTCAGCCAAACGCGCCTGCACACTTTCCGCCGTGCGGACAGCGTTGGCACCGGGAGCCAGCTGTATAGCCGCCGCGGTCGCTGGCTGGCCATTCTCACGATTGGAGAAGCCGTAGGATTGGGCACCCAACTCGACTCGCGCCACATCGCCCAGCACCACGTTGGAGCCGTCGACATTAGTGCGAAGTACGATAGCGGCGAACGCTTCCGGCGTATTCAATTGCCCCTGTGCGGTCAACAACGAGGACACCTTTTGGCCTGGTAACGCCGGAGACGCACCGATGCTACCCGGCACAATCTGTGCGTTCTGCTCCATAATCGCGGTCGAGAGATCATTCACCGACAAGCCGAAAGCCATCAGCATCTCCGGCTCTATCCAGATTCGCATCGCCTGCTCAGCACCGAACAACTGAACACGACCGACACCGTCAATACGGCGCAGCTCTTCGACGATATTGCGCGCCATATAATCGTTCAGGGCAAGCTCATCAAAGCGCCCATCCTCAGAATTCAGCCCCACGATCATCAGAAAACTGGATGACGCTGACTCTACGCTCAGCCCATCCTGACGCACCACCTGTGGTAACCGAGGTTCGACTGCCTTGAGTCTATTCTGCACATCCACTTGGGCCAGCTCTGGATTCGTCCCGGGCTTGAATGTGGCGATGACAGAAGCCGATCCAGAAGCGTCGGCCGACGACTCGAAGTACAGCAGGTTCTTGACGCTGGATAGTTCGCGTTCGATGAGACTGAGCACCGCATCGTTCATGGTCTGCGGTGTGGCGCCGGGATACGTTGCGGTGATGGTCACCGAAGGGGGTGCTACCGAGGGGTAGTGAGCAACCGGCAACTGCGGAATGGCGAGCACGCCCAACAGGATGATAAACAGCGCGACCACCCATGCGAAGACTGGGCGCTGGATGAAGAACTGGGGCATTGCGGATACTCCTAGAACTTAGTGAGAGGATGCCGCTGAGGCGTTGAGAGGCATAGGCATGTTCCAATCAGTCGCGCTGACCTCGCCCCCATCCGCCAGTCGCTCTATACCCTCGACGACGACCTTCTGCCCTTCTGTCACTCCCGTTTTCACCCGATAACGACCGTTCGCCAATTCACCAAGCTCAACTGAGACCATCACCGCCTTGTCGCCGGCACCAATCAACCACACGTAAGGCTTACCGCCAATGCGCACCACGGACTGTTGCGGCACCGTCAACGCAGCGCCATAGCTTGCATACGGCACGCGGGCACGTACAAACATACCGGGCAACAGGCGCCGTTCAGGGTTGTCTACGAGGACTCGCAGTAAAATGTCACCTGTACTGGTGTCCACATTGATTCCCGAAAAAAGAAGGTGTCCAGTCACATCGTAGGGTGTGCCGTTGCTGCCGAGGATAGTGACCGGTAAGCCACTGTCGAGGGAGGGTTGCGCCGCCATCGCGTCTTGAAGCGAGTCGAGCGAGGAAGCCGAGCGCTGAACATCGACATAGACTTTATCGATCTGCTGAACACGGGCCATGGGCGTACTATCGCTGCTGGCCACCAGCGCTCCCTCCGTTACCAACGCCTGATCAATTCGGCCTGCAATGGGGGACGCCACCGTGGAGAATTCCAAGTCAAGGCGGCGGCGCGACAGCGTGGCACGCGCTTGGGCCACCTCAGCGGCGGCTTGCTGACTGTTGGAGACGGCATCGTCATACGCCTGGCGACTCACCGACTGCCCCCTGACCAGCGACTCCAACCGGGCTGACTGCGAACGGGCATGCGCAAGCTCGGCTTCAGCCTTCTGCAAAGCGGCTTCTGCCGTTTCCACCTCCGCGCGAAACGGCGCTGGGTTGATTTCGAATAGTGACTGCCCCGCACTCACGTCGGTTCCTTGTTCGAAAAGGCGGCGTTGGACAATCCCGCTGATCTGCGGACGAATTTCCGCCACTTGAAAAGGCACGACCCGAGCCGGCAAGTCTTCGGTCAGCTCCAATCTAACAGGCTCCAAAGTCACAACAGAGACTCGGGCAGGAGGCGGCGCGACTGCTTGCTCAACTGGACCGCAGGCGGTTAGCACGGTTAGCAGCAAGGCACAGAAGCCACCGTTACGGTAAAAGGGGCCGATCGTCATGGATAGTTCCTTCAGGCATAGTCCTTCATGCATAGCTCTTCATGAATAGCTCTTCATGCACAGCTCTTGCAGAAATAGACAAATATTTGCCTACTAATAGAATTGAAGGGGACTATATCGCTGTAGCGTGGTATTCACGTCGACGGTATGTGTAGATATGATGGAGAATACAATGAATGTTTCATTAGGCACTTACATGTCCAAGACTCATCAGTCGCCCAGCTCTTCTCCTGCCCTACAAGCACTGGTTCTCATAGTCGAAGACGAGCCTGAGATCGCTGATATTCTTCAGGCTTATCTGAAACGAGCAGGCCTCCGAACCATCTACGCAGAAGATGGACGCAAAGCATTGGAAATGCACTTGTCGATGAAACCCGATCTCGTCTTACTTGATGTAATGATGCCTAAAATGGATGGTTGGCAGGTGCTGTCAGAGGTTCGCCATCGTGGTGAGACGCCCGTCATCATGTTGACCGCCATGGATCAGGATATCGATAAACTGATGGGTTTGCGTTTTGGTGCCGATGACTACGTCGTCAAGCCGTTTAACCCTGCCGAGGTCGTCGCACGCACTCAGGCAGTGTTAAGGCGCACCATGGCTGATGCCAGCCACCAATCCCATGTACTTAGGGTTTTCCCCTTTGAGATCGACCTGGAACAACACGAAGCCTTCGTCCAAGTGGGTGGAGACTCGCACAGCCTTGCGTTGACGCTCACAGAATTCAGATTGCTGGCGCACCTTGCGCGCGCGCCCAAAAAAGTGTGCACCCGCGCTGAGCTGTTAGCCACCTGCCTACCCGAGGGCGAGGCGCTTGAGCGCACTGTCGACAGCCATATAAGTAAGCTGCGTAAAAAACTGGAAGACGTCGATGTGAGAGGCATACCCGTTGGTATACGTGGCGTTGGGTATCGGCTGTGGGGAACAGAATGAAACTCATCGGATTGAGCCGCACAATCGCGTTAACCATGGCAGCGATGGCTTTTGGGATAACGCTGCTAGTCGTGGTGACCTCTTATGTGTTCTATTTCATTGCCTTCCATTTTTGGCAGGGGTCGATTAACGATCCAAGCATGTTTCCGGCTGGGCCAGAGTGGGCTTGGCTCATTATCACAACGTTGATTGGTTTGACGTTCGCCGTGATAGTAGGTATTCACTTGGCGCGTCGCATTCTGGTACCCCTAAACTCCGTAACAGCAAGCATCCGTCGCGTCGCGCAAGGCGACCTGGACGCACGCGCCACTACGGGTGATCGCTCGTTAGGTGAGGCCGCTGTGTTAGCCAACGACTTCAATGCCTTGGCAGATCAATTACAGCGTATGTCCAAGGAAATGACTTTCTGGAACGCAGCTATTGCTCATGAGCTGCGTACACCGGTTACTATTTTACGCGGACGCCTGCAAGGCTTGGCAGAAGGCGTATTTCCCCCCGAAAAATCCCAGTTTCTGAGTCTCCTTACCCAAATCGATGGCATGGCACAATTGATTGAAGACCTTCGCGCCGTAAGCTTAGCCGAAAGCGGTCATCTGAACCTTGAGATCAAGCAATGTGACCTTTCTGCTGAAATTGAATCAGTCGTTGAGTTTTGTAGGCATGCTCTGAATGCATCAAAACATTATCCAATCTTTGATCTGCAATCGGGCACCGTGTACTGCGACCCAGTTCGTATCCGTCAGGCGTTGCTTGCGTTGCTGGAAAACGTTCGCCAGCATGCATCACCAGGGTCGCTTATCATCGAAACGCGCCAGGATGATGGGTGGTGTGTTTTACGTGTTATAGATACCGGCCCAGGCATACCGCAGGAATATGCTTCTCAGATTTTCAAGGCATTTCGGCATGCGCGAGACGTTGACAGTGGTATGCCAAGAGACAAGCAAGGAAGTGGACTCGGATTGGCGGTAGTCGCGGCGATTGCAAGAGCCCACCATGGCGAGGCCAGATGCTACCCCTCTGATGAAGGTGGATCTTGTTTCGAATTGCGCTGGCCCACCCCATCACATAGTGCGTGATTTTTGAATGAACCAGCTTCTCATCTTTTAAGCCCTGCGCCCTATAAAGACCCGACCCACAAAACAGGCATCTCCCAAGTAAGCACCGCTCAACGCACGCAAACCATCACTACAAGCACCATGGTCAGCAGTAGCAGATACACCCTGGAATGAATACGATCAGGAATGCGCCCGATCCAGGTCGATGCTAAGCGGATACCGAGCCACGAGCCCACCGCCAGTACCAACAAGGCGCCCAGATCCACATAACCGGCATACCAGCCCCCCCACGCGGGGTGATTTGCCGACAGCAACACATACGTCGCGCTGCCACTCACCGCCATGGGCAACGACAACGGATTGGCCATGGCAGTGGCCGCCGTCATACTCGCGCCTCTACGACGCATGAGCGGTACGGTCATTACACTACCGCCCACGCCTAGCAAGGCAGCCACTGCACCAATCAATGTCCCCGTCATCGCCGTTACCCCACGCCCCATAGGACGCACATCACTCTCCGACTGATGCAGAAAACCAGGCCGCAGAACGGCATCCGCAATCGTGATGCTCAGATAGCCGATGAATGCCCAGCGCACCCACTCGCCACTTAACGACACGGCAGCCGCCGCGCCAAGCACAGCGCCCACGGCGATATAGCCGACCAGCGGTCGCACCAGGTGCCATCGCACGGTCTTCCGTTGATGGTGGCGCCATGTGGACAGGGAAGCAGCAAACACCATCAACGCCGTCGAGGTAGCCACTGCAATATGCATGGCCGCCTGACCGATACCACTATCCGGCCCATGGACGGTAATCAGCTGGATATACAGCAAAGGAACCACCACGAACCCACCACCAAAACCGAACAACACGGTGGTCACTCCCGCCAACCCGCCACAAACTAGCAATACGCTATACACCGGCACTCTCCTGATGAAACGAAACAGCAGGCACTATATGCTGGCGAGGTTTGGCCGACATTCGTCATTCGGACAACCATCAACGCGTTTCAGCCAGGTTCACGCTTATGCTCAATACGCCGCTGTCAGAGGTGGATCATGTAGCAAGACCCGTGGTGGCCATCGGTACTGACTACTGTTCCGGCACCCTCCTCGACTTTCATACCCACCGCCGCGCCCAGTTTCTCTATGGCATGACCGGCGTGATGGAAGTCAATACGGATGACGGCACCTGGATGGTGCCGCCTTACAGCGGCGTCTGGCTACCGGCGGGCAAGCGCCATCAAGTGCGCATGAACGAGGTGAGCACCCGAAGTCTGTATATCGAGCCCCACGTCGCACCACGCGCTTCGCCCAGCTGCGAGGTGCTGGTCGTGACACCCCTCCTACATCACTTGCTGCTGGCTTCCGCCCACATCCCCGCACTCTATGAGGAAAACGGCCGCGACGGCGCCCTGGCGCAACTACTTCTCTACGAACTGGAACAGGCTCAGGCCCTGCCACTGTTTGCGCCCCTCCCTCATGACCTTCCGCTCGCCAGCCTGTGCAGAGCATTCCTCGGCCAGCCGAACATTCACTCCCTTCCCGAAAAGTGGGCTCAGCAGTTGCATTGCAGTCAACGCACTTTCAATCGCCTGTTCCGCCAGCAAACCGGACTCTCCTTTGGCGTATGGCGCCAGCAGGCCTGCCTGATGGCGGCTATTCCCAGGCTGCTATCCGGCAGCTCCGTTACCCGAACCGCACTGGAACTTGGCTACGACAGCCCAGCCGCTTTCTCCAGCATGTTTCGCAAGGTGCTTGGCCAATCCCCTACCGCTTTCGTCCAAGCGACTAGCCGCCAACGGGAGGAGTAGCAAGCATAGTTTGTTCAGAGGTTAGCGAGATGTGCTGGTGCTTCCAGCAGGAATTGTGCATTCCAGCGTAGCGTCGGACGACGACTCCTACATGGTCGGCGCTTAGCCACCGGATCCACCGGAACAATATCCAGAAATAAAGCGCGGCGACCCCGCGCGGCTTGCGACAGCACAGGCGCGGGTGGCTTGCGTAGCCTTACCAAAAGAATCCCCGGTAGGCGGGCCACTGGCATCACTTTGGGGAAAGGGCTCTTAGAGAGCCAAGCTCTGCCCACGGCCTATTCGGATCACATATTGAGCCGATTAGGCTTTGTATTCGGCTCAAGATCATTTTCTAGAGTGATATGAGTGAACCGATACGCGAGTGAGTACAATATGGCGGGCATTCAGATGCCTGATACACACGTCACGGCCCGCACCTATTCGGAATGCGCCTTCTTGGAAGGAATGAAGTGCAGAATACCCACAACAACCGAGCCCACCAAAAAGCCAATCACCGCAGAGCACAGCGTATTGAAGCTCCAGCCCAGTATGCCGCCCAACGCACCGGTTGCCTCGCTAATGCTATGCTCAATATGGTGTACCCAATCATAGGGCGCGTTGAACCAACCCGTTCCATCGGCGCCCAGGTTGGCCATCAGGATATGCCCGCCCACCCATAGCATGGCGACGGTGCCCACAACCGCGATAGTCGCCAGCACCTTGGGCATAGCAGTCACCAGACCACGGCCCAGCTTCTGCACGCCCGAGCTATCCCGCTTAGCGAGTTTCAGGCCGAAATCATCCATTCTGACCAACAGCGCCACCACGCCATACACCAGAATAGTGATAACAAACGCAACCACGATCAGGCTCACCATCTGTGACCAGAACCCTTGATGCGCAACAGAAGAAAGCGCGATCACCATAATTTCGGCGGATAGAATCAGGTCAGTCCGCACGGCACCACTCACGATCTTCTTCTCGGCTTCCGGCCCCTTTTCCACCGAAGGTTTTTCTTCATCATGGCCCCCGGAGAGCTTATGCCAGACCTTCTCCGCGCCTTCAAAGGCCAGGTAGGTGCCCCCCACCATCAGAATGATCGGCAATAGCACGGGCAAAAAGTGGTTCAGCAGTAGCGCCACTGGCAGGATGAAAACCAGCTTATTGCGGATCGACCCCAGCGCGATCTGCTTCACAATCGCCAGTTCACGCTCCGCTGCCACCCCCTGCAAATATTGTGGCGTCACGGCCGTATCATCGACCACCACCCCGGCCGCCTTCGCCGTCGCACGCCCAGCAGCGGCACTCACATCATCCAGTGATGCTGCGGACAACTTCGCCAATGCGGCAATGTCGTCCAGTAATCCTATCAAGCCGCCTATGGCCATGGACGTTTCCTCCGTGAATAACAGTTAAAGATAGTAAAGCACATAGCGGGTGGGGCAAGTTGCCTCGTTTGCTTCAAGATTCCGATCTGTTCACCTTACCCTAGCAGCCCTTCCAGCTCATGACGTTGCTGAGCATGCTTGTCGGCATTTTCGTTTTTCAGCTTTTCCAGGTTGATAAGTTTCCAGCGTACGGCAGGCAGATCCGCCGCTCGAGGGCGATCAATAGCATCAAAATCGGGCGTACCGTCATGCAGGCTCATTAGGAATCGCTTGGTGTTCTCATCGAAGCGGGATTGAATATCTGCAATCAATCGGTTACGGGTGTCCAAGAGCTCTTGGAGACTGACAGAAGCTCTGGTCATTCCCTCAAATTCTTGAGTATAAGGCTGATCAAGTTTGATGAGATTCGGATTCAGCAACTCATGCGCGGGGCGCGGCGAGCTCGCAATATAGATCAGAAAAGTGCGAAATAGATCATCCGTTAGGCCTTCGTTATCGTAAAGCAGCTTCACATCATAAAGGTCGCGCGGATGCTGACGGTCAACGGCTGCGTTCAACTTACCGCCGAACAAATCTTCGAAGGAGACAATCTGCATCTCTGCATAGCCGAACTCATCCTCAACAGCTTCAGAGACGGAAAGCGTTTCAGGATCATGAACGACGCCGCGTGTAACTGGAGAGGTTTCGATCTTGATCTCTACGCCACCCATGCGGGCAAGAAGACGAGTGGCGCCACCGCCGCCGCCCTTGATACGTTGTGTTTTGGCACCAACGATACCGCCTTCAATGGCACACGCAATGCGATCCATAGCGTCGTTGATTTCGGAAAGGCTGTCATTCCTATCTTTAACCGGAAGGTAGGTCAGGTCGATATCGACCGACAAACGCGGAAGATCACGATAGAACAGGTTGATCGCTGTGCCTCCCTTCAGCGCGAATACATCTTCCTTCGCCACATGCGGAAGAATGCGCACAAGGAGTGCGACCTGCGCTTCATAGGTTTCACGCGCCATCTTCTGCCTCCGCCTTTACAAACGCTTCAGGCACCATAATCCGATAAAGTGGATGTATCTTGCCCCCTTTTACCAGTGCACGGTCGCCACTCCCAAGATTGAATGCTGCTGGATCAAGGCGCTTGCGCCAGGGATGGTCGTGGCGATCGGCAAAGACAAAGAACAGCCGCTTTACCTTGATCTTCTTGCAACTGTGCAGCAACGCCGACAGTAGTTTCGGCCGCAGTGTCGTCAAGCTCTCGAACACCATATCAAGGTTATGAAAACTCTCTTGGTCGGGCAACTCGTCCATGGCTTCCATAATCGCCCGTTCAGGTGCCGACATATTAAGCGTCCAGTCCCATGGCAGCGTGTCTTCGTCGTTGATATTGTTTCTGGCAAGCCCAAGTGACGGATCGGCGAACAGTAAGGTGCTGCGGGTGACGATGGGTGCGTTTAGTGGCAGTTTGCTGAGCCAGTTGGGTGTGACGTTGCCATATACCCAGATAGGCGCACTGCTACCCAGCCGCAGATAGTGATCGAAGCCCTGTTGGGTAAGTGCCGTTGTGCCACCGACATAGATGTCATAGCGCATCATATGCTGCATGGAGAGCAGGCAGGTTTTCCAATCGATTGTGGCCGACGTTGTTGCATTCGGCGCGGGGCGTCGGAAGACGCCGCGGTTAACGCGCTCCAGCCAGCCGTTATCGACGTATTTACGAGCAAGGAAACGGCTTACACCGTGGCGTTCAAGCCATGCGGTGTCGACCATGAATCCTGAAGGTATGGCTTCAAGCACTTTCTTTAGCTTTTCTTCTTTAAGTGTACTCATGGTTCACAAATTAGCACTTAACTAAATAATCTGTCATTAGTATCTTTAATAAAATCAAATTTTGTGTACTTTTAGCTCACCAATTATCTATCTTTTAAAGAACCACAGGAAGGCGATTTACCAGCTTAAGGCCCGCGCCTGCTTGTAGTCGCGATACGACTGGATTCCAGGAGCGCAGAGAAAACCCGACTCATCCAACAGTTCAATTTACGTCAGTTTGCCGGCATCAAATACATACGATACGGCAGCAAGACAAAACCAAAAGTGCCACCTACTTTAAATGTATGAATCTTCTGGAGATTAACAATGGTTCAACTAACGGGTGGCTGTCTCTGCGGTAAGATCCGAATCGTGGCCAATGGCGAGCCGCTCCGGGTAGGTATTTGCCACTGTATGGATTGCCGCAAGCATCACGGGGCGCTTTTGTATGCGGCCACCGCTTGCAGTAGGTCACTCTCGCAACAGATCAATAAAGGCCCGCAAGCTGGGCGGTACATGGCGGTTATTGGGGTAGTAAAGATACAGGCCAGCTATGTAAGGGCACCAATCCTCAAGCACCGTTACTAACGTCTCATCGCGAAGCGCTACGTGTGCATAAGGTTCAGGCACATAAGCGATGCCCAACCCCGCCACGGCCGCCTCTACCATCAGCTGGCTGCTATCCAGCGTCATGGCTCCCGGCACATCGACCACCACCTCTTGGCCGTGCTGCTGGAATTCCCAGCGGTAACGTTTGCCACTGGGCAGCCTCTGCCTGATGCATTGATGCAGGGCGAGCTGATCGGGCGTCTTAGGTATCGGCTTGCCCTGTAAATAACCAGGCGAGGCAACGGCAAGAAACCGCAGCTCTCCGCCGACAGGCACGGCAATCATATCCTTGGGAACAGCTTCCCTTAGCCTTATCCCGGCATCGAACCCTTCCTCGACAATATCGACCAGCCGCCCTTCTGCCACCAGATCAAGCTCGACATCCTGGTAAAGCGTTAGGAAGCGGGGCACGACACGCTCAAGCAACAGGCGAATCGCCGCTTCGCTAGCGTTAATCCTTAACCTCCCCGTGACCTTACCTTCAAGGCTTGAGGCTTCTTCCAGCAGAGTGTCCAGCTCGCCCAAGAGCGGGCCCAAACGCAAGAGTAAACGCTCACCACTCTCGGTCAACGAGACACTCCGCGTAGTTCGATGTAGTAGCCGCGTACCCAATCTGCGCTCAAGGGTTCGCAGGGTATGGCTTAGCGACGACCGACTAACGCCCATTAGATCAGCCGCACGGCGAAAGCTCTGGTGTTCAGCCACCGCTTTAAACGCCTTAAGGTCCGCTAACGTCGGCTTGCTCATTGGTGAACACCCCTCACTAACTTGTCTCAATTGTTGAGTATTCTATTAACAGTAATACTGGCCTAGCCTATCTCTCGCAACACTTAATCACTTCACGGGAGATAATAAATGGCTAAAACCTGGCTGATTACAGGCACCTCGACCGGCCTTGGCCGCCTGCTTACCGAACGCCTGCTCGAACGCGGCGACCGCGTGGTCGCCACGCTACGCCGACACGGTTCGCTGGACGACCTGCTGGCCAAGCATGGGGAGCGCCTTTACGTGGTGAACTTCGACGTGACCGATACGCAGGCAATGAGAAAGGGCGTAGCGCAAGCCTTTGCCGCCTTCGGTCGAATCGATGTGGTGGTCAGCAACGCAGGCTATGGCGTGTTTGGCGCCGCCGAAGAAGCCACGGATGAACAGATTGAGCGGCAGATAGCGACCAATCTCACCGGCTCGATTCAATTGATTCGGGCGGTGCTACCCCACCTGCGCGAGCAAGGAGGTGGGCGTATCGTGCAGGTATCGTCGGAAGGCGGTCAAATCGCCTACCCGTGTTTCAGCCTTTACCACGCCAGCAAATGGGGTATCGAAGGGTTCGTCGAGTCGGTCGCGCAAGAAGTCGCACCCTTTGGAATCGACTTCATCCTTGCCGAACCCGGCCCCACCGCCACCCAGTTCGGCGAGGCGCTGGACCGCACGCACCCCATGCCCGTGTATGAAGAAACACCCGCGGGCGAAACGCGCCGTGCGTTGGCGTCGGGGGCTTTCGCCATTAAAGGCGATGCGATTAAAACCGTGAACCGCCTCATCGACACCGCCGACCTACCCTCTGCCCCGTTTAGGCTGGCATTGGGCAGCACGGCCTATCACTCCATTAGCCAAGCGCTGACGCAAAGGAAGAATGAACTGGAGGCAAACAAACCGCTGACGCTGGCGGTCGATAAAGATGCGTTCATCGAATAGAGCGTGCCCTACACAGCGGAGAAAATGAGCCGATTAAGGTTGATAGTCAGCTCATGGACGATGGTATGGGCAAAAAGTTATTATCCAGCTAAATACTTTTCTTGCCGACTTCATGCACTTTCATCTTCTCTGACTGGACACGCTATGCATAATCTATGGATTCCCGTCGTCGCCATTTTCGCCGTTGCTGCCCTGGTATTCGGTAGCCAGGCCTACTCCGAGGCCCAGCGTGATGCCCACATCGCCGCGATCATAACGGAACGCCTCGACAGCCAGGCACCGACCGAGATCTTGAACCTGAAGCGAGTCAACAAGGGCTATGGGGTGTGCGGCGACTACGAGCTCTCAGGCGCCGAGTCCGGTCACTTCTACTACAACAGCGCCACCAAACGCCTAGCGCTGGGCACCGATGACCCGCTGTATCAAGACAACTGCGGGGGGCGTCTCTGAGGGTCTCTTAGAACCTTTTCACGATCTTTTGAGCGGTAAACGTCGCGCCATAATGGCCGCGCTTAGGGAATAGAACCGCACTGATTGCCGCTCTGACTGAGCCAGCGCGAATCAGCCCATCCAGTCTCTGTGGTGGTTGGTTAAACCACGCAGTTCAGCTTCCAACTGTTCACGGGGCGGCGCTTCAAAATGGACAGTAGGCCGATCAAGCCGCCCCGACACCACTTGCACCGAGTGAACGCCTCGCAGCTCGCCTGTCTATCTCGTGCTGAGGCGCAAACGATAGAGTAATGTCGCGCTCTTGTGGATGCAGCGAGTTCAATCGCGCGTCGTCAAGCGTTGAGCTCGTCTCCGCCGGGCAGCCACCACGGCCACTACCGCGACGCAAAGGATGGCGGCAACACCCGCCAGCACAAAATGGGAAAGACTGCTCAGCCGCTCAAAAAGTGGCGCGACTGCCTGACCACACACATAACCGAGCGTGACCCAGGCCGTTGACCAGATCAACGCCGAAAGAGCATTGAGTAGGATAAATCGTGGCCAAGGAAAGTTGGTCGTGCCGATGGTCACCGCACCGGCCATGCGTAGTCCGTAAAGGAATCGCAAGGAGAAAGCGAAAACGTTCGGGTTGGCGTTGAACGTCGTCAGTACACGCCCACCTGCTGCGCTACCCTGAACCGAACGAACGATAGCGCTATTGCGCCACCCATGTCCCAGCAGGAAGAATAGTTGATCCGCAAGGAAAGAGCCCAACGCAAGGGAGATGATAGCGGGCCAAAATCCGATCAGGTGCTGATGAGACATGATGCCGCCAAGCATCGCGACGCCTTCGCCCTCCAAGCTCGCCCCCACGAACAGGCCGAAGCTGCCATAATCGGCCACAAAATGGTCAAGCGTCATTTGCGTTCATCCATAAAGTTACCCCGGAACCGTGGGCGCCATATAAACGCCATCTCTATCGCGATTCGGGATGATGCGGAGGTTAAATAAGGCTTTTGGGCGGTAGGCAGCTTATTTAATCTGCGAGTCGCGTTCAACAGCAACTCAGCCCACAACAACCCGTAAAGCTGAACCAGCAACCCGTGATTGTCCTGCTAAATACTTTTCCTATTGGCATCATACACAACCACACCTACTCACTGGACACGCCATGCATAACCCATGGATACCCGTCGTCGCCATTTTCATCGTTGCAGGCCTGATATTCGGTGGCCAAGCCTACTCCGAGGCCCAGCGTGATACCCACATCGCCGCGATCATAACGGAACGCCTCGACAGCCAGGCACCGACCGAGATCTCGAACTTGAAGCGAGTCAACAAGGGCTATGGAGTATGCGGCGACTATGCGCTTTTACGCGCAGAGTCCGGTCACTTCCCCTACAACAGCGCCACCAAGCAACTAGCGTTGGGCACCGATGCCCCGCTGTATCACGACAAATGCTAGGGCGTCTCTGACTAACCCCTTGGAACCTATAGTTCTCAACAGGCAGCCCTAATCCACCACCACGGAGTAACGCGTGCTGCGCCCGCCGCCGGGAAGCTTAGAAAGGCAGCCTTTTTCCAGCAGCTCGGCTAAATCTCGCGTTGCGGTGGCTTTACTCACTTTGGCCAACGATTGGTACTTACGAGCGTTGATGCCCTGCTCAAACTCCTCCCCTGCCGTATCCAACAAACGATTCAGCACCTTGATTTGCCGTTCATTCATCACGGTGGTGGCATGTCGCTGCCAGAAGGTGTTTTTCATGAGTACACGGTCGATTCTTAACAGCGCTTGCTCAAGCGCCTCTTTCAGCGTGTCCAGAAACCACAACAACCACGGCGTAATATCAAGGCTGCCTTTCTGAGCGCTTTCAAGGTGATCGTAGTAAGCATGGCGGCGAGACATAATGGCTGCGCTCAAGGAATAGAAGCGGACGGATTGCCGTTCTGCTTGGGCTAGCGCGCGATCTGTCACCGCGCGGGTAACGCGCCCGTTGCCATCATCAAAGGGATGCAAGGTAATCAACCATAGATGGGTTATGCCAGCGCGAACCAGCCCATCAAGCCCCTGAGGCGGCTGGTTGAACCAAGTAATAAAGGCATCCAGCTCAGCCTCCAGCTGCTTACGGGGCGGTGCTTCAAAATGCACAATAGGCTGATCAATCCTTCCCGACCCTACTTGCATGGGGTGATCACCACGCAGCTCGCCTACACGTACATTGCCAAGCACGCCGGGGCCTTGCACAAAAAGCATGGACTGCCAGAGGCACAACTGTTCGCGGGAAAGCGGCTCATCCAATTGATGCGTGGATTGCAGCAACAGCTCGACCAGCGCTTCGGATTCGGGTGTTGTTCTGGCAGAGACACCGGCCTGCTCTAACCCCAACTGGCGAGCAACGGAAGACCTCACAGAGCCAACGTCCAGGCGCTCACCTTCGATTTCACTGGTACGAATAGCATTCTGGATTAGCGCATCCATCTCCACGTCCAGATCAGCCTGGCCGTGGACAGCCTCGGTTTTACCCAACACCCGGCCTTGCAGTAGCCGCACGGCATCCAACGTAGGCCGAAGTACAGATTCGTCCCACTCAAAATGCGGCCAATGTCGCTGTTCCCAGATATACATGAGCCGACTGCCCACCTATTCAGATCATATTATGAGCCGATTATGGATTATATTCGGCTCATGGGCTAGTGATGCAACTTTGATAGGCTAGTTATGGAACAACTAGTGGTAACTGTGTCTGCTTTAAAATCCGAATAGCGTCAATTGCGAGCCGCTTCGGATAGGATTTTGTCACTGTATGGATTGCCTAAAGCATAATGATGCACTTTTCTTTGCAGCTCTATGCAGCTGCCGATTGCCCCAAACAAGCAGTCATTATCGAAGGTGAAGCGCACCACTACCAAGGGCGCTATTTCTGCCTAGTATGAGGTTCATCAATTTTGGGTTAGTGAGGAATAAATGGAAAATAATCTACGCACACGGGATACAAATAATTAGTTGGATCCAGTGCGCGCGCATTATGGCATTCACTTTGGACAATGCCCGTCATAATACCTTGTTATTAACACAAGAAAACAATAACTAAAAATTATCGACTAAAGCAAAACCTATACGGTTTAAAATAAGATATTCATAAAATCCTATCTTATAAGGTCATTGGGATCATCCCAGTCATCAAGATAACTATCTTCGTAAAGACCAGCTTCAAAATCGCTTAGACTACTGTAATTATTAAAAATCTCTAAATGTCTTGGCCTTTTACTCTTAGTAGTGTTTTTTATCATAGCATCGAGTGTTATACGAGCTCTTTTTACACTTCCATATTTATTATAACAATTTTCTATCAAAGAACAAAAATCATTTTCTTGAGCATATAAGCATAGAGCCCCCCTCCACCAATCATCAAACAAAAGATCAAGTATATCTACTTCTCTATTAGAACTAATTTCTTCTGAAGCCAAATGTTCTTGATACCTAAAATGCCCAAACGTGTAGCTATCCGAATGAGAATCGTAAATAATAACATTACAAGGATCAATTAAATCAACAACGCAACTTTCCAACAATTGCTTATTAAAACTTTCACCAAAATCAGATTTTATATATTTTATAATTTCGTCTTTCTGCATACTCCTTACACCTTTTTTATGCATATAAAATGCTATTTTCTTTGCGCATCGTCTAAGCATATCGCTAGTATTTTTTTGTCTATTTATTTTTTTATGAACATCATAATCTCCAGTTAACAAACGCAATCTTTGCGAATATATTTCATTTTCTGTAGAAGGTGCATCAATACCTTTTTCTACTAATGAACAAGTTATAGTCGCTAAAAGTGGAGTTCTTATATTTTCAAATATATCTTTTTTCTCTATAGCACTAATTAATTTATTGGCTTGAGCACTATCATCAAACCATCCATTAATAAATCTTATAAGTTGAGGCTTCGTAAACGGGAGTAACGTTATACCTAAGAAACTTATATCTTTCAAATAACTTACGCAGTCTCTACTTGATACTATCAACTGAAGATTAGGCTTTTTTGACTTCAAACTAGATATTTCTAAAAGTATATTAGGAATAGTATTATAAACCTCATCCAGACCATCTAGAATTAGAGTCCCGCCTAGCGAAAAAATATTATTTACTTCTCGAATATTTTCTTTATTGACAATTAGACTTTTGCTCATAAGAACTAATGAGGCTATTAAACTATTTTCTAAAATAGTTACACTTTTATTTGATTTTAAAAAACTATTATATTTAGAAACCAAGCTATTGAGTGGAACATAAATAACTTCAGGCTTGTCTTTTTTAGCATACCTACTTGCATACATTTTTAAGGTTGTTGTTTTACCAACTCCTGCTCCCCCGTATATAGCAATATCATGTTTAGTTTCAAATACATCATGGGGAGAAATTGATACTCGATCCTTACCTGACGCACTAACTTTAAAGTCTACTGCTTCATTGAGAAAGCTTTCACTACTTCTAATATGCGATAAAAAAGATAATGAGCTTTCTATCTCTGAAAGAAAATCCTTCAAATCTAGAAAATTCATAACTCGATTATTAATATCTTCAACTCCATTAAGATATCTTTCTCTTATAGATTTAACTCTATCGTCAATCACTTTAAAATCAATTTCCAGCTTATACAAAGGAGCAGGTACTTTTTGATCTTTAAAAAAATTCAGCTTTTCGCCAAGTGAGTTTCTTTTAGACAAAAGATCAACAAACACATCTAGCTCTTTATAAAAAACTATCGACTCTTCTTTTTTACTTATTTCAAATTTTAAATCAACACATTTATTTGAATCATAAAAAAACTCAATTTCAGAAATAATTTTCGATCTTCTTTTATATTCATTTTCCTCAAGACTAAGCCTTTCAATTTTACCACTAAAATTCAGCTCTTCTTTTTGCTCTTTAATTTTAGACTGCAATTTATTGTTTAAATCTAATATTTCTTTTTCTATTGAATCAACCTCCTGAATTATATTTTTATTTTCTATGGATTCATAATCCTCCTTCCACTTTTCAAAAACACTCTCTATCTCAGACACATCTTGTGTCAATACAGAAATATTATGGCTCTCTTTCAGCAATAAAATTTCTTTTCTTGTCACCCCCCATGAATCTTCAAATATATTTATCGTATCTTTGACAAGAACAACATTTAAGTGAAGAAGAAGATTGCTATCAAAGTAGCCTACAAAAAAACTTAAATCACTATAGTAGTCGTTAAAAATAACTTTATTCTCACTTTTGAGCGCTTGTAGCAACTCTTCATTATTATCTAGCCTAGTGGAATACTGAGTTAACTTTTCGCCCATTGGAAGAAGCTTTTCAAGAAGCTCTGGCTTATAATCTCTTATATCATTGATTATTTGCACTCCATCATAAGGTCGCACCTCTATTGGCAAACCTATCATCTGAGACATTACTTCATCAAGAAACCTAGTCTTTATTTGCTCAGGGCATGCTAAATAAACGAGATTAGGCTTTAACTCATTTCCTTCATTATCTTTTACAGTTGTAGTACAGCACTGTCTCAATTGATGTACTAATGAGGTAAACTTCGCGCCATCAAACGTTTTCTGAGAATTGCCTATTTTTTTAGATTGAATATAAACTACAAACATTTCTTTCATAGGCGGTATACGTCGCTGAGCTATTAAATCTTTACCTTTTTCGTATGGCCCACCATTAAATTCTACTCTTTCGTAACCCATTGCCTCAAAAAGAGGCTTTAATATTTCTTTAGTAAACTCATCTTCACCTAAAGCAACTAGTGACTCCAAAATTTTTCCCATTACAAAACACCTAAAATCATTTTTATAGAGCTCTGATACTACTCAAAAACTGTGGATAAATTAATATATCAATAAAAATAAAAAAACCCGCCTAGGCGGGTTTATAAAGCAAAGAGCTAGCGAGTAAGCACTCACTCCCACTCAATAGTAGCAGGCGGCTTGCTGGAGACGTCATAAGTCACCCGAGAAACCCCACCCAGCTCATTAATAATCCGGTTAGAAACCTTCTCCAGCAGCTCGTAAGGCAGGTGCGCCCAGCGGGCGGTCATGAAGTCGATGGTTTCTACTGCGCGTAGCGCGATGACCCATTCGTAGCGGCGGCCGTCGCCGACTACGCCTACGGATTTCACCGGCAGGAACACGGCAAACGCTTGGCTGGTTTTTTCATACCAGCCGGAGGCGCGCAGCTCTTCTATGAAGATAGCGTCGGCGTCGCGGAGGATGTCGGCGTACTCTTTTTTGACTTCACCCAGAATACGCACGCCTAGGCCGGGGCCGGGGAACGGGTGGCGGTAAACCATATCGTAGGGCAGGCCGAGTTCCAGGCCGAGTTTGCGCACTTCGTCTTTAAACAGTTCGCGCAACGGCTCGACCAGCTTGAGCTTCATGGTTTCCGGCAGGCCACCCACGTTGTGGTGGGATTTGATCACGTGCGATTTGCCGGTTTTAGAGGCGGCGGATTCGATCACGTCCGGGTAGATGGTGCCTTGGGCCAGGAACTCGACGCCGTCGATTTTATTGGCTTCTTCATCGAACACGTCGATAAAGGTATTGCCGATGATTTTACGCTTGGCTTCCGGGTCGCTTTCGCCTTTCAGCTTGCCTAGGAACAGGTCTTCGGCGTCTACGCGGATCACCTTCACGCCCATATGCTTGGCGAAGGTTTCCATGACCTGGTCGCCCTCCTGCTTACGTAACAGGCCGTTGTCGACGAATACGCAGGTCAGCTGCGTACCAATCGCTTTGTGCAGCAACGCAGCCACAACAGAGGAATCGACACCGCCGGAAAGGCCGAGCAGTACATGGCGGTCGCCCACTTGGTCACGTACGCGCTGTACCTGGTCTTCGATGATTTGCGCAGGCGTCCACAGCTTCTCGGCTTTACAGATATTCAGCACGAAGTGCTCAAGAATGCGCTGGCCTTGCAGCGTGTGGGTCACTTCCGGGTGGAACTGTACGCCATAGAACTGCTTCTCTTCCCACGCCATAGCGGCAATCGGGCAGCTGGGGGTGGAAGCCGTTACGGTGAAGGTATCCGGCGCCTTGGCTACCTTGTCGCCGTGGCTCATCCACACGTCTAACAGAGTCTTGCCGGAAGCGGTGTCTACGTGGTCTTTAATGCCGTTGAACAGCGCATTGTCGACGTCGATCTGGATCTGCGCGTAACCGAACTCGCTTTGGTTGGAGCCTTCCACTTTACCGCCCAGCTGCTCGGCCATGGTCTGCATGCCGTAGCAGATGCCAAACACCGGCAGGCCCATTTCGAACACGCACTGCGGCGCACGCGGGGAGTCCAATTCGGTCACGGATTCCGGCCCACCGGCGAGGATGATGCCGTTAGGATTGTACTCGCGGATCTCTTCTTCGGTGATATCGAAGGCGCGGACTTCGGAGAACACTCCGATTTCGCGTACACGGCGGGCGATCAGTTGGGTGTACTGTGAGCCGAAGTCGAGAATCAGAATCTTATGGGCGTGAATGTCACTCATGGCGGGGTCTCGGTTAAGCGGTGTAGGTGCCGCTGGTAAGGCCAAAAAGCAAGCGGCGGGGCAAAGCCCGCCGCGCCATCTATCTAAACGTGCTGGTTAGCTCACCCGGTAATTGGGAGCTTCTTTGGTGATCTGCACGTCGTGAACGTGAGATTCGGCCATACCAGCGCCGGTAATTTTGACGAACTCTGGCTTGGTACGCATTTCTTCGATGTCGTGACAACCGGTGTAGCCCATGGAGGCGCGCAGGCCGCCCAGCATTTGGTGCACAATGGCGGTCATCTGCCCCTTGTAAGGTACGCGACCTTCAATACCTTCCGGCACCAGCTTCTCAACACCTTCATCTTTGCTCTGGAAGTAGCGGTCCGAGGAGCCTTGCGTTTGGGACATAGCGCCCATGGAACCCATGCCACGGTAGGCTTTATACGTACGCCCTTGGAACAGCTCAACTTCACCGGGCGCCTCTTCCGTACCCGCAAACATGCTGCCCAGCATCACAGTGCTGGCGCCAGCGACGATCGCCTTGGCGATATCGCCAGAATAACGTACGCCGCCATCGGCAATCAGCGGGATATTAAACGGCTTAAGCGCTTCCGCAACGTTGGCAACCGCGGTGATTTGCAGCACGCCAACGCCGGTCACGACGCGCGTGGTGCAGATAGAACCTGGGCCGATACCGACCTTAACGGCGTCTGCACCGGCTTCAGCCAGCGCAACAGCGGCTGCGGCGGTGGCGATGTTGCCGCCAATCACCTGCAGGTCAGGATAATGTTCTTTCACCCAGCGCACACGATCAATAACGCCTTTGGAGTGGCCGTGGGCGGTATCGACTACCAGCACGTCAACGCCTGCTTCAACCAACGCTGCGATGCGGTCCGGCGTTTCAGGGCCGGTGCCCACCGCGGCACCTACCAACAAACGGCCATCGCTATCTTTAGCGGCCATTGGGTAGGTGCGGGCTTTTTCGATATCTTGGAAGGTCACCAAACCGCGCAGGTGAAACTCATCGTCAACGATCAGCATTTTTTCGATGCGGTGTTCGCGCATTTTGGCTTTGCTGACTTCAAGCTCGGTGCCTTCGGCCACGGTAATCAGACGCTCACGCGGGGTCATGATATCGGCCACGCTGTCGCCTACGTTGGGCTGAAAGCGCATGTCGCGTTCAGTCACAATACCGACCAGCGTTTCGCCTTCAACCACCGGGAAGCCCGAAAAGCCGTACTCTTTCGCCATGCTGAGCAGGTCTTCCAGCTTCGCTTTGGGGCTAACGGTGACCGGGTCTTTAACAATGACGCTTTCGTGCTTTTTGACCTTACGCACTTCGGCTGCTTGCTGAGCGACTGCCATGCTCTTATGAATAATGCCGATACCGCCTTCCTGAGCCATGGCAATCGCCAGGCGGGCTTCGGTAACGGTGTCCATCGCGGCAGAAACAAGGGGAATATTGAGCGAGAGATTGCGGGTCAGGCGAGTTTTGAGGCTGACATCCTTGGGTAGAACGTCGGAGAAGCCAGGAATGAGGAGTACGTCATCGAACGTAAGCGCTTCTTGGGCCATACGTAGCATAGCGGCAACACCCTGATGGAAGAGGAGAAGTGGGGCGTGAAAGGTTAATGGCCTATTATAGCGTTTTGAGGGCCGCCCCAGCAATGCGGAGACGCTAGCAAACTGCGACCAATGGCTAATCCGTTTTTTATGACGGCTTAATGATAGGCTTAACCTGCTGTTATTTATTTGCGATTCGGCTTTTTGAGATTAAATCATGCCAGAGACTCCCCAGGCGCTTTCCGTTAGCCAACTCAACCAGCGTGCCAAGCAGACGCTTGAGCGCGATGTAGGCGAAGTGTGGGTAGAGGGCGAGCTTTCTAACGTCTCTCGCCCGGCATCGGGCCATGTCTATTTCACGTTGAAAGATGACCGGGCGCAGATTCGCTGCGCGCTGTTTCGTCAGCGGGCGCGGTTTGTGTCGGCCCCGATGCGCGATGGTGATCAGGTGAAGCTGCGTGGGCGGGTGTCGCTGTTCGAACCGCGCGGCGATTATCAGCTGATTGCCGACGCGGTGCAGGCAGCAGGGCTGGGTGAACTACTGGCGGCGTTTGAACGCTTAAAAGCGCAGCTGGAAGGCGAAGGCGTGTTTGCCAATACCCGCCCACTGCCCTTCCCACCGCGTAAAATTTTAATCTTAAGCTCTGCCACCGGAGCGGCCATTCGTGATGTGCTGGCAGTGCTGGAGGCCCGCTGGCCATTGGCAGATGTCACGCTGATTCCCGTGCCAGTGCAGGGAGCAGAGGCTGCACCGGCGATGATCTCGGCGCTGGCCCTGCTCAATCGCCAGGCGCGACTAGATCCTGAACGCGATGTGATTCTCATGACCCGCGGTGGTGGGAGCCTTGAAGACCTGTGGGCGTTTAATAACGAGCATTTGGCGCGGGCGATTTTCCATTCCCGGCTGCCGGTCATGTCGGCGGTGGGCCATGAGGTCGATGTCACCCTGGCGGATTTTGCCGCGGATATGCGCGCCCCCACCCCTTCTGCCGCTGCCGAGCGCTTGGTGCCCGATCAAAACACCTTTAAGCGCCAGCTTGAATATCAGCACAGCCGTTTGCTGCGAGCGATGCAGGCACGCCTGGAACGCGATAGCCAACGCCTAGATACCCTGCGCGCCAAGCTGCGCCACCCCGGCGAGCAGCTTAACCGTCAGCGCCAGCATTTAACTGGCCTTAATCAGCGTTTGAATCGCGCCATGCAGCAAACGCTCGACCAGCAAAAAGCGCAAGTAACACAGCTGAGCAGACGGTTAACCAGCCAGGATATGACGCGCCTGCACCGTGCAGAAAAGGAACGCGTCAGCCAGCTGCAGCGCCGCCTGGGTACGGCGATGCAGCGCCAGCTTGAGAGTCGACAGGCAAGGCTAACCAGCGCTGCGCGGGAGCTCAATGCAGTCAGCCCACTGGCCGTATTGGGGCGAGGCTATGCGATTGCCCAGGATGAACAGGGCCAGGTGGTTCGACGCGCGTCGGATACCCAGCCAGGTCAAAAGCTCACCGTGAAGCTTGCGGAAGGCAGATTGAATGTCGAAGTTAAGCGGCGCTTAAAATCCTAATACTCTTGGCTAATAGTGAATATTAGCGTAGGGGAAATTGCCGTCGTCCAGCAAGAACACTTTGAATGCCTGCCATAGCGGGCTTCGATATCGCTCCGGATGCCAGACCAAAGAAAAAGATCTGGAGAGTGTCAGTTTACTCTCAAGTGCCACTAACTCGCCGCGCTGAAGCTCGCCCACCACGCTAAGATATGACAAACAACCCAGCCCAAAGCCTGCCTTGACCGATTGCTTGATAGCTTCGCTCTGACTGAGTTCCATACGCACCTGCAGCCGCTCAACGTGATGCAATACTGCGGATTCAAACACATCTCGAGTCCCGGAGCCGGGCTCACGGAGAATCCATGCAGCCTGGTCCAAGTCGGCGTCATCCAACTGTTTTTTCTGCGCCAAAGCATGCCCAGGTGAGCAGATGATCACCATCTTATCTTTATGCCACGCCTGGCTGACTAAACGTGATTCGTGGCACACCCCTTCTATCAAACCGATATCTGCATCAAAATGCAGCAAATCTGTAATGACATCACTCGTATTACGAAGTCTTAAGCGCAGGTCCACTTCCGAGTGCTCATTACAAAAATGACCTGCTAGAGGAGGCAGTAGGTAAGTACCGATAGTCGTGCTTGCCGACACCATAAGTGTTCCTCGCAACCCACCTTCAGGCTCCTCAGCAGCGGCGATGAATTCAGCCATACCATCAAGCAGACGCTCGGCTCTAGGCAAAAGGGATCGTCCTAAATCGTTGAGCCGTAACCGGCGACCCAGCCGCTCAAAGAGATCAACCCCTAATTGCCGCTCGAAATCAGCCAGTGATTGGCTGGTGGCTGATTGAGACAAGCTTAAGCGCCGAGCCGCGGCAATCACAGTGCCATCCTGAGCGACACAAACAAAAACCTGGAGCTGGCGAAACGTTACATGCGGTGTCATACATCGGCTCTACCGAATAGCTATATTATTATTAAATGTTAATGCATAAACTTATTTCTTAATAGACTAACCATAAATCCATATTAAAGGCATTAACTCATGTGGCAAGGCCTACTTCTCTGTAGCGCATTAACGTTTGCAGGCTTTGTACTGACCTACCTGCCCTGGCTAGCATCCAGCGGCATCAGCCCATTAGTGACCGCATTGCTCTTGGGGCTGATAGCAGGCAACCTGCCACTGGCACGTCATTTTACGCGTACTCAGCCAGGGCTGGACTTTGCTACCCGCTGGTTGCTTCGAGGCGGGGTCGTACTTTTCGGTTTTTCATTGACGGTACAACAAGTCTTTGCACTAGGGCCGTGGGCGTTGCTGCTGGATATAGTCGTGGTCTGCACTGTCTTAGTCGTCGGCTATCAAATCGGCACTCGGCTACTGGGGATGGATCGCGAAACGACGCTACTGACCTGTGCAGGCAGTGCTATCTGTGGTGCCGCCGCAGTCCTGGCCACTGAAACTACCATTCGTTCTAAGCCCGCTGCAGCGTCTATCGCAGTAGCAACGGTAGTGCTGTTTGGTACGCTAGCAATGTTTATCTACCCCTTGCTGTATCCACTGACGGGGATGAGTGAAGGGCTCTATGGCGTTTATATTGGGGCAACCATTCATGAAGTGGCTCAAGTCGTCGCCGCAGCCGATGCAGTGGGCCAAGCAGCGCTCACTAATGCCGTTATCGTCAAACTCGTCAGAGTGATGTTGCTCATTCCCTTCCTGCTGATTATCGGACAATGGTGGAGTCAACAGCATGCCTCTGAAGCGGGCATTAAAACCGGGACACTGGTTGTGCCCTGGTTTGCCTTCGGCTTTATGGCTGCAGTTGGCGTTAATAGCCTCGTAGCGCTACCCAGCGCCTTGGGTCAGACGCTGGCGCTCGCTGGGCAGATGGCATTAGCGATGGCCATGGCCGCCTTAGGTTTCGGTACACGAATAGCAACGCTCGTCGAATTAGGTATTCGTCCCTTTATTCTAGGACTCATACTATTTGTGCTGTTATTGGTCGGCGGCGGCTTGCTCAGCCGGCTACTCATGGGCTAAGCCAGTGCTTTCACCAACACTTTCGATTTGCGCGCGTGGTTGTAGGCCTCACGTTTAAGCGGTGGCAAATCATCTAGGCTGGCAGCGTGAAATCCGCGTTCAACAAACCAGTGCGCGGTATGCGTAGTGAGCACGAATATCTCGCTAAGCCCCCGCTGGCGGGCGCGACGCTCTAAGGCTTCCACCAAGCTTTCGCCGCGCTCACCGCCACGGTAGCTGTCGTGTACCGCCACACAGGCCAGTTCGGCAATGCGCGTCTCGGTGAACACATGTAGCGCCGCGCAGCCAATCACCATGCCGTCGCGCTCAATGACCATGTAGTCATCGATGTCGTGCTCTAGGCGTTCTCTTGAGCGCGCAACCAGCATACCGCGGCGCTCTAATGGCTCTAGCAGCTCCAGCAAGCCCGTCACATCGTTGAGCGTGGCCGGGCGCAGCTGTTCGTAGCGATGCTGAGTAATCATGGTGCCCACGCCGTCGCGAGTAAAAAGCTCGCCCAGCAAAGCGTCATGGTTGCGCCAGGAAAGGAGATGCGTGCGCGCTACACCCTGCCGTGCCGCCGTGCAGGCGGCCTGTAAATGGCGGGCTAATTCACTGCCTGGCAATGCGGCGTTTAAACGCGGTTCCGCTTCTGCCGGAGAAAGCTGGCGCAGCAGTGCCCCACACTCATCATCTAAGCCTTCGGATTCACCGAGCAGAATCAACTTATCGGCCTTTAGCGCCACGGCGGCGTGCTGGGCGACTTCGGCGGCATCCAGATCAAACACCTCGCCCGTACTTGAAAAACCCAGCGGTGGCAGCAGCACTAACGAGCCCTTCTCCAGCAGGCCTTCAATGGCGCTGGCCCGCACGCGACGCACTTCCCCGCCATGGTCAAAGTCCACACCTTCTCTTACGCCGAGCGGCTTGGCGGTCACGAGATTGCCAGAGATCACGCTAAGCTCAACGCCGTGCAGCGGCGTGCTGGGCAGCCCAAGGGAAAGCCGCGCTTCTAACCACAGCCGTTGGTGCGCGGCGACTTGCTCCACGTGCATCATCACGGCGCGGTCGGCGACCCAGCGGCCATCAATACGCGTGGGCTCAACGCCCGCCGTCGTTAAGGCTTCCTGTACCTGAGGGCGAGTGCCAAACACCACGACCAAGCGCACGCCCAGCGTATGCAGTAGCGCTAAATCTTGAATCAGCTGCTCCCCGCGGCCAGAGGCCATCGCTTCGCCTTCAATTAAGATGACAAAGGTTCGCCCCCGGTGCGCATTAATGTAGGGGGAAGCGTTACGAAACCAATCAACAAAGGGGAAGCGCGTATCCAAGGGCCGCTCTCCGGCAGCAGGTGAAAGAAACAGGCTGTTATCACGTTCAACTGGGCTACTTTAACAGAGCATAAAAAACAGCGGCACCTTCAATTGCATATCTGCTAATTCTCATGCAGATCGCGATGAAGAGTGCCGCCTTTATTTTCATGCCTGCTTGGCTGATTTAGCCGAGCCGATTTACCAGAACCAAGTTAATAAGACCAAGCTAGTAGAGCCGGCCTAGCCGAACATGCCTTTAAACATAAAGAAGAACAAAATAGCCAGGCCTGCGCCCGCGGGTAGCGTAATCAGCCACGAAATAGCAATGGTGCCAATCACGCGCAGGTTAAGGGCGGCCATGCCGCGCGCTAAACCAACCCCCAGCACAGCGCCAACCAGGGTATGCGTCGTTGAGATAGGCAAGCCGGTACCCGAGGCCAATACGACGGTGCTTGCGGCAGCCAGAGTGGCGGCAAAACCTCGGCTTGGGGTGAGTTCGGTAATGCCGGTACCCACTGTCGCTATCACTCTGTGACCGTAGGTCACAAGGCCTACCACGATCCCCGCACCGCCCAACATAAGCACCCACCAGGGCACTAACGCAGCACTGTCGATCACGCCGTCGCTACGTACAACGCTAATGACTGCGGCCAGAGGGCCCACTGCGTTCGCTACGTCATTCGAGCCGTGCGCAAACGCCATTGCACAAGCGGTGAAGATCATCAGCACGCCAAACACGCGTTCAACGTTAGCGTAGCCAAAGTGGTCGTTCGCATTTTGCTCGAACTTAATGCGTCGCTGCATAACGATGCCCAGGCCCATAATGGCGATGCCGAGCACAATCGAAAGCAACAAGCTTTGCCCAAAGCTGAGATTCAAACCTACGTGCGACAAGCCTTTGGTCAGCGTGACCATCGAGACAATAAAGCCCACCAGGAAAACGTAACCGGGTACGTAGCGCTTAGCCGCTGCAAGCGGGTCGCTGCTTTCAAAAATCAGATGCTGAACAGACTTAAAGAGGACATAGGCGATGGTACCAGCGAGCAGCGGCGAAATGAGCCAGCTAGAGGCAATTTGACCTACCTTGCCCCACGCCACCGCATCAACCCCCAGGCCCACCGCGCCAAAACCGACGATAGCACCCACGATAGAATGCGTGGTAGACACCGGCCAGCCGCGTGCTGAAGCAATCAACAACCAAATGGCGGCAGCTAACAGTGCCGACAACATGCCGTAAACTAATAGCTGAGGATTGGCTTCTAATAATTCGGGGTCGAGTATCCCACCGCGAATGGTGGCGGTGACTTCACCACCGGCGAGCCATGCGCCTAGAAACTCAAAGATAACGGCAATAAGGATGGCTTGCTTGATGGTGATCGCTTTCGACCCCACCGAGGTTCCCATGGCATTGGCTACATCGTTTGCACCAACGCCCCAAGCCATAAAGAAGCCGAACAAACAGGCCAGGATAATGAAGATTTCACCGTGCTGGGCAATAATCAGCATACAAGTCCCCTTAGCGGGCTGTCAGAATCTGTAAGCGGCTACCCACGCGCTCGGCGCGGTCAGATAATTCACCCACCCATTCAATGATTTTATAAAGAAAAATCACATCGACGGGTGGCAGCTGACTTTCAAGCGCGAACAGTTGGCGACGAATAGTCACCTGCTGGTCATCGGCCTGGTGTTCGAGAATATGCAGTTCACGGATCATTCGATGCATGACGTCAGCGACGTTACGTCCAAAGCCTGACTCAAGCAGATCTTTGAGCTCTTCCAATGCCTGACGGGCTTGCGCAACACAAGCAACGCTTGTGCGGATATAATCGCGCATCGGTTCAGCCAGCTCATCCGGCACACGCATTTTACGGCCCATCATGATGCCGGTAATGTCGCGCACCTTATTGGCGATTTTGTCCTGTACGCTAATGAGATCAAGCAGATCAGACCGCGACACCGGTAAAAACATGGTGTTGGGCAGGTTCAATCGCAACTCAGTTTTCAGCGTATCAGCGTCATGCTCTAAGCGGGTGACGTTTTCGCGCAGCTCAGCCGCTTTGATCCAGTCGTCTGCCAGGGTTGCTTCGAAAAACGGCAACAGCTGGTCGGCACATTCGTTTGCCTTGACGATATGGGCCAATAACGGCTGGAATGGCGAGCGGCCAAACATCGAAGAAAAAGGATTGGAGGTAACCATAATGCCTTTTAGCCTGTTTTCGGAAAGCCTGGAAATGGCGGCGCCAGTATAAAGAGTGCGCTCGCCGCCGTCATGAAAAGTTCATAAATGTAATCAAATATTCATCTATATGTCACGATAGCGAGGTGGCGATTGCCATGAAAACCCCCATTCCTCTAGAAGTAGAGATTAAGCTGGCACTCCCCCCCACGGGGCCGGCTGCGCTAAGCCAACATCCGCTTCTGGCTTCAGTTCCCGCCTCTCAACACACATTGACCAACACCTATTTCGATACCCCGTCAGGCGATTTAGCCAATGCGCGCATTGCCGTTCGCCTGCGCGAAGTCGATGGTAACGTGCTGCACACTGTCAAAACAGCCGGCCAAGGTGGCGGCGGGCTTTCTCAACGCCAAGAGTGGGAGTGGCAAGTTCCTGGCCCGCAGCTGGACCTCACGGCGCTTGCCAAGCTACCCCCTTTTCAAGGCCAGCTTGCGCAGGCGCTAACGTCACTCGTCCCGACGTTACGCACTGACTTCACGCGGCGCTGCTGGCAGTTAACCAGCGGCCTTTCAAGCACCGCTGCAACCGAGACTGACAACCATATTGAGCTGGTATTGGATGAAGGCGAGATTATTAGCGGTAGCTACCGCACGCCTATCTGTGAAATAGAGCTTGAGTTAAAACAGGGCGAGCCAGAGGCGCTTTGGACATTGGCACTGGCGCTTGCTGAGCAGGTTCCTCTGCGCCCATCAGACAGCAGCAAAGCAGCGCGCGGCAATATGCTAAGTGCCCAACACTGGCCGTTACCCGACGCGCAAACCCCGGCGCAATGGCTGCACCGCGCCACGCTGGCGCTAGATGCCTACCATGACAGCCAGCAAACAAGCTTTATAGCAAAAGCCCACCAGGCGATCAAAACGCTGGCGGAACATCCTGAGTTAGATGCCACTGCACGCACTTACGCCCAGGCACTGCCGAGCGCCCTGGACGCCCAAGGCCAGCCACAGGCCGCTTACGGCAGCGCGGCGTTAGCACTCGCCTATCGCTTGGCGTACCAAACCGCGCTACGCTAGCGCTGAATGAGTGCCCACTTCAGGATGACGCAATGAATTTTCACCTAACGCCAGCCACGGAAGGCCTGCGTAGCCGCCTGTTTCATATCATATTCGAGTCCGACACACCGGGGGCGAAAGCATTTGATATCGCCTTGATTGTGGCCATTTTGGTGAGCGTCGCGGTGATTCTGCTGGGCAGCATTGAAATTTATGCTGAGCGCTACGGGGACATATTTTTCTACACGGAATGGGTCCTGACGCTGCTGTTCAGCATTGAGCTGCTCGTTCGCATCTATTGCCTGGAACGTCCTCTTCTCTACCTCAAAAGCTTTTATGGAATCGTCGATTTAATTGCGATTTTACCTACTTGGCTCGTTCTTTTAGTACCCGGCGCCCACGCACTGGTGATTGTGCGGCTACTACGAGTACTGCGTATTTTCCGTATTTTTCGCTTGATGGCGTTTGTCGGTGAAGCCAACCTACTAATCGATGCCCTGAAGCGCAGCTTGCACCAGATTCTGCTGTTCTTCTTCTCTATTTTGATGGTGGTGACGCTATTTGCGGCCTTGATGTACACCATCGAATCGCCGGAGGCAGGCTTCACTAGCATTCCCATGTCGATGTACTGGGCTATCGTTAGCATGACGACGGTGGGTTATGGCGACATCGTTCCTGCGACACCGTTAGGCAAGGCGATCACCATGGTGCTGATGTTACTCGGCTACTCGATTATCGCCGTGCCCACCGGTATTTTCTCGGCACAGGTGATTCGCTCGATACGTGAAGATCGCCACTCGGAAGAAACCTGCCCCGGATGCGGGCATGAGCAGCATGACAAACGCGCACGCTACTGCATGCGCTGTGGTACCTGGTTAGACGAGGACAGCGAAGACCCGCGCAAGAAAGACGAACAAACGCAAGATGAAGAAAAACAAGACGAAGACTAAAACGCGCCCCAGGATAACGAAACCTGGGACGCGCAGTTCTCTTTTACTGAGGTAACAAGAGATCAAGGGGCTGGAGTATTAAGGATCACTCCGCTTCGAGCGGCGCGTCCCAGGCATCTAACTCGGCCTCACTCCAAGCACCGTAGGTCGCATTGGGGAATACAATCCAATCCTTGCCAAAGCGCTCTGCATTATCGTTTACAAGCTCGTGCTGCTGGGCAAGGTCGGCACCTGCAAAATCATCCGCAAAATCGTGCAACGAATCGCCTAACTGCATGACCAGCGTGTGACTCTCAACCACCTCCGCGCGCCGTTCTTCTTTAGCAGGCCCCAGCAGCATCACGCTCTGCTCAGATACTTGGGGCAGCGCTAACGCGTCTAGCGTGGCGATTGTGTCGGCCTCATTCTCCTGGTAGCGATCAGAAACGTAAAAAATAGCCACGCCCTGCTCATCCGCGTAATCCAGGAACGCTTTGGCGCCCGGCATTAAACGCGGCTCACCTTCACGCTCCCAGTGCTTCCAAGTATCCCAAGCGGTGTAGTCGTGGCACGCCTGCATGTCGCGAACCAGCAGCGCGCTATTGTCCAGCACCGTTTCATCCAGGTCTGTCATGATGGCTAAGCCGTCGCTGCCACCATGAGCTTCAATTTGATCTTTGAGTCGGTAGGTGGCGAGAGCAAAACCCTGACGCTGAAGGGCTGCGGCTTCAGCAGACTGCTGTTGATAGCGTAGGCCCATCGCATAAGCTTCCTGGGCACACATTTCTGCGTCATCGCTATCCGCGTGGCTGGTCAGCGGTAGAGCGGTAAGGCTGGCTAAGGCAGCAAAGGTGCAGAGGCGAGAAGTGAAAAGCATCTTCATTGAATGATCTCCTGGGCTAGGTGATCTCAAAAAGACGAGGCGACTCCGCGCCTTAAAGGATCACGATTTATTATCGAAAAGAATCATTAGGATCATATTTTATTTTCATTGAACAATCAAATAACTAAAAAAAGACAAACCGCCACCTCGATCATGCTACGAGCCGGGGATTTGCCTTGAAGAGAGCTTTTAGCCTACGAAAGGAGCAATATCGCCCCGCCCTTCACGAATGATTTTGGGCGGCAGCTCGCGCAGATCAATAACGCTTGTTGGGTCTAAGTGGCAGGCGCCGCCGTCAATAATGGCGTCCAAATGGGCGCCAAAACGCTCGCGAATCTCTTCCGGGTCGTTCATGGGCAATGTCTCTCCCACCGGAATTAGCGTCACGCTCATCAACGGCTCACCCAGCGCGGCTAATAGCGCATGAGTTATGCGGTGATCCGGCACGCGCACGCCAATAGAACGCCGCTTAGGGTGCAGCAATAGACGAGGCACTTCAGAGGTGGCATCCAAAATATACGTATAAGGCCCTGGCGTGTGAGCTTTCAGCAGCCGAAAAACGTCGTTGTCGACTTTGGCGTAAGTGCCGATCTCTGACAAATCAGAGCACACCAGCGTAAAGTTGTGCTTGTCGTCCAGCGAACGCAGCCATTTGATTTTCTCAACCGCTTTTTTCTCGCCCAAATGACAGCCCAGGGCATAGCCTGAGTCGGTGGGATACGCCACAACGCCGCCCTTACGAATGATCGCAATAGCCTGGTCGATTAGACGTTTCTGGGGATTTTCTGGGTGAATCTGAAAATACTGGCTCATGAAACTGCTCCTGTCCTTAAACCCTATCCTAAAATCCTATCTTAAACCCTATTCATACAGCATAGCTGACCTTGCGGTGACGTGGCCCAGTCTTTACAAGTAGGTCTTTACCAGCACGCCTTTAAAAGCACATCACTACCGCCCGACAAACACCGGCCTAGGCGCTTGCCAGCAGGCCGGGCTGCGCGTCACGTAAATGCTGTAACCGCGGGTGCTGCCATATGGGAGAGGCAGCCGTGCGTGGCACTAGGCTCATACTGCCTGGCGCCGCATGGCTGCCGGGGAAGTGAAAGTCGCTGCCGAGAGAGGCGTAAAGCTCACGCTCAGCAAGCTGGCGGGCTAAATCGCGGGTGCTGTCTGAGTTCTGCTGGCCGCTGACCAGTTCAACCGCTTGCCCGCCTGCTGCCTGAAACGTGTCCATCAACAAACCACGCTTGCGCCGCGTTAAGCCATAGCGCAGCGGATGCGCAATCACAGCGACGCCACCAGATGCCACCACCCACGCCACCACCTGGCTAATTTCCGGCCAGTGAGCTTTGACATCGCCCTTCTTGCCGCTGCCCAGGTAGCGCTTAAAGGCGCTTGACCAATCGGGCACTAGGCCTTCAGCGACCAGCGCACGGGCAAAGTCTGGGCGTCCCAAGGGGCGGTCGCTACCAGCCTGCACACGCGCTTTTTCCAGCGCGTTGCTTAAACCCACTTTTTCCAAGCGTTCGGCAATCACTTCTGCACGCTGAATACGCGCATCACGCTGCTGAATCAAGCCTTCGACCATCGCCCCCTGCAGGCCGCCGGGCATTAGTGCCACGACATGAATATTAATGCCCTGCCAGCGTGTGGATAACTCACACCCAGCGACAAGGCACAGCCCCGCTTGCTCAGCCGCGCGAGCCGCTTCGTCGATGCCGTCCATGGTATCGTGGTCAGTCAGCGACATATGCGTTAACCCACGCTCTGCACACAGCGTTACAAGCTCAGTGGGCGTTAGCGCGCCATCAGAAGCGGTGGAGTGCATGTGCAAATCAACCGGGTAGCGCTGATCGGCATCAAAGGTATACGGAAGTTGAGGCATAAGATGACGCCGTGTGGCCAGTTTGTCAGAATGAGCATTGGGAAAACTGAAATGCTGTTCAGTCGTTACTTAACCGCTCCCTGTCTGTCAGAAACGGTATTTCAAAGTAGCATGTGAGAACGGTGCGTCAGATATGGTGCGCGCTTATAATCACATGGTCAATTAGCGCTACCGTCGCAACCTCGTCTAATCAAGGAGTTATACTCAATGCTGTATGCCATTCTTAGTGAAGATGTCGCCAATAGCCTAGAGCGTCGACTGACGGCTCGCCCTGATCATTTAGCCCGCCTAGAAGCACTACGCGATGAAGGCCGCTTGGTGTTGGCGGGCCCTCACCCTGCCATTGATGCTGAAAACCCGGGTGAAGCAGGGTTTTCAGGCAGCTTGGTCGTGGCAGAATTTGACAGCCTGGAAGCGGCTAAAGCCTGGGCCGATGCCGACCCTTTCATGATTACCGGGGTCTATGCCAAAGTCGTTGTGAAGCCATTCAAAAAAGTGCTGCCTTGATTTTAATAGCCCCCTATGGGTGTTCGTCAGGCTGGCACAAAGTTCTTCACAGTGCCTGTGGAAAACTCTGTGCAAACCCGGCGGACGCTTTTCGCTAAGCCAGAGATAGCGCTGCTATCAACACTTTGATCACTTTTTAACCATCGGTTGATCACTACGTCATCATCGACGACATCACCACTACTATCACTACTATCACTACTATCACTACTATCACTACTATCACTACGAAGGATGCCTGCGTGGCCCAACGTCCAACCGCTTTGCCCCTCCTCGCGGCGCTAACCACGCCCACACTTACCTGGAATGAAGACGGTGCGCCCCGCTCAGCAGCATTTGATGATATCTATTTTACCCGTGGCGATGGCCGCGCTGAGACGGAACACGTGTTTCTCGGTGCCAATCATCTTCCTGAACGTTTTGCCAGCTGGACGTTGGCGCGCCCTTTTGTCATTGGCGAAACGGGCTTTGGCACAGGGTTAAATATGCTCTGCGCCTGGGCGTGCTTTGAACAACACGCGCCTCCTAATGCTCGGCTGCATTTGTTATCCACCGAAAAATATCCTCTTGATCGCCTGGCGCTTGAGCGTGCCCTAGCCGTTTGGCCCTCACTGGCTGCTTATACGCAGGTGCTGTGTGCCCAGTGGCCGGCCGCCGTCAGCGGCATTCATCGCCTGCACCTAACCGAGCGAGTTACCCTCGACCTGCATTTTGGCGATACCACAGAGCGTTTAGAACAGCTGGATGGCCAGGTAGATGCCTGGTTTTTGGACGGCTTTGCGCCTTCCAAAAACCCTGACATGTGGCACCCGGCACTGTTTAACGCCATGGCAGCACGTTCGCGCCCCGGCGCTACCTTTGCGACATTTACCTGCGCGGGCATTGTGAAGCGTGGCTTAAAAGCGGCAGGCTTTCACTGGCAAAAAGTACCGGGCTATGGCCGTAAACGAGAAATGCTGGCGGGCAGTATTGAGTCGCCGCCCAGCGATCAGCGGCGTGAGAAAACTCCCTGGTTTACGCCGCCCTCTATTGAAGTGGCTAAGCACGTAGCAATAATCGGCGCGGGGCTTGCGGGCAGTAGCGTGGCGGCGGCGCTAGCGCGGCGCGGCGTTCAGGTGACGGTCATTGAGCGTGAGGCCCCTGGTGCGGGCGGCTCCGGCAACCGTCAGGGCGCGCTGTATGTGAAGCTTGCCGCAGAGACCAACCATCAAAGCCGCGTTTATCTCGCCGGGCTGCTCTATAGCCAGCGCTGGCTGGCCCAGCAGCGTTGCACACAGCCGCTGTCTGCATCTCCTTTATGGCAACCTTGTGGCGTCATTCAACTCGCTAGTGGCGATAAAGAGGCGCTTCGCCAGCAGCGCTTTATTGAGCAGCACCCGCTGCCTAGCGAGGTCGTCTCTGCGATGCAAAATCCTGCGCTAACCGATGCGGCGTCGCTGACTATTAACGCGTCTCACGGACTATTTTATTCGCAGGCGGGCTGGGTGCGGCCTAAGGCGCTATGTGAGCACTTGCTGGGCCATTCGAACATCACACTGCTGCAGGGCGACGCCGCATCGTTTGATCGCAAAGACGCTGATTGTGCTTCTGGCCAGGGCTGGCAGATTCATTTAGCCGATGGTCGCATCGTGGAGGCGGATCAGGTCGTGGTTGCCAGCGCCCATTTAGCCAACCGCTTTGCGCAAACCTTGGCGCTACCACTGCAATCTGTGCGTGGTCAGGTCAGTGAAATCAATCTACCCGAACAGGTGGCAGGCCCTAGCCGCGTGATATGTGCCGGTGGCTATGTCGCGCCGGCATTGGATGGCGTATTAACCTTTGGCGCAAGCTTTGTGCCCAACAACGCCACCACCGATGTGTCAGCGGCCGACCACCAGCGCAACATTGACGAGCTGCGTCAAACGCTGCCCGCCCTGGCTGAAGAGCTAGAACAGGCGGGCATTAATCTTAGCCCTGAAAACCTGCAGGGCCGGGCAGCGGTGCGTGCCGCGAGCCCAGATAAAAGCCCCTACGCAGGGCCGGTGCCGGTAGCGGATACGTGGCGGGCCGACTATTGCGTGCTCAGCAAAGATGCCACTCGCGTGCCGAACAAGCGTGGCGAGCATCATAGGGGGCTGTGGATAACCACCGCGCACGGCTCGCGGGGCTTGGCCAGCGCGCCGCTATGTGCCGAGCTGATTGCTTCGCGGCTGTGCGATGAGCCAATGCCTTTAGAAGTACCGCTGGTTGATCACCTGCATCCAGGACGACGCATTATTAGCGCGATTATCCGCGCTCAGTAGTCGCCTTCCTCTTCATCGTCGGCCACGTCACGGCCAAAGGAGCGCCACTGAGCTAGGGTCATGACTTCGGTCATCTCTAGCTCCAGGTCATGCGCAATGATGAGTTCATTGCGCGACAGCTGTTTTTTCAGTTCGGCGACCCAGCCGTGCATGCCCTCGCCAGTCGTGTCGGTCGTATCGTAACCCTGGCGGGTAACGAAGGCCTCCAACAGCGCATTCAACGTTTCTTCTGGCAGCATTCGTGCGGGTACTTCAATAAATCGGCCCATTAGCGCTGTTCCCACTCTGCCAAGCGTTCAATAAAAGTAGCCTCGTCGATGACGTCAACGCCCATCTGCTCGGCTTTCGTCAGTTTGCTGCCAGCGGCTTCGCCAGCGACCAGGCACGTGGTTTTTTTCGAAACACTGCCTGCCACTTTGGCCCCCAAAGCCTGCAAGCGTGCCTTACCTTCGTCGCGGGTCATGCTTTCCAGCGAGCCGGTCAGTACCCAGGTTTGCCCTTCCAGCGGCGTAGGGCCTTGTGTGACGACCGCTTCTTGCCAAGTAATACCGGCGTCGCGCAGTGCCGCAATGGTTTCCTGGTTATGGGGCTGACGAAAAAAAGTATGCACATGAGCAGCGACAATGGGGCCAACATCGCCCACGGCTTCCAGCGCCGCCAGCTCTGCCGCCTGAATAGTTTCAAGCGTACCAAAATGATTGGCTAGGTTAGCCGCCGTTGCTTCGCCCACTTCGCGAATACCCAGCGAGTAAATAAACCGCGCAAGCGTGGTCGCCTTAGCATTTTCAAGCGCGCTGACCAGGTTGGTAGCGGATTTTTCACCCATGCGCGGCAGACTTTGCAGCTTTTCAACCGTTAAGTGAAACAGATCCGCCGGCGTTTTGACCCAGTCAAGGTCCACTAGCTGCACAATCAGCTTTTCACCTAAGCCATCAATATCCAGTGCTTTGCGGCTGGAAAAGTGTTTCAGCGCCTCTTTACGCTGGGCAGCGCAGTATAGGCCGCCCGAGCAGCGCGCCACCGCCTCACCTTCAAGCCGCTCAATTTGTGAATCGCACACCGGGCAGTGCTCAGGAAAGATAATGGCTCTAGCGTCCGCCGGCCGCAGCTCCGTATGCACCCGAACCACCTGTGGGATCACATCGCCAGCGCGGCGAATCGACACCGTATCCCCGACCATCACATCTAAGCGGCTGATTTCATCAGCGTTATGCAATGTTGCATTCGATACCGTCACGCCCGCCACGCTAACAGGCTCCAGCCGCGCGACGGGCGTAATTGCCCCGGTGCGCCCCACCTGAAACTCCACATCGTTAAGCGTGGTGACTTCCTCCTGGGCTGGAAACTTAAATGCCACCGCCCAGCGCGGGGCCCGGGCGACAAAGCCCAGCTCTCGCTGATGGCGCAGGTCATCAACCTTAATCACTACACCGTCGATATCAAAGCCGAGGCTATCGCGCTGCTCGCCTAGCTTCTCACAGTAGTCGGCGACCGCTTGCGGGCCTTTGACGACTTTCAGCTCACCACTCGATCGAAAACCCCAATCTTTCAATCTTTCCATTTGCCGGCTGTGTGTTGGTATTACACTGTCATCCAAATTTGCCATATCGATTCGGGCAACTTGATAGGCGTGGAATTCTAGCGGACGTTTTGCGGTAATCCGCGGATCTAGCTGGCGTAAGCTGCCGGCAGCGGCATTGCGCGGGTTAGCAAATACCTTGCTGCCTTCTTCTCGTGCGCGCTCGTTAAGCGCTTCAAAACCCGTATGGCGCATAATCACCTCGCCACGTACTTCCAGCAGCCCAGGCACGTTGTTGCCCAGCAGCTTCAGCGGCACCGAGCGCAGCGTGCGCAGGTTAGAGGTAATGCCTTCACCGCTACGGCCATCGCCTCGCGTCGCACCGCTCACTAACCTGCCTTGTTCGTAAACGAGCGACACGGCGGCGCCGTCAAGCTTAGGCTCGCAGCTAAAGGTAATTTCATCGGCAGCACATTCCAGGCGATCAGCCACACGCTCGGCAAAAGTGAGGATATCTTCGCGGCTAAAGGCGTTATCCAGCGACAGCATGGGAATGGCATGCGCCACAGACAAAAAACCGTCCGCCGGGGCGACACCCACCCGCTGGGTCGGCGAATCGCTGGTAATTAGATTTGGATAACTGGCTTCCAACTGCTGTAAACGCTGTAGCTTGCGGTCGTAGTCGGCATCCGTCAGTGTCGGTTCATCCAGGATGTAGTAACGGTGATTGGCCTCATCCAAGGCGACGCGCAGTTGGTTTATCTCTTCTCGTGGCTGAGAATCAGAGTGACTCATTAGAATGGGTTCCAGTACTAGCGAATAGCGGCAGCAAAAATGCAGAGCATAAAGAAATAAAAATAGAGAGCGTAAAAATAGTGCGTATTGAACAAAAACACCCGCCCTCTGAAAGAAGGCGGGTGTTAGACAGCTAGCGCGAATTAACGTGCTTGCATATGGCGATGCAGTCGGTGTCGGCGTTCAAATTCACGCACACGCTGGCGGGCGAATTCAATCGTTTGTGCGGTCATAACGCTGCGATTTTCATCTTTCAGCTCACCGCCCATATGACGAACCAGCACCATGGCCGTCTCGACCATCGCCTCAAACGCAGCGGAGCTGTCGACAGCGCCGGGCAGCGGCATCAGCAGCGTTACGCCGGGGGTCATGAACTCACCCATTTCTTGAATGGGGAAAGTGCCTGGCTTAACAACGTTAACCATCGAGAACTGTAGCTCGCTGTCTTCGCTTTCAGTCTCAAAGCGGTGGAAAATGCCCATACCACTGCTGTAGCGCAAACCACACACCATCATGAGTTCAAGCAATTTACTGCCATCAAAGCCGTCGGGATCACGCGACAGTACGCTGATAACCACTACTTCTTCAGCGCTGGAAAGCGTTTCTTTCGCGTGCTCGCCATTGACGTCATGACGTAAGGCTTTTTCTAACGTGGGATGAACGCGAACTCTCTGATTGGACTCTCGCTCACTAGCGGCCCGTTCATCAAAAGACTCGTCGCTGGCGTACTCGTCGCGCTCATCTGCGTGGTCATAACTTTCTTCATAAGCGAAGGAGCTTTCCGATTCGTGACGCGCCTCTTCTTCAGCGATACGCTGCTGTGCTGCCAGTCGATCAGCTGCCGCGGCGTTGGCAGCGACTTCGCGTGCCTGCGCCTGTTCTTGAGCTAGTCGAGCACGCTCAGCATCAGCGGCCTCTTTAGCCTCACGACGCTGTTCAGCTTCTAACACCTTGCGCTCGGCCTTCTGTTTTGCCAACGCTTTATCGCGAATGGCTTTCTCAGCTTTTTTACGCTGGCGGTCTAAACGACGCTCAATGAGACGACGTTTAAACGATCGGCCCATACCTTCAAAATCAACAAGACGATATTCGTCTACCTGATCATCGTCTAACTCTTCCTGCTCGCCCACGGTATCAGAGCGCAGCTTACGACGCTTTGGTGCAACGTCGCTAAAAGCGTGTTTTGCAAACGCGGCATCTTCCGGCTCGGCACGTAGCACGTTCTCGCGCTCGGACTGCACCGGAGCTTCGACTGGTTCACTCGCGCTTATACCCGCACTTGTAGTAGGAGTCTCAGCAGTCATAGGCTCAGCAGGCGTCGTCACTACTTCTGGCGCGATGGGTTCTGAAACAACCGATTCTGTTGCCGGTACCTGAGCAGTAGATGATGTTTCAGTAACCGATGGCGTTTCGGCAATAGAAGCCGTCGCTGGTTGTGCAGTCTGCGGCGCTGTAAAAGAAACACTGGGCTCGCGGCGCTCATGTTCAGGCGCTGTATCAGCAATGTTGACTCGATGACTAGCCGTCGGCGTATTGACCTGAGGTGCTGCGGGCGATGCTTTAGCAACCGCTAGCGCTTCTGCTTTCTCGGCTTTCTCGGCTTTACGCTTAGCGACCTTAGCCGTGGCTGAGCGCCTAAACTCAGCAAGTACTCGTGAGGCACCAGGATGCTCTTGACGTTCTAACTTTGGCTTACTTCCTAATCCGCTATAATCTGCAGGCTTAACAACTCGGGCGCCACCGTTAGGAAGCTCCCAATTGATCTCGGCTGCTTTAGCAGCATCATCAGGGTCTTCTAGCTGACTAGCTGAAAGATCCTTCTCTGCCTGATCAAGGCGAGGTACACGACGCTGTCGTTGAAGTCTTCGCACACCATCTATAACGATGAGCGATACCAACGCCAGCCCTAAAATAATTAGCCACTCTCTTAGTTCCATGTCGAACGTTCCATGGTCATCTTGCCGGTTGCTAAGGCACTGTGTCTAAAAATTCATGCCTAAATAAAGGTAACGGCGATTAAATAAATACTTGCCATTAATACCACCAAGCATAGCGCGAATACTATGAAAAGGGCCACTTTTTACTCTATTTCGCACAATTTTTGCACATTAGCAAAGCATTGGCACGGTTAAAAGCAAAAAAATAGACCTTAACTTCAAACAAAAGTGCAACGAGCATTTGATCAAGGCTTTTTAAGCCGCTTTATATAGAACCCGTAGAAGCAAGAAAGGATGAATTAATCTTAGGAAATCGCACTACCACTTCCTCATTAAACATGCTTATCACTTCAAGCTTCAGCCTCTATCTTTAAGCTCCTTAAGGGCCCCAAGATCAACTTTAATAGAGGTAATATAGTTAAGTTGAACACTTTAGGACATTTTTTTACACATCTAAGTTAATGTTTATGAGCCTATGATTAACAAACCGCTGTTTAAAATTACAGCTTATTCCAAAATACTTCAGCCGCCGCACTTAAGGGGCCAACGGGGCGGGTAAGATGTATTTGTAAAGTAATATCCCATCTTTCGTCCAGCGCACGGACTAAGCGACCATCGCTAATCTCTTGCTCTGCAAGGCTTTTTGGCAACCACGCCACCCCCTTTCCCTCCAGCGCCATGGACATTAACACCGCGGCTAAGTGGCTACTAAACTGTGGTTTAACGGCCAAAACCGCGGCTTTGCCATATAAACGATGGGCCACAATACGGCCTAGGCCCGATGCTTCGGTGTAAGCCAAATAAGGCAGCTGATGAGAGGGAATTTCTTGACTTACGTGTCGACTCATCAACGCAATCAGGGTGTCTTCCCCCACCTGCTTGCTAATAAACAGCCCCGGGGCCAAGGGTGAAGGCACGGCAGGATGTCGGTGGCAGAGCAAAAAAGGCACCTCCCCATGCACCAGTAACTTTTCACACCCTGCCATGCTATCGGAATGAAGACGAATGGCCTCAATCGGAGCGCCGTTATCCACCTGGCGAATCCAGCGCGGGAAAAACGTAAACGAAAGCGAGTGCGTCGCGGCAAAAGGAAGCGTTTTGGCCATATGCCCAGCCACTTCCTGCGCCTCGGTGCGCAGCCGATAAAGGCGGCTCGTGGCTTCAGACGCGTCGGTTAAAATATGCCGCCCGGCTTCTGTCAGCGTGGTGCCTTGCGGCGTTCGCACGAACAGGCTCACCCCCATCCACTGCTCAAGTGAACGTATCCTGCGGCTAAACGCTGGCTGGGTAATATGACGAGCGTCTGCAGCACGCACGAAACTACCGTGCTCCGCTAGGGCGATAAAATCTTCAAGCCAAACAAGCTCCATAGGCAATGCCATTTCAGCATGGGGTTGCCCAGTAATAGCATTGGTTGGCTTGAATTACCACGGTTATTGTTAAGCACTAAATCGATAGAGGAATGCCTTATGCGCATCGTTGAAATCCGCGAAAAAACTGTTTCCATTGCGTCACCCATCGCCAACGCTTATATCGACTTTTCTAAAATGACGTGCTCCGTGGTCGCCGTAGTGACCGACGTAGTACGTGACGGTAAGCCGGTGATTGGCTACGGGTTTAACTCGAATGGACGCTATGGACAGGGAGCGCTGATGCGCGACCGTTTTTTGGATCGCATTAGCGAAGCGGACCCAGAAAGCCTTATCGATCAAGAGAATAACAACCTTGATCCGTTTGCTATCTGGAAAGCCTTAATGACCAACGAAAAGCCCGGCGGCCACGGCGAGCGTTCCGTTGCGGTAGGCACAATCGACATGGCCGTTTGGGACGCCGTGGCTAAAATCGAAGGCAAACCACTCTATAAGCTGTTGGCCGAACGTTACCGTAACGGCGTTGCCGACGATAAAGTGTGGGTGTATGCAGCGGGCGGTTATTACTATCCCGGTAAAGACCACAGCAAACTACAAGATGAAATGCGCAGCTATTTAGACCGCGGTTATAACGTAGTCAAAATGAAGATTGGCGCAGCACCGCTTGAAGAAGATTTACGCCGCGTTGAGGCCGTAATTAAGGTTGTGGGTGATGGCAGCCGCGTCGCCGTTGACGCTAACGGCCGCTTTGACCAAGCCACCGCTATCGCCTATGCCGAAGCGCTAAAGCCTTATAATCTATTTTGGTATGAAGAAGCTGGCGATCCGCTTGATTACGCTCTTCAGGCAGAGCTTGCTAATCATTACGACCTGCCTATGGCGACCGGCGAAAACCTGTTCTCGCATCAAGATGCACGCAACTTGTTACGCCATGGCGGCATGCGCCCTGACCGCGACTTTGTTCAGTTTGACTGCGCACTCTCTTACGGCTTAGTTGAATACATGCGTACGCTGAAGGTAATGGAAGACCTGGGCTGGTCATCGCGCCGCGTCGTTCCCCATGGCGGCCACCAGATGTCATTGAACATTGCGGCCGGCCTGCATTTAGGTGGCAACGAGTCGTATCCGGATGTTTTCCAACCTTTTGGTGGTTTCGCTGACGGCATTCAAGTTGAGAATGGCTATGTCGGCCTGCCGGATATCCCAGGTGTAGGCTTTGAAGCGAAGTCCAAACTCTACGCGGTCATGCGCGAACTAGGTGAGGGCTAAGGGTGAGGGCTAAGCGCGAAGGCGCTTAATCAACCAGTGCGGCCGCCTCTTCAATACCTACCGAGACTAGTCTCGATACGCCGGGCTCTTGCATGGTCACCCCCATCAAGCGCTCGGCGGCTTCCATGGCAATTTTGTTGTGGGTGATGTAAATAAACTGAACGTTCTCAGACATTTCTTTCACCAGCTTGGCGTAACGCCCAACGTTAGCGTCATCCAGCGGAGCATCCACTTCATCTAGCATACAAAAAGGCGCGGGATTAAGCTGGAAGATCGCAAACACCAGCGACAATGCCGTCAGCGCTTTTTCTCCGCCTGATAGCAGATGAATAGTGCTGTTCTTCTTGCCCGGTGGGCGGGCCATAATCGCCACCCCCGTTTCCAACAAATCATCGCCCGTCAGCGTTAACCATGCCGCACCGCCGCCAAACACACGCGGAAACAAAACTTGCAGCCCGGCATTAACCTGATCAAAGGTTTCCCGAAAGCGTATGCGCGTTTCTTGATCAATGCGCTTAATCGCTCTCTCTAACGTTTCCAGCGCCTCGGTAAGTTCAGCGTGCTGCGCCTCTAAATAATTACGTCGTTCAGCCTGCTGATCATACTCTTCAATCGCGGCAAGGTTGATTGCCCCTAAGCGGCGTATCTTATCGGTGGTACTTTCCAGACGCTCTTGCCAACTCGTTTCAGTGGCCTCCTGAGGCAGCTGTTCGGCAAGCGTTTCAGCGTTATGGCCTAATTCTGCCAACTGCTCATCTTGAGTGGCGGCTTTCAATGCCAGCGCCTGCACGTCCATGCGCCGCTGCTGTAGCTGCTCGCGGCTCTGTTCTAGATTGCGCTCATGCTGCTGGCGGGCAAGCTCATCATTGCGCAGCTGTTCTGCCAGCGCTTGAGCCTGCTGGCGAGTCGCGTTTAAGCGCCCTTCCTGCTGCTCACGCTGCTGTAGCAGCTCTTCAAGCTCTTCGCCTGCCAACTCATCGGGCTCAATCAGCATTTCCCGAGACTCTTCCAACTCGGCAATGCGCAGCGATAGGCGTTCTTCAGAGTCGCTTGAGCGGGACTGCTGCGAGCGCAGGCTAGCGCGCTCGGCATTTAAGCGTTCGCGCTCAAGCGCCAGCGCCTGCTGCTGTGCTTTAAGCGGCGAATGCTGCTGGGTCAGCTGGTCACGCTGTTCACGCAAAAAACGGCGCTTCTCCGAGGCCTGCTCGCGGCCTTCTGCGGTGCTTTCCAGCTGCGCCATCGCCTCGTTCCAGCGTGCGCGCTGCTCATCTAAAGTAAGTACTAACTCCGCCTCATCCTCTTGCAACTGGGCAAGCTCTGCATCTAGCTCCGTCGCGCGGCCGGCTAAATGCTCAAGGCGCTGAGCGAGGCTACGCTCTTTTACCGCTAGTTGCTGCAAGCTAGCGGCGTGATTGCGCTCCTGCTCAGCCTGCTGATCGCGGGCCTGATCTAGCGACTCAATGGTCTCACTGGCGGCTTCACACTGCTCTTCGGCCAGCGCTAGCGCTTCTTCTTCGCTCTCACGACGCTCATTGAGCTCGGCGTAGCGTCGACGGATAAGCAGCAACCCATCAATACCCTCGCCGTTGGCCTGTTGATGCAGCCAGCCACGGCCCAGCCAAACGCCGTCGCGACTCACCACGCTTTCGCCAGGGGCTAGGTGCGCTACCTGCTGCTGCGCCTCGGCAGCCGTTTCCGTGTAGTGAACACTTGCTAACCATTCGCTCAGTGCTCCCGCGCCTTTTACCAAGCTATCCAGCCGTTGGCCCGCGGTTGATGGTGCTGGCGACGCTTGATCAATCAAACACCAGTCGGTGGCCAGCGCATCAGGCAAGGCGGCGAGCTGATGGCTAGCGACCAGGCGAGCATTAAGCCACGGCGCTAGAAGCCAAGAAGTAAGCGCTTCCCAACCGGGCGTCACTTGAAGCACCTCGCCCAGCTGAGGCGCCTGTTCGAGATCCAGCGCTTCCAGGCGAGCCCCAATATCAGGGTCATGATCCGCCAGGGCCGCATCCATCAGCGCTTGAAGGGATGCAAGCTCCCCTTGTCGCTGGCTTAGTGCAGCACGCTGTTGATCCCGTGACTGGGAGGCCTGTTGATACGCTGCTTTAGCATCGCTGTAGCGCTGCTGCCACTGGTCGCGCCCGGCGTGAAAGCCGTCAGCCTGCTGCTGAGCATCCGCTAGCTGCGCGTGGCACAAAGCGTGCTCATCGCGCAGCTCGGTGAGATCAGCCACCTCGCTGCGCTGCTGACGGCGGCGCTGGTTTTCAGCCTGCAAGCGCTGGATCCGTTGCTCAAGATCCCGCAGTTGATCCTGGCTTCGCTCAGCATCGCGGCTGGCATCGCGCCAGCGCGTTTCAGCGTCGGCCCACTGCTGCTCGACCGCTTCCAGCGCTGGAGAGGCATCGGCCAGCGATTGCTCCAGGCGCTCAAGCTGCTCTTCCAATGCGTCGTGTTCAGGCTGCAAATCGTCAAAGCGTTCATCAATCGCGGCTAAGCGAATCTGATCACCTTCGCTAACGCGCCGCTGCTCGTCTAACTCACCGCGGGCGGTGGCGATATCGCTGGCCAGCTGCGCTTCACGGCTGCGGCGGTGGGCCTGGTCTTGCTCCAGCCGAGCAATGCGCGTGGTAGTTTCAAAGAACTGCTGCTGATGATGATCGAGTACTTCAGATAGCTCGTCATGTTGCTCGCGGGCTTGTTCCAGCCGTGTTTCGCATTGGCGAACGCCAAAGACATCTTTTTCAACGGCGATTTCCAGCTCGCGAACGCGATTTTCTTGATGAGACTGTTCGACGCGCAGAGTTCGGCCGCGTAATAGCGCAAGCTCACCTTTGAGACGATACTCCAGCTGTTTCAACTCTTGATAACGCTTGGCGGCTTCAGCCTGGCGCTTAAGCCGATCTAACTGTTTATCCAGCTCTTCGCGAATATCGTTAAGACGTTCCAAATTCTCCTGGGTCCGCCGCATGCGGTTTTCGGTTTCGCGGCGGCGCTCTTTGTACTTGGAGATGCCCGCGGCTTCTTCTAGCGTCGAACGTAGATCATCGGGGCGAGCTTCAATCAGGCGCGAAATCATGCCCTGGCCGATAATCGCATAGGATCGCGGCCCCAGGCCGGTGCCCATAAACAGATCGGCGATATCCCGACGCCGGCACTTTTGGCCGTTGAAGAAATAGTTGGACTGACCATCGCGGGTTACGAGTCGTCTAACGACAATTTCAGCATACTGGGCATAGATACCGCCCATGCCGCCGTCGCGATTATCAAATTTGAGCTCGATGGATGCTTGGCTGATAGGTTTACGGCCGGTCGAGCCGTTAAAAATAACGTCGGCCATGGATTCGCCGCGCAGCGTTTTCGCCGAAGATTCGCCCATCACCCAGCGCACGGCGTCAATAATATTGGATTTTCCACAGCCGTTGGGCCCTACGATGGCGGTCATATTGCCATCAAAAGGCACCGTCACAGGGTCGACAAAGGACTTAAAGCCGACTAAGCGTATGGAGGTTAAGCGCATAGCAAGGCCACGCCTTGGTTATTCAAAACAGAGCTGCTCAACAAACGGCTATTTAAGTGCATGGCTGTTCACTACTTCGTCGACGTTTTCTTCAGGCCCTTCGGAAGCCGCACTCATGCGCTCTTGGGCGATGCGAATAGCCTCTCGCAGCGAGGCGGCGGTATCCGTATCGGCACTATTAGCGACCGCGCGGCGCCAGCGGTCAATCGCTTGTTCGTAATCGCCATTATCAAAGGCGTGCAGACCCAACATCCCTAGTACGGTGGGCTCATTCGGGTCTTTGGCCAGCGTTTCATCGACCAGCGCCTGTACCTCATCGGTAAGCTCTCGCCCGGCCATAAAAAAACGAATCTGTGCGAGCTGAGCCAGCAGCGGTGGAAGACGCCCTTCAATCTCAATCAGGCGCTCCAAGGCACCAACGGCCTGAGGCATCTGCCCCGTTTCGCGATAAAGCGGAAACAGCGTGCCCCACACATTGGGATTGTTCGGCTGGCGTTCCGCCTGCAATTGCATACGCTCAATATACATATCAAGCGACCCTTCCGGGTCTTGCTGCACGGCTTGCCGCACCGCCAGAAGTATTAGATCGCCTTCAGCGCCCTTTTGCTGATACCACACCACGCTAACCGCCACCACCGCTATCATTATCAGCGGCACCGCTAAACGCCCGGCGTGGGCAGGTTTAAGCGGGCGCTGCTCGCGCACGGCAGTGTCTTCCAGCAGGCTACGCTCTAGCTCCAAACGGTCTTCTTCAAAGCGTTCGACATCAATGTCGCCACGCTCATGTGCAGCTTCTAGCGAGGCAAGACGACGCTTGAAAATAGCGACATTCTGTTCGTCGGAGACGTCGTTGGCTTCAAACTGGCGCTGCTGCTCATGCAGTGCACGCGCATTCCTGAGCGGCGATACTAACAGCCATAGCGCAGGTAGCAATAAAACGGCAATCGCAATCCAAAGCAGCGTCATGAAGGCCTCTTACGGTTAATCAGCGCTTCAACACGCTGGCGCTCTTCCGCACTTAGCGCTTTGGAAGAGGCATTACGGCGGGCGCGGATCATCAGTAAAACCACCAGCGCTCCCAGCATTACCAGCGCAATGGGCAACCCCCAAAGCAGATACGTGCGGTTCTCTAAGCGCGGATTGTACAGAATATACTCACCAAACCGCTGCACCATATAATCAACAATTTCGATATCCGACCGGCCTTCTTGCAGCAGCTGGTAAACGCGATCGCGCATGTCTGCGGCAATCGGCGCGTTAGAGTCACCGATGGCCTGGTTTTCACACAGCGGGCAGCGCATGGCGGCGGTTAAATCGTGATAACGCGCCTGCATCACCGGGTCATCAAATTGACGCAGCTCAATCCCACCCGCCGCCGCACTAGAGGCAACGATCATTATCAGCATTGCTGCAACGGCACGCATTAACGCCATTTTTCCACCTCCGGAAGAATCCGCTCGCGCACGTCATCCGGTGATATATAGCCTTTGTGGTGATAGCGAATCACACCGTTGGCATCGACAATAAACGTTTCCGGCGCACCGTAAACGCCAAGATCAAAGCCTAGCTCGCCCTGGGGATCAAAAATATTGGCCTCAAACGGGTCGCCAAATTCGTTGAGAAACGCTAAGCCCTTCTCGCGGATATCACGATAGTTGACGCCCATCATACGAACGTCGTGATCCGCTAACTCTAAAAGCTGCGGCATCTCTTGCTTGCACGCGGGGCACCACTCGCCCCAGACGTTCACCAACGTCACCTCGCCTTCCAGCAGCGTTTGGTCAACGCGCTGATGTTCATCGCGCAGCGTGACTGCCTCAAAGCTTGGGAACGGCCGCTCCATGAGCGCTGAATCGCGCTGCGAAGGGTCCAGCGACAAACCTTTGTAAAAGAACAGGGCTAAGCCTAAAAAACACAGCGGCAGCAGTAATAGCAGTAACCGTCGCTTCATAGTGTGACCTTCTGCGCAGCATAGCGCTGGGCGGTCGAAGCGGGTATATCACGCGCTATGGCGACACGGCGATAGCGCTTATCGAGCACTGCAAGCACTCCGCCAAAGGCCATCAATAAGGCGCCCAGCCAGAGCCAGCGCACAAACGGCTTGTACTGAACACGCATTGCCCAGCTACCGTCGCCCAGGTCTTCGCCCATTGCCACGTATAGGTCGCGAAATAGCCCCGGCCGCAGGGCGACCTGGGTCATCGGCATACCCGTCGCTAGATAAAGACGCTTTTCAGGGCGCATAGTGAAGCGGCGCCCTGACTCGCCGCGCTGCACCTGAATTATCGCAGTATCGGCCAAAAAGTTAGCACCGCGACGCTCGGTCAGTTCGCTCATGGTGAACTGATAGCCCGCTACTTCTACCGTGGTGCCTGGCGACATGCGCACGTTGCGTTCAATGTTGTAGTTAGAAACAACGGTCACACCAACAATGGTGACAGCTACGCCCACGTGGCCCAGCACCATGCCCCAGTAGGACAGTGAAAGCTTGCGTAACCCCGCAGAAAACGAGCGGGCATGACGGGTTTTATCAACAATATCGCGCAGTATCGGCAGCACAACCCACAGCGCAGAGACAATGCCTAGAGAGACCAAAAGATTCCACTCGCCGCGATATAGCAGCGGCATTACTGCCCCAATGATCAGCGCCGCAGCGCCCGCCCACCAAAGCTTACGGATAAGGTCTTTAGCCGCCATACCTTTCCAACGGGCGGCCGAGCCAAGGCCCATAAACACACACATCATCACGGTTAATGGCACAAACAGCGCGTTAAAGTAAGGCGGCCCCACGCTGATTTTTCCAAGGTTGAGAGAATCTAGAATCAACGGGTAAACGGTGCCGAGTAAAACAGTCACGGTCATAATGACGAGAAACACGTTATTGATCAGCAGCAGCGCATCTCGGGAGAGCCAGTTGAAGCCGATGCTATGGCTCACACGCGGTGCGCGCAGAGCGAACAGCAGCAGTGACAGCGTTACCGTAATGGCTAACAGAATCAAAATAAAGAGCCCACGGTCGGGGTCGTTGGCGAAAGCGTGCACGGAGGTTAATACGCCGGAGCGCACTAGAAAAGTCCCCATCAGCGACAGCGAAAAGGTCGCAATCGCCAGCAGCACAGTCCAGCTTTTAAAGGAGCCGCGTTTCTCGGTCACCGCCAGCGAATGGACCAGCGCGGTACCGGTTAGCCAAGGCAGCAGTGAGGCATTTTCAACGGGGTCCCAAAACCACCAGCCACCCCAACCAAGCTCGTAATAAGCCCACCAGCTGCCCAGCGCGATTCCTACGGTCAAAAATGCCCACGCTACATTGGTCCAAGGCCGCGCCCAGCGAGCCCAGGCCGCATCTAGTCGACCGCCCAGCAGCGCCGCGATAGCAAAGGCGAACACCACAGAAAAGCCCACATAGCCCATATAAAGCATTGGCGGATGAACGATAAGCCCAATGTCCTGCAGCAGCGGATTCAGATCAGCGCCATCGGGCGGCATATTGGGCAGCAATCGTTCGAAGGGATTAGAGGTGATCAGAATAAACAATAAAAACCCACCGCAAACCATGCCCATTACGCCCATCACTCGGGCGACCATATCCCGCGGCAGGCTACCGGTGAACCTACTCGCGGCAAACCCCCAGCCTGCCAGCATCAAGCTCCACATCAGCACCGAGCCTTCATGATTGCCCCATACCGCACTGAATTTGTAATACCAGGGCAGCAGCGAGTTGGCGTTATTGGCCACGTTCGCCACGCTAAAATCGTCGAGCATATAGCTTGCGGTTAAACAGCCGTAGGCAATGGCGACAAACAAAAACTGCCCCGCCGCCATCGATTGGCCGTAGGCCATCCATAGAGGCCGCCGCGTCGCCGCGCCGGCAAGCGGCATCACTGCCTGCACCACCGCCATGAGCAGCGCAATAATCAGCGCAAAGTGGCCAATTTCAGGAATCATTGTGATGAACATGTGCACTCCGAATTGGCACTGGCTGGTTGGCAAGCAGGCGCAATCGCACCATTACTTGTCGGCGGCACTGGTCTGATAGTCGGCAGGCGAATAACCCGCCTCTTTCAACGCCTGGGCCACTTCCGGCGGCATGTAATTTTCATCATGGCGAGCGAGGACTTTATCGGCGTACAAATGGCCGTCGGCCTGAAGCTCACCCACCACTACCACGCCTTGGCCTTCACGAAAAAGGTCGGGCAAAATTCCGCTGTAAACGACCTGAAGATCATCGACATAGTCCGTAACGGTAAATTCGACGTCCAGGCTGTCAGGATCGCGGGCCACCGAACCTTCTTTGACCATCCCACCGGCACGAATTTGTCGCGCCATGGGGGCATCACCCTGGGCGATCTGTACCGGACTAAAAAACAGATTAATATTAGCGCGCAGCGCGTACAGCGTTAGCCCCACGGCGATCGCCGCCAGCGACACCAAGCCTAGGATAACCCACAGCTTCTGTTTTCGTTTAGGCGTCATGACGTACTCCTTTCGAGCGCCTGGCGCGCCGTCTCAAGACCCTAAGCAATTGACGCTGTTCAAGGCGCGCATGCCAAGCGCTGGCGAGCAGCAGCGCCGCCGTGACACCCCAAGCAGACCAAACGTAAGGTGCATGGCCACCCATGGCGAGAAAGTCAGAAAAGGAAGTAAATGCCATTAGCGCGCCTTCTTCGTTGCAGTGCTCAACATCGGGTCTGTCAGCAACTCTTGCACCCAGCGTTTACTGGCTTCTCGCCGTAGAATCTCGCTACGCGTGCGCATTAACGTTATCGCAATAAAGAAGCAGTAAAAACCCAACAGCATAATGACCAACGGCAGCCACATTTGTGTAGGCATGGTCGGGCGCGAGGTTAACGTAAATGAAGCCGTCTGGTGCAGGGTATACCACCAATCAACCGAATACTTAATGATGGGAATATTGATGACACCCACCATCGTCAGCACCGAGGCTGCACGGGACCCGCTATCGCGCCGGGTAAACGCGCTGCGTAAGGCGATGACCCCGATATACAGAAACAGCAAAATCAGCATAGAGGTGAGCCGCGCATCCCACATCCACCAGGTACCCCAGGTAGGCACGCCCCACACAGCACCGGAAAACAGCGCCACAAAGGTCATCACCGCCCCGAACGGCGCCATCACTGTCGCCGCCATGTCGGCCACTTTAATTTTCCAAACCATAAACACCAGGCCCGACACGGCCATAGCGATAAAAATAGATTGGGCTAAAAAAGCAGCCGGCACGTGTACATAAATAATCCGAAAGCTGTTGCCCTGCTGATAATCCGCAGGCGCAAATGCCAGCCCCCATAGTGAACCAACGACCAACAGCAGCACCGCTGCAGCCCAAAACCACGGCTGCATCTTGGCACTCATGCCATAGAACCACCGAGGCGATCCCAGCTTATGTATAAAGGCCCACATAGCGTGTTCTATCCTCAACCGTTAATACTAATGCGCAGCGATGCGGCAATCGCCCACGGCGCCAGCATAAGCGAGGCGGCAAGCAGCGCGCCCAAAATAGCTAAATGTGCGGCAACACCGCTACCGACAATAGACGCCTGCACCGCGCCCACCCCAAAAATCAATACCGGGATCGTCAGCGGCAGCACCAGCAGCGAGAGCAGCACGCCGCCGCGCGCCAGGCCGACGGTTAACGCGGCGCCAATCGCGCCAATCAAACTCAGGCTGGCCGACCCCAGCGCAAGCGACAGCGCTAGCACGGCGTAGCTGCCGGTGGGCAACGAAAGCATAACGCCTAATAGCGGCGCTATCAGCGCTAAGGGCAAGCCAGTTAGCAGCCAGTGAACGGCCACTTTTGCTAGGCTTAGCGCGGCCAACGAGTGCGGGGCCAGCAACAGCTGCTCAAGACTACCGTCGTCATAGTCGCTGCGAAACAGGCTATCGAGTGACAGCAGCGCGGCTAATAGCGCCGCCACCCAGAGCAAGCCCGGTGCAATAATTGCCAACAGCGCAGGGTCGGGCGAAATAGCCATTGGAAACAAGGTAATCACGAGCGCAAAGAACACTAAAGGATTAAGAATTTCACCGCGACGGCGAAGCAATAGCGTTAAATCACGCAGCAGCGTGGCTTTTACCGCGATCATTAGCCCGCCCTTATGGTCGAGCAATGGCGCTACTGGGCCGATCGCCGAACTATCCAAACAGTTAGGCGCTGAAGGCTGTGAAGCGCTGCTGGAAGCGTAGCTCAGCGGGCGGCTTGAAGGACTTTCTGAAGAGCCATTGGACGTGCTATGCAACGCGGTCTCCTTCTACCCCAGCGCTACCTGCCTCAGCAGCGGCGAGGCGGGCAGATCGTGGTGTGTGGTGACGAGTACGCAGCCACCTGCCTTTGCATGCGCAACAAGCTGTCTTTCAAGATCAGCAATGCCGTTACGATCAATCGCGGTAAAGGGCTCATCCAATACCCACAGGGCTCGCGGCGTCAGCGTTAACCGCGCCAATGCCACTCGCCGCTGCTGACCCGCCGACAGCTGCCCGGTAGGCACTTCTTCAAAACCTGCCAGCCCGATGCTTTCAAGCGCATTCAAGCGCTGTTCCTCGTCGTCTTTTTCACCGCTCAGCGCCTGATACCACGCTAAATTTTCTAGCGGCGAAAGCCCCAACTTTATGCCGGGGGCATGCCCCAAATAAAGCAGGTTAGCAAGAAAGTGGTCACGAGCCTTGCTCATTACCGTGCCATTCCAGAAAAGCGCGCCCTGATAGTCGCTGAGCTGCCCAGAGAGGATCTTGAGCAGCGTTGTCTTGCCGCAGCCATTAGGCCCTTCAATACGCACGACTTCACCGCTATGAATATCCAGATCCAGCCCTTTAAATAGCCAGCGGTCATCACGTTCACAGCCAAGTCCTCGGGCTTGTAGATGCAGGCTCAAGCGTCACTCCAGGCACATTGATTTCGCATCGAACTCTACACGGAAAGCTCCTTTCTCGCCACTTGCACAACCGGCCATCAACCAGTGGACAACGGACTCCAATGATCAATAAGACGAATTACCACTAGCACTGTATGCAAAAACAGGCCTATACTAAAACCACTGTATGGAAAGACATGTTTTGTGCGATTCAGCGTCGCCTGCACCGCTAAAGCGATTGCCTGCAGTCAATGTTTAAGGTCGCTATTTTCAAGTTCACTACGCATGAACGAAGCCTAACCAGCCGGCGTAGCAATGGAGATTCCCAAATGACGATATCAATGGCAGCATCTACCGCTACGCTCACTCACAGGCAACCACTACCGCGCCCTTATGCATTGACGTCTAACGTTACGCGGCACAATACCTATGCGCTTAAAGTACGCGGCAATGCGATGCGCGATTGCAACTTATTCGATGGCGATGTCATTATTATTCGGCGCTACCAGCACGATACCCAAACAGAAACCGCCGTTGCCGAAATCAATCAGCAGAAAATAGCGCTGAAGCAGCTCTCCATAAGCCGTTCTGGCGTACAGCTATGGCCAGAAGATGCGCTTCAGCCAGCGCTTTTTTTGCATAATCGGGATATTCAGGTGCTTGGTATGGTGATGGGTGTTGAACCTCATGTGAGCAAGTCTGCTATTACGGAGCATTAATGCGTTACCGGGTTCCCAAACTGCCTGCATCAATATGGCATACGGCTGACATTGACGTAGAAAAGAGCCAATTTATAACCTGGATATGTTGCGCCCCTGACATTGGTGCGTTCAGCGCTCTACTCAATGCCGCTAAAACGGCACACCCCAATGCGAGCCATCACTGCACTGCCTACATTGCAGGACCACCGGGCGAGCAGAACTTCATTGGCTTTTCTGACGATGGTGAGCCTGGCGGCACCGCCGGCAGGCCGATGTATCAGGTGCTGCAAGGCAGCCAACTTGGCCACATTGGCTGTGTCGTCATTCGTTATTTTGGTGGTACAAAGCTAGGTACCGGTGGATTAGCTCGCGCCTACGCCCAGGCAGTCAGCCATGCGCTTGAGACACTGCCCACCTGCGAGATCATTGAACGCGATATTTACACTCTACGGCTGAGCTTTGCCCATGAAGCGATTGCTCGCGCCTGGTGCGAAGAACGTGATGTTCCTATTGAGCAAGCCGATTACGATGGAAACGGCGTCCGCTTAGCCGTTGGCTGGCCACGCGACTGCCCGCTCGACTTTTCCCCACTGGAAAACCGCTTAAAGAGCACGATTGAGTTTCATACCGCCCCTCCATAAAAAACGCGACAGCTGAAATTTTCAGCATGCCGCGCTCTAATCGCTAGCGCTTCAACTCTGCGCTAAAAACGGTCTGATGACGCACCTTGATACGCGTGGGTTGATTAGCCCAGGTATTTAATCATTACCCCGGCAGCTACCGCTGATCCAATCACCCCGGCCACGTTGGGCCCCATGGCGTGCATCAATAAAAAATTATGCGGATTGGCTTCAAGCCCTACTTTATTAGCCACCCGGGCCGCCATAGGCACAGCGGAAACGCCGGCGGCGCCAATGAGCGGGTTGATGGGCATTTTACTCACCAGGTTCATGAGCTTGGCCATTAATACCCCGGCAGCCGTACCAATACCAAAGGCGACAATACCCAGCCCGAGTATCCCCAGCGTCTCAAATGCCAGAAAGCTCTCGGCCATGAGTTTAGAGCCCACGGACAAACCTAGAATAATCGTTACGATATTGATCAGCGCATTTTGCGCGGTATCCGACAAGCGTTCGACCACTCCACATTCACGCATCAGATTACCAAAGCAAAACATTCCCAGAAGCGGTGCGGCATCGGGTAAAAACAGCGCAACCAAGATCAACAGCATCAGCGGGAAGATGACTTTTTCCAGCCTAGACACCGCCCGTAGCTGCGTCATTTTGATTTGACGCTCTTTTTGAGTGGTTAAAAGACGCATGATCGGCGGCTGAATCAAGGGCACCAATGCCATATATGCATAGGCTGCCACGGCGATCGCACCCAGCAGCTCCGGCGCTAGCACGCTTGATACGTAGATAGACGTCGGGCCATCCGCGCCACCGATAATACCAATAGCGGCCGCCTGATTAAGCGAGAAATCCATCACCCCCATGGAGGTGAGCACTACGGCGCCAAACAGCGTGGCAAAAATACCAAACTGAGCGGCCGCACCTAAAAAAAGCGTGCGCGGATTGGCCAGCAAGGGGCCAAAATCGGTCATGGCACCCACGCCCATAAAGATAATCAGCGGCGCAATACCCGAGCCAATCGCCACTTTATAGAAGTTATACAGCATACCGTCGCTGTAGCCGACGCTCGTGGCAATGTCTCGCGCGGCACGTAGCTGGTCTGGCGCAACGCCATCGTGGGCGATCACTTTCAGCGATTCTCGCCATGTTTCAAGACCGCTAACAGGATCTAGCGTTGCGCCTAGCGCTGCTGCTATCTGCTGCAGCACCACAGGTTTAGCAACGTCAATGGCCTGATCTAACGCTGAAAGCGCCAGCCCTGCTTCGGGTATGTTGGCAAGAATGCCACCAAAGCCAATCGGCACTAACAGCAGCGGCTCAAACTTCTTATAAATGGCCAGATAGAGCAGCAATAGTCCCACTAAGATCATAGCCGCCTGGCCAAGCTCAAGGTTATACAGCCCCGAGCCTTCCCATAAGGTTACTAATTTATCCATTACCGAGCGCCCTTAGAGTTCGATCAGCGTATCGCCTACGGCGACGCTATCGCCTTCGCTGACGTTAACCTTAGACACAGTGCCTGCGCTGCTAGCACGCACTTCGGTTTCCATTTTCATCGCTTCCAGGATAATGACGACATCACCATCAGCGACCTGATCGCCAGGACGCACATTCACTTTGAAAATATTGCCTGCCAGCGGCGCATCGATGCTTTCCCCGCTAGGCACAGGTGAAACCTGAGCAGCGGCGGTCGTTGCGCTTACCGCTTGCTCCTGCACCTCGCCTAGCTCGCCCCCTTCAGAGACTTCCACCACGTAGGCTTTGCCATTGAGCTTAACGGTATAGGTTTCTGAGCCACTGTTCGCGGCTGAGGGCTTACTTTCCACCGGGGCAGACTCTTTATTGGCGCTCGCTTGGGCCGCTTGAGGCACGGGTTCAAAAGCATTCGGATTGTCGCGATTCTTCAAAAACTTCAAACCAATCTGCGGAAATAGCGCATAGGTCAGCACATCGTCGGTGGCCTGCTTACCCTCTGCAAGCCGGATACCGTCCGCACTGGCCTTCTCTTTGAGCTCCGTAGCCAGCCTGTCCATTTCAGGCGCAAGATTATCTGCCGGGCGGCAGGTAATCGGCTCACCGCCCTCTAACACGCGCTTTTGCAGCTCAGCGTTAAAGGGCGCAGGTGCCGCGCCGTACTCACCTTTAAGCAGTGCCTGCACTTCTTTGGAAATAGACTTGTAGCGCTCACCCATCATCACGTTCATGACGGCCTGCGTACCGACAATTTGTGAGGTTGGCGTAACCAAGGGAATAAACCCCAGGTCTTCACGCACACGTGGAATCTCGCTCAGTACGTCGTCGAGCTTGTCTCCAGCGCCCTGTTCTTTAAGCTGGGCTTCCATGTTGGTCAGCATGCCACCCGGCACCTGGGCAATCAGAATGCGCGAATCGATCCCCCGTAGAGAGCCCTCAAAGGCGGCATATTTTTTACGTACTTCGCGGAAATAACCGGCAATGTCTTCCAGCAGTTCAAGATCTAAACCGGTATCGCGGTCGGTGTCTTTTAGCATCGCGACCACCGACTCGGTAGGGCTATGGCCGTAAGTCATCGACATCGAAGAGATAGACGTATCAACGTTATCAATGCCCGCCTCGACTGCTTTTAGAATGGTCGAGGTTGAGAGGCCGGTCGTGGCATGGCAATGCAGGTGTATCGGGATCGACAGCTCTTTCTTCAGCCGAGTGACAAGATCAAACGCCGTGTAGGGCGTAAGCAGCCCCGCCATATCCTTGATAGCCAATGAATCTGCACCCAAACCGGCAATGGTTTTAGCGAGATCGACCCAGCTATCCAGGGTATGTACCGGGCTCACGGTATAAGAAATGGTGCCCTGAGCATGGCCTTCGACATTACGCACCGCCTGAATGGCACGCTCAAGGTTGCGCGGATCATTCATCGCATCGAAGACACGAAAAACATCCACACCGTTGGTTCTCGCCCGCTCGACAAACTTATCGACGACATCATCCGCATAGTGACGGTAGCCCAGCAAGTTCTGCCCACGCAATAACATGGCCTGGGGAGTATTCGGCATCGCCTCTTTTAACGCACGGATACGCTCCCACGGGTCTTCGCCCAGGTAACGAATGCAGGCGTCATAGGTGGCACCGCCCCATGTTTCCAACGACCAGTAGCCAACCTGATCAAGCTTTTCAGCGATCGGCAGCATATCGTCCAAACGCATGCGCGTTGCAAACAGCGATTGATGGGCATCGCGCAGCACGACATCGGTAATGCCTAGAGGGCGTTTTGTTTCGTTCATGGTCTTGGCTCACAGTTGAGAATTGTAAGTTTGTAGTAAAAATAACAAAAAAATAGCCAAAAAGTAGCTTTAATGAAAAAAAACTAGAAAGTTAACTACGTCGTGTGGAGCGATAACGGTGCACTGCAGCACTGATGACGGCCATGACCTCGTCATCCGGCGAGGAAGATGCAGAAGAACTTAGTGACTTTCTACCCATATCCGCAGCGGCAGGCCCCGGTTGAAAGTGGTCAATCAGCTTTGACATCAACGTGACGCTGACCACTAAAATAGCAAGAAAAACAAACACTACCCCCATTCCGAGCGCCATCAACGCTAGCCCGTCCTGCAATAGCTCTTGATCCTGCATAAGACGCTCTCCTTCGTTTATAAATGCTGCTCACAGACATATGATTACGCCACTGCAATGAAAGGCGCTTGGCGCAGTAAGGGGAATACACTAACCTGCCACACCCAGAATAGAATGCAATGGCGCGATAGTGGAAGTCATGGTTGTTAATTTACTACATAACGGAAGAATTGGCCTAGCCCCCATGGAGGGGGTAATCGATGCGCTCACCCGCGATCTCTTAACCCGTCAAGCAGGATTTGATTGGACCGTGACGGAGTTCGTGCGCGTGGTTGATGCATGCTTGCCGCCGCGGGTGTTTTATAAGCACTGCCCGGAGCTTGCTCAACCGCCAGTGGCAACCCCAAGCGGTATTCCGGTACATCTACAGCTGCTCGGCTCTGACCCTCGCGCTCTGGCAGCCAACGCGCGCCAAGCGCTCCATTTAGGCGCAGTGAGCGTTGATCTTAATTTCGGCTGCCCCGCCAAGCTGGTCAATCGACACGACGGTGGCGCTGCACTGTTACGCCAACCGGAACGTGTCTACCAAGCGGTTAAAGCCGTTGCTGACGCGCTGGACGGCGAGATCCCGGTGACTGCCAAGATTCGCCTAGGCTTCTCTAATCGGCGCTTAGCGGTGGCCTGCGCGCAAGCGACTGAAGCAGGCGGTGCGGCGCATTTGGTGGTGCATGCACGCACCCGTGACGAAGGCTACCGCCCACCGGCGCACTGGGAATGGATAGGCAAGATTCGTCGACATGTCAGCATCCCGGTGGTCGCCAACGGCGATATATGGACGCTTGAAGATTACTGGAAAGCACGCACGCTCTCGGGATGTGATGACGTCATGCTTGGACGCAGCGCGCTGGCAGACCCCTGGCTTGCACCGCGCATTCGCCATTGGCAGACAACCGGTGAGCGGCTGCCTGAAAGCAGCTGGGCGATGCGCGCAAGCGTACTTCAAGAGTATGCCGCCCTACAGCGCCAGCACCTGCCGGACCGCGTCGTCGTCTCTTTAGTGAAGCAGTGGCTTGCCCAAATGCGTCAAGGCAGCAACGAAGCTAACCAGAACTTTCAACGCGTTAAACGTCTCACCGACTTAGACCATTTGCTCGACAGCCTTGTGGTCGATGCTTAAACAAAACGAATGGCCAAAAAAAGCGCCCAGCCGCAAAAGCGGTGGGCGCTACACACGATCGCAAGACCGGGGCGCGAGCCATTTCCGGCCAGGCTACAAACAGGCTTGAAACAGAAAACCCGCCCTCAAGAGAGAGCGGGTTTAGAATCTGGTGCGCCCGGGAGGATTCGAACCTCCGACCCCCTGATTCGTAGTCAGGTACTCTATCCAGCTGAGCTACGGGCGCGTAATAACTGCACTTATCTTTACTGCATGTTGCTAACTAAAAAGTGGTGCGCCCGGGAGGATTCGAACCTCCGACCCCCTGATTCGTAGTCAGGTACTCTATCCAGCTGAGCTACGGGCGCATACTTAGTGTGCATTGGCGGAGAAGGAGGGATTCGAACCCTCGATAGGGCTATAAACCCTATACTCCCTTAGCAGGGGAGCGCCTTCAGCCACTCGGCCACCTCTCCTTAACGGCACGGCGCGAATATTACCGATTTAGGTTACTTCTGTCCAGCCCTTGGCCGATTTTTTTTCGCGCTGGCCTTACCTTACGCTCAAAACATCACATAATGATGTGCGGGCGTAAGCGTCACTCCACTTCGTTTTCGCTATTCTTTTCACGCTGAATGCGCTGATAAATCTCTTCACGGTGAACCGATACATCTTTCGGCGCATTAACGCCGATACGCACTTGATTACCTTTCACACCTAGCACCGTGACGGTCATTTCATCACCGATCATCAGGGTTTCGCCAACACGGCGAGTTAGGATGAGCATGGCTGATCTCCTTTTCAGACGTTTTACTGCGGGGCATATCAGCCGAAGGCAATACCACGATAGCTACACGGTATTGCCTACCACAAAAAGCATCGGCTCCTTGATACCTTAAATCTCCCGCTGAAAGAAAGCTCACCACCACACGGCAGTAAGTACTTCTTTAGCGTAGAAGAGTTAAGAGATTAGTGTTACTCAGACTCGACATCTGCTTTATCTAAGCCAAACGCTTTGTGTAGCGCATTGACGGCAAGTTCCATATGTTTCTCATCAATCACTACCGAAATTTTAATCTCGGAGGTTGAGACCATGCGAATATTGACGTTTTCATCGGCCAGCACGCGGAACATTTTCGATGCCACGCCCGCATGGGAGCGCATACCGACACCGACGAGCGATACTTTAGCGATATTATCATCGCCGCGCAGCTCACCGCCTCCCAAATCAGGAATCACCGTCTCTTCGAGCAGCTTTTTGGTAGCCTTGTAGTCACCTTTCGCGACCGTAAAGGTGAAATCGGTATAGTCACCGGCGGGGGCCACGTTCTGCACGATCATATCGACTTCGATATTGGCATCGGCAATAGGACCAAGAATACGCGATGCTACGCCGGGCACATCAGGCGTGTTCAGCAGGGTCAGTTTGGCTTCATTTTTGGTGAAGGCGATACCGGAGATTAGGGGTTCTTCCATTGCGTCCTCGTCTTTGTCTGCTTCTGCAACAATTAGGGTACCGGGGCCGTCTTCAAAGCTCGACAGCACCCGCAGGGGTACGTTGTACTTACCGGCAAACTCTACTGCGCGAATCTGCAGTATTTTTGAGCCCAGGCTGGCTAGCTCAAGCATTTCTTCAACGGTAATACGTTCTAAGCGCTGAGCCTTTGAGCATACGCGTGGGTCGGTGGTGTATACCCCATCGACATCGGTGTAAATTTGACACTCATCGGCACCTAGCGCTGCGGCCAATGCAACCCCAGTGGTATCGGAGCCACCACGCCCTAGAGTGGTAATATTGCCGTTTTCATCAACACCTTGAAAACCAGCAACCACAACGACCTGGCCGGCATCTAAGTCCGCTTTTAGGTCGTCGGTCTCAATGCGCTGAATACGGGCCTTGGTATAGGCGCTATCCGTATAAATACCCACTTGCGCGCCGGTATGCGACGTTGCTGGCACGCCAATCTGCTGAAGCGCCATCGCGAGTAGTGAAATCGTCACCTGCTCGCCGGTAGACAGCAGCATGTCCATCTCGCGCGGGGCGGGCTCTTCATTCAGTGCCTGGGCCATGTCCGTTAGTCGATTCGTTTCGCCACTCATGGCAGAAACCACGACCACCACCTGGTGGCCTTGATCACGGAAACCTTTGACCTTTTCAGCCACGGCCTTGATGCGCTCGACAGAGCCCACCGAGGTGCCGCCGAACTTCTGTACGTATAGTGCCATATGCCGTTTTTCCTATGCGTTCGGAAATGGAGGATGAAATTTGTCGTACATATCTAACGACAAGGCCGGTAGCAATTCATGCTACCGGCCCTGGTGTTTAGTTAAGCGTGTTTTCTAGCCATAGAGGTACGCTCTTCAGCGCATCCGGCAGCGCGTCGGGCTGGCTACCTCCAGCCTGAGCCATATCGGGGCGACCACCGCCCTTTCCACCCACAAGCGAGGCAACATGATTGACCAGCTCACCGGCTTTCACGCGACCAGTCAGGTCTTGGGTCACGCCGGCAATGAGACTTACTTTGCCGGCTGCCTGATCGGCAACGCCAAGAATAACCACGCCGGAACCTAGCTTGTTCTTAATCTGATCAAGCATGCCACGCAGATCTTTTCCGGACACACCGTCTAGCTGGGTCGCCAACAGCTTAACCCCTTTGATCTCTTGGACCTGGCTAAGCATATCGCTGCCCGCGGCGCTGGCAAGCTTAGCTTTGAGCTGCTCAAGCTCTTTCTCAAGGCTGCGGTTACGCTCAACCAGCGACTCTACCCGCGCTTCGACCTGCTCTGGCTTGGTTTTTAAGCGATCACCCAAGCGCCCCAGGCAGGCTTCCTGCTCACGGAAGTAGGCCAGCGCGTTTTCGCCGGTAATCGCTTCAATACGGCGTACGCCCGAAGCAATGCCCACTTCGCTCATCACGTGACAGCAGCCTATATCGCCACTGCGCGCCACGTGGGTACCGCCACAAAGCTCAATAGAAAAGTCGTCAGAACCGATAGTCAGTACGCGCACGTTCTCTGCATACTTGGCTTCAAACAGTGCCGCTGCGCCTTTGGCTTTGGCCTGATCCAAGCTCATCTGCTCGGTTTTGGTCGCAGCGTTAGCCAGAATCTGCTCGTTGACCAGCCGCTCTACTTCCGCCAACTGTTCAGCCGTCATCGGTTCAAAGTGGCTAAAGTCAAAGCGCAGGCGTTCAGCGTTAACTAGCGACCCTTTCTGCTGCACGTGATCACCCAGCACCATGCGCAGCGCTTTATGCAGCAGGTGAGTGGCCGAATGGTTGCGAATAGTTGCAGCGCGCAGGCTGGCGTCTACTTCGCCACGCACGCTGGCACCGACGCTCAACGCGCCTTCCACCATCACACCTTGATGCAGATGATGGCCGCTCTGCTTTTGGGTATCCATTACCTGGAAGCGCCCGCCGTCTACGTACAGATAGCCAGTGTCGCCTACCTGTCCGCCCGACTCGCCGTAAAATGGCGTACGATCCAACACTATCGTGCCTTTTTGGCCGGCCTCGAGTGCAGACAGTGCATTGCCTTCACTGTCGACCAGCGCCGTCACTTTGGCCTGATCTTCTAAGCGGTCGTACCCGGTAAAGGCTGTCTCGCCATCCAATTCAATGGATGCACTGTAGTCGGCACCAAACTGACTGGCCGCTCGGGCGCGTTCGCGCTGCGCTTCCAGCTCACGCTGAAAACCGTCTTCATCGAGGGTGACACCACGCTCCCGGCAAACATCCGCCGTCAGGTCAAAGGGGAAACCATAAGTGTCATAAAGCTTAAACACAGTTTCACCCGACAGCACGTTACCATTCAGCTCAGCCAGCGCTGCATTCAATAGCCCCATACCGTGATCCAGCGTACGGGCAAACTGCTCTTCTTCTTTCAGTAGCACGCGCTCGATTTGACCACAGGCTTCGCGCAACTCTGGATAGGCATCGCCCATTTCAGCGTCAAGCGCACCGACCAGCTTGTGGAAGAACGGGTCGACCGCACCTAGCTTATGGCCGTGGCGAATCGCGCGGCGAATAATACGCCGCAGCACGTAGCCGCGCCCTTCGTTGGAAGGCAGCACCCCATCGGCAATTAAAAAGGCGCAGGAGCGAATGTGATCGGCAATCACGCGCAATGAAGGCGTCGCCGTGTCCACATGGCCGGTTGCCTGTGAAGCTGCTTGCAGCAGGCGCTGAAACAGGTCGATCTCATAGTTGGAGTGAACACCCTGCATGACAGCAGCCACTCGCTCCAGGCCCATGCCGGTATCAATAGAAGGTTTAGGCAGCGGATTGAGCGTTCCCTGAGCATCGCGGTCAAACTGCATGAACACTAAATTCCAGATTTCAATATAGCGGTCGCCATCTTCTTCCGGACTACCGGGAGGGCCGCCCCAGACCTCTGGGCCGTGATCATAGAAGATTTCTGAGCTGGGCCCGCAGGGGCCGGTATCACCCATCTGCCAGAAATTGTCCTCATCCAGCTTGGAAAAGCGTTCAGGGTCAATGCCCACTTCATCCTTCCAGATGCGCTCAGCTTCGTCGTCACTGATGTGCACCGTTACCCACAGTTTTTCTTTAGGCAGCCCCAGCGTTTCGGTTAGAAACACCCAGGCAAAGCGAATAGCATCACGCTTGAAGTAGTCACCGAAACTGAAGTTACCCATCATTTCGAAGAAAGTATGATGACGGGCGGTATAACCGACGTTATCTAAATCATTATGCTTTCCGCCCGCGCGCACGCAGCGTTGCGCAGAAGTGGCGCGTACATACGGGCGCGGGTCGCGACCCAGAAACACATCTTTAAACGGCACCATACCGGCATTGGTAAACAGCAGCGTAGGGTCATTACCCGGCACTAGCGAGCTGGTTGGCACAATGGTGTGCCCCTGCTCTGCAAAGAAGGAAAGAAAGGCCTGTCTTATCTCTGCGCTTTTCATAGGGTATCCGTAACAAGAAAGCGTGGTGTCCCAGGGCGCTGTCACCGCTACCCTCAGGGGTCGCAAAGCAGCCATTATAGCGCAGTTGTCAAACGACTAAAGCCGCACTTAGTGGCAGAAATGCAATCAAAAAGATGCACAAGCCTATTAGAGCGCCATTAGAAATGTAAGAGACGATGTGGTTATACGCAGAAACGAAGATATTTCAGGCGCCTAAGAAGGCGTTAAAGGCAGGAAAGTGCGTAACGTATTTGTTCAAAATCGAAGCCACGGCTGGCTAAAAAGCGCTCTCGCCTGGCGCGCTCTTTGGGTGTTTCGCCCGCAGACGTAAAGCGCCGAGCCAAGGTTTCGCGCGCCAACTCAAACCAGTCAACCTGCTCGTTCGCCACCACCGACTCAAACGCAGCGCTAAGCGTTTCTTGGTCGACGCCGCGCTGGCGTAGCTCACCCTTAATACGGATAACGCCCTGACCACGCAAAATACGTGAGCGCACAAAGCTTGCAGCAAAGCGTTCGTCCGACTGGAACCCTTGCTCGATCAGCGTATCCAGACACTCATCAATGGCAGCGGGCTCAAAGGATTTTTTCGCCAATCGCTGTGCCAGCTCAGCGCGCGAATATTCGCGCCGAGCCAGCAAGCCGATGGCGATCACTCGTGGCGTAGCATCACGCTGCGAGGCAAACGCCATTAGGGTGCCTTATAGCAGATCGTCATCACCCGCATCTGCGTCAACCGCTGCCTCTACAGACGCCTCTTCCTTTTCCTTCTTGGGGTCCGGCTTGGCCAGTAACTGCTCGCGGATTTGCGTTTCGATTTCAATCATAATCTCAGGATGCTCTTCCAGATACAGCGCTGAATTAGCTTTACCCTGGCCTATTTTCTTACCCTTGTAGCTGTACCAAGCACCGGCTTTATCGACGAGGTTACACTGCACGCCCAGATCAATAACTTCGCCCGCGTGATAGATACCCTTGCCGTAAAGAATCTGGAATTCAGCCTGGCGGAACGGCGGCGCCACTTTGTTCTTGACCACTTTGACGCGGGTTTCGTTACCGGTGACTTCATCACCAACCTTAACCGAGCCCGTACGGCGAATGTCGAGGCGCACACTAGCGTAAAACTTGAGCGCATTACCGCCGGTCGTCGTTTCAGGGCTACCAAACATAACGCCGATCTTCATACGAATCTGGTTAATGAAGATAACTAAGCAGTTGGCATTTTTGATATTACCGGTGATTTTACGCAGCGCCTGTGACATCAACCGCGCCTGTAGGCCAACGTGCGTATCGCCCATCTCGCCTTCGATTTCCGCACGCGGCGTCAGCGCTGCGACCGAGTCGATAACAATCACGTCAACACCGCCAGAACGCACCAGCATGTCGGTAATTTCTAGCGCTTGCTCGCCGGTGTCCGGCTGGGAAACCAGCAGGTCATCCAGATTAACGCCCAGTTTTTCAGCGTAGCTTGGATCAAGCGCGTGCTCGGCATCTACAAAGGCACACACTTTGCCCTGCTTTTGCGCCTGAGCAATCACTGAAAGGGTCAGCGTGGTTTTACCCGACGATTCTGGACCAAAGATTTCGCATACTCGTCCGTACGGCAGACCACCGATGCCGAGCGCGATATCCAGCCCCAATGAACCGGTGGAAACCGACGGCATGACTACACGCGGAGCGTCGCCTAGACGCATGACGGTGCCTTTGCCGAACTGACGGTCGATTTGGCTGAGTGCAGCGTTTAGCGCTTTAGTGCGGTTGTCATCCTGAGCCATTCAGTGATTCCTCATAACAAGCTGTATAATTAGCCAGTAGTATGCCAAAGATTCCGTCGTAAACAAATCCTCGACGACACTTTCTCACAATTATTTCGTATCGCCCGCATTTACCTGAGCATCCAAGCGCGCCACTAGCCCGGCTAGCGCCTGACGCACGGCCTGTTCACGCACTGCTGAGCGGTCGCCTGGAAAATGAAAACATTCCGCCTGCTGGGCATTGGCATCGCCCCACGCCAGCCATACTGTACCTACTGGCTTGTCCTCACTGCCACCGTCTGGCCCGGCGATACCGCTGACCGCAACGCCCAAGCCTGCACCACTTTCCCGGCAGGCACCAAGCACCATGGCGTTCACCACTTCTTCACTCACCGCACCATGCGCTGCCAGCATAGCGTCGGGCACGCCCAATAATCGGCTCTTCACCGGATTCGCATACGCTACATAGCCGGTCGTAAAATAGGCCGAGCTACCCGCAACCGCGGTAATCGCGCTGGCAACGCCGCCGCCCGTGCACGACTCAGCGGCGGTGACTTCTACCTTTAACTGCTGGCAAAGCCGCCCCAGCCGCTGAGCAAGCAGTGTTAAATCAAGATTTTTTAGGCTAGATACGCTGGTCACTATCGTCGCTCCTTCAAGTGAGTCGTCAGTTCAGCGTAGAATACTGCGTTTAGCTTTCTTAAAGAACTGACGCAAAGAAACCGCTCAAAGAACATGCCGTCGGTCGAGACGGCTTACGCTACGCTTAACCAGGACGCCCATGTCACAGGCCATCCCCGCTAATACGCCAATGATCACGCAATACTTAAAGATCAAACGTGAACATCCCGAGGTACTGCTGTTCTACCGAATGGGGGATTTTTACGAGCTATTTTTCGACGATGCTAAACGCGCCTCCGCGTTACTGGATATCACGCTTACCCAGCGCGGGCAGTCAGGCGGCAAACCTATTCCGATGGCTGGCGTACCCTACCACAGCGCTGAAGGCTACCTGGCACGCTTAGTTGCTGGCGGCGAGTCGGTGGCTATCTGCGAGCAAATTGGCGACCCAGCGACCAGCAAAGGCCCCGTTGATCGCCAGGTGGTTCGCATCGTCACCCCCGGCACGCTCCACGACGAAGCGCTGCTCGATGCGCGCCGCGACAACGTACTGGTATCCGTCTCCCCCGGCAAAGATAGCTGGGGCCTGGCATGGCTTGAGCTTTCCAGCGGCCGCTTCAACGTACTGGAAGTAGAGAGCGAAGCCGAAATGCTCGCCGAGCTTACGCGCCTATCGCCCGCTGAGCTGCTCGTACCGGAAAGCTTAACGCTGCCGGCTGCCTGGTCACAAAAACGCAGCCTGCGTCGTCAGGGTGAATGGCTATTTGATATAGACAGCGCTACCCGCAGCCTGTGTGATCAGTTTGAAGTCCAGGATTTGCGCGGCTTTGGCTGCGCGCATTTGACTACCGCACTGATTGCCGCAGGCGTATTGATCGATTACGCCCGCGACACCCAGCGCTCGCGACTGCCTCATGTCACTGCGATCAGCGTCGAAAATCGTGATGATGCGGTGGTCATTGACGCGGCCAGCCGGCGCAATTTAGAAATTGACATCAACCTCGGCGGCAATAGCGACAACACCCTGGCCAGCGTGCTGGATACCTGCACCACTGCCATGGGCTCGCGACTGCTCAAGCGCTGGCTCAACCGTCCCCTGCGCCAGCGCGAGATTGTCCAGGCTCGTCATGCAGGCGTGGCACTGCTCAGCTTAGATGCCGCCTACATGCCGCTTCGCGATACCTTGAGCGCCGTCGGCGACGTCGAGCGTATTCTGGCTCGCGTGGCACTGTATAGCGCCCGCCCACGAGATTTAGCACGCCTTAGAGACGCACTAGTAACGCTGCCCACGCTTGAACAGCAATTGAGTGAGGTAGAGAGCGGCAGTGCGTTGGACACCCTGCGCCCGCATATTCGCCCCTACCCAGAAATGGCCGATATGCTGAGCCGTGCGCTGGTCGAGAACCCGCCCGTGGTCATCCGCGATGGCGGCGTGATTGCTGACGGCTTTGACGCTGAGCTCGACGAGCATCGCGGTATGGCCGAAAACGCTGGCGACTATCTGATCCAGCTCGAACTTCGCGAGCGCGAACGCACTGGCTTGGCGCACCTGAAAGTCGGTTATAACCGAGTGCATGGCTACTTTATTGAGTTACCTCGCTCCCAGGCACAGCAGGCGCCAGCCGACTATATCCGTCGCCAAACGCTGAAAAATGCCGAGCGGTTTATCATTCCTGAACTCAAAGAGTTTGAAGATAAAGCGCTGTCAGCCAAATCGCGCGCGCTGACGCGTGAAAAATGGCTTTATGATCGCCTGCTGGGTGATCTCAATGCCAGCCTGCATGCGCTGCAAAGCACCTCTCAAGCCGTCGCTGAGCTGGATGTACTGTGCGCCTTTGCTGAGCGCGCAGAAGCACTTGGCTGGGTTCGCCCAATGCTCAGCGAGGCCACCGGCATACGAATTGAAGCCGGGCGCCACCCTGTCGTTGAGCACGTCAGTGAAACGCCTTTTGTACCTAACGACGTTACGCTCACGCCTGATCAGCACATGCTGATCATTACCGGCCCCAACATGGGCGGTAAATCGACCTATATGCGCCAGACCGCGCTAATTGCGCTGCTGGCTCACTGCGGCAGCTTCGTGCCCGCCGATGCCGCTGAAATAGGCCCACTGGACCGCATTTTCACCCGCATTGGCTCGTCGGATGATCTTGCGGGCGGGCGCTCTACCTTTATGGTCGAAATGACCGAAACTGCCAATATTCTGCATAATGCTACCCAGCAAAGCCTGATTTTGATGGATGAAATTGGCCGTGGCACCAGCACCTTTGATGGCCTATCACTTGCCTGGGCCAGCGCCGAACATTTGGCTAAAGGGCGTGCGCTAACGCTCTTTGCCACCCATTACTTTGAGATGACCGCCCTTCCGGAGCACATGGACGGCGTGGCCAACATCCATTTAACGGCCACCGAGCATGGCGACAGCATTGTGTTTATGCATCGCATAGAGGCAGGCCCTGCAAGCCAGAGCTATGGTTTGCAGGTGGCTCAGTTAGCCGGCGTTCCTAATCATGTGATTAAACGCGCCCGTGAAAAGCTGGTCAGCTTAGAGCATCGTGATGTGGGCAACAGTACACAGGCGCCGAGCACTGCGCCGCAGCAAAACGACTTATTTGCCGCAACACCTCACCCGGTGATCGAGGCACTTGAAAAGACGGATATGGATGATTTATCGCCGCGAGAAGCCCTCGCGCTGCTTTATCAATGGCGGGACTTGCTCTAATAGCTGCAATAGAAGACCATGCGGCGCTTGCCGCATGGTATGCGCACCTCTAGAATGTCATCAAACTTTTAGCTTATAAAAAACGGCTGATTTATAACCATTCACGATTAATCATGACCGGGACATATCCGGTCCCGCGAGAGGGATAGCAAGATGACGTTTGTCGTTACCGAGAACTGCATCCAGTGCAAATACACCGACTGTGTGGAAGTCTGCCCGGTCGACTGCTTCTATGAAGGCCCGAACTTTCTGGTTATTCATCCGGATGAGTGTATTGATTGCGCACTGTGTGAGCCCGAGTGCCCCGCCGAAGCGATATTCTCAGAAGATGAGTTGCCTGAAGGGCAAGAGGCCTTTATTGAGATTAACGCTGAGCTAGCAGATGTATGGCCGAACATAGCCGAAAGAAAAGATGCGCTACCCGATGCTGAAGAATGGGACGGCAAGCCAGGCAAGATGGAAAAACTAGAGCGCTGAGCGCAGCGTTTTTCTTAACCTAGCATTTGTTAAACCAGCGGCTACGCTGGTTTTTTTATTCTGAGCTGGGGCCCATATAGGCAGTGCAATATAGGCAGGGTCAGGCATAAAAAAAGGCGACCCTTAGGCCGCCCACTCCAAGCACTTCCTCTGACCACTCCCTAGGTCACACCCCTCTCGGAAAACATCCTTGCCAGTAATCACTCCACTAATTACCAGGCGCCTCCGATCTTTCATCCTATTGCATCCTGCCTAAAGCATCCCTGCCTCCCCTTGTCCTGATCGCATTGTGGCAGATCTCGGCGGCTTCTCAACATGACCATAACGCAAAAAGGCGAGTCATATCGACTCGCCTTTCAACGATTATAATTTAAAAAACAATAGCTTAAGTTTTAGCTAGCGGCAAATGTAGTATTTTCTTACCCTAACCAGAGCGATTTTCGTCGGAATTTGTACGACATCTCTTACAAAATTTTGAGACATCTCTTACAAACACCCTAATATTTCGCTCAATTTCAGCGATTTATTGGCCTTTAATCGCTTTTAGGCCAGGGTAGCTAACCTCGCCAAGCTCAGCCTCGATGACCAGCAAGCGATTATATTTAGCCACCCGGTCAGAACGGCATAGCGAACCCGTTTTAATCTGGCCTGCGCAGGTTCCCACCGCCAAATCAGCAATAGTGGTATCTTCCGTTTCACCTGAACGGTGAGAAATGACCGCAGTGAAACCCGCATCCTGCGCCATTTTAATGGCATCCAATGTCTCGGAAAGCGAGCCAATCTGATTAAACTTGATCAGAATCGAGTTGCCAATCTTTTCATCAATGCCGCGTTTGAGGATTTTGGTATTGGTCACAAACAGATCATCGCCCACCAGCTGCACTTTATCGCCCAGCTTATCGGTCAGCGCTTTCCAACCAGCCCAGTCTGATTCATCCATACCGTCTTCAATAGAAACGATCGGATAATCGGCGCACAGGCCGGCCAAATAGTTAGTAAAACCTTCGGCGTCGTAGCTCTTACCTTCCCCAGAAAGGTTGTACTGGCCGTCTTTATAGAACTCAGATGACGCACAGTCCAGCGCCAGCGTAACGTCAGTACCCAAAGAGTAGCCAGCATCCGCCACTGCCTGCTTAATGATAGCCAGCGCATCGGCGTTAGACGCAAGATTAGGCGCAAAGCCACCCTCATCGCCAACGGCTGTGGAAAGCCCTTTCGCCGAGAGCACTTTTTTCAGCGCGTGGAAAATTTCCGCGCCCATGCGCAGCCCTTCACGAAAGTTAGGCGCGCCTACGGGCTGCACCATAAACTCTTGAATATCGACATTATTATCGGCGTGCTCGCCGCCGTTGATAATATTCATCATCGGCACCGGCATGCTGTACTGGCCCGGCTGACCGTAAAGCTCGGCAATGTGGGCATACAGCGGTACGCCCTTGGCGTTAGCTGCCGCTTTAGCGGCTGCCAGCGACACAGCAAGAATCGCGTTAGCACCAAGGTTGGCCTTATTTTCAGTGCCGTCTAAGGCCAGCATGGCGTCATCTAGACCGCGCTGATCGCGTGCGTCCATACCCAGCAACGCATCACCAATTTTGCTATTGACCGCGTCAACTGCTTTCAGCACGCCTTTTCCCAAATAGCGGGATTTATCGCCGTCGCGAAGCTCTAGCGCTTCACGTGATCCGGTGGAGGCACCGCTAGGAGCACAGGCTTCACCGACCGCGCCGCTGGCAAGGCGCACCTGCGCCTGTACGGTCGGATTACCACGCGAATCAAGCACTTCCAACGCACTGATAGCAACAATCTTGGTCATAGCAGTGTCCTTTACTGTAAGTCAGATAAAATGATTAAAACGACGTTCTACCTAGCATAGCGATTGCTAGCGAATCGTTAGCGGCTCAAACCCCTTGACTAGCGCATCTAACTGCGCAAGCTGAGTTAAGAACGGCTCTAGCTGATCCAACGGTAGCGCACAGGGGCCATCGCATTTAGCGTTATCAGGATCAGGGTGTGCTTCCAAAAACAGCCCAGCAAGGCCGACAGCCACGCCTGCCCGAGCTAATTCGGCTACCTGAGCGCGACGACCATCCGCGCTATCGGCACGGCCACCGGGGCGCTGCAACGCGTGAGTCACATCAAAAAACACCGGGTACCCGGTTTGCTTCATATCGCCAAAGCCCAGCATATCAACAACCAGGTTGTTGTAACCAAAGCTTGAGCCACGCTCGCAGAGCATCAGTTGGTCGTTGCCTGCTTCCTGAAATTTACTCAGGATATGGCGCATTTCATGGGGCGCCAGAAACTGCGGCTTTTTAATATTAATCACCGCGCCGGTTTTGGCCATGGCAACCACCAAATCGGTTTGGCGAGCCAAAAATGCGGGAAGCTGGATAATATCGGCCACTTCCGCCGCCGCCTCGGCCTGCCAAGCTTCGTGCACATCGGTGATAATGGGCACGTTATAACGTGCTTTGATATCGGCCAGAATCTGCAGCCCTTTCTCAAGCCCCGGGCCGCGATAAGAGTGAATCGAGCTGCGGTTGGCTTTATCAAAGCTGGCCTTAAAAACGTAGGGCATGCCCAGTTTCCGGGTGACCGTTACGTAGGCTTGGGCCACCTCGTCGGCAAGCTCAGCGGACTCCAGCACGTTCATGCCGCCCAGCAGCATCAGCGGCAATGAATTGCCGGCGGTTAGGCCGGCAACGTTAATATGGCGCTCTTGCAACCCATCGCTAGACAGATTCTGAGAAGACATGCTGCTCTCCCTTATTCCTGAGAATGGGCATGGGCGCGGCTACGCGCTGTTTTATGCTCTAACGCCGCGTTCACAAAACCCGAGAATAGCGGGTGGCCATCGCGCGGGGTAGATGTGAACTCCGGGTGGAACTGACAGGCAACGTACCAAGGGTGATCCGCCAGCTCAATCACTTCAACCAGCGACTGATCCACGCTTCTACCTGAGATCACTAAGCCTGTTTTTTCAAGCTCATCAATAAACTGATTATTCACTTCGAAACGATGGCGGTGGCGTTCAACAATTTCGTCTGAACCGTAGGCTTCGCGTGCTTTCGTGCCAGAAGCCAGGTGGCATATCTGGCCACCCAAACGCATGGTGCCGCCTAAATCAGACGCCGCATCACGCAGCTCGATTTTTCCTTCCGGGGTTAGCCACTCCGTAATCAGCCCCACCACAGGGTGCTGAGTGTCGTGGGTAAACTCGGTGGAGTTAGCGTCTTTCCAGCCGGCCACATTACGCGCGAATTCAATCACGGCCACCTGCATACCCAAACAGATACCCAGGTAAGGAACGTTATTCTCACGCGCAAACTGGGCGGCCAGTATTTTGCCTTCAACGCCGCGCTCGCCAAAGCCACCCGGCACGAGAATGGCATCTTTGCCCGCTAACCGCTCAGTGCCGTGACGCTCGATATCTTCAGAATCTATATAATCGACGTTGACCTTAATGCGCCCCTGGATACCGGCGTGAATCAGCGCTTCGTTGAGCGACTTGTAGGCATCCAGCAACTCCATGTACTTACCTACCATGGCGATGCTGACCGACTTGAGCGGGTTGAGCTTAGCGTCCAGCACCTTCACCCATTCAGACAAATCGGCTTCGGGCGCTTCCAGGCGTAGCTTGTCGCAGACAATCTCATCCAAACCGTGCTCGTGGAGCATCAGCGGAATGCGATAGATCGTATCGGCATCCTGCAGCGGCACTACCGCACGCTCTTCGACGTTGGTGAACAGCGCAATCTTGCGGCGCTCGGTTTCTTCCAACTCGACTTCACTGCGGCAAATCAGGATATCCGGCTGGATACCGATAGAACGCAGCTCTTTAACGCTGTGCTGGGTCGGCTTGGTTTTAGTCTCGCCCGCCGTTTTGATGTAGGGCACCAGCGTTAGGTGCATAAACAGCGCGCGGTTGGCGCCCTGTTCACTACGAATTTGGCGAATCGATTCAAGGAAAGGCAGCGATTCGATATCGCCTACCGTGCCACCGATTTCTACCAGCGCCACATCAAAGCCTTCACCGCCGGCATAAACGCGCGCTTTAATCTCATCGGTAATATGCGGAATCACCTGAACGGTGCCGCCTAAATAATCGCCACGGCGCTCTTTACGCAGCACGTGCTCGTAAACACGCCCCGTGGTGAAGTTGTTGCGCTGGGTCATCTTGGTGCGAATAAAACGCTCATAATGGCCAAGATCAAGGTCGGTTTCGGCGCCATCTTCTGTGACGAACACCTCACCGTGCTGGAACGGGCTCATCGTGCCCGGGTCCACGTTGATGTACGGGTCGAGCTTGAGCATGGTGACCTTAAGGCCGCGGGCCTCTAAAATCGCCGCTAGCGAGGCGGAGGCGATGCCCTTGCCAAGAGAGGACACAACGCCGCCGGTCACGAAGATATATCGTGTCATGGATAACCTGTCGAAACGTGATCAGAAGGCACGGCAGAAAGCCACGCCAGGATGGGTCGACAGACTAGCAGATTACGCCTCCAGGCTCAATTTGAACTGCCGAAGATAGCCAATGGATCGTTGCACATAGCGATGCCGGGATAGTCGCGAGGCCAATATGGCCCCGCTCAGCCTGGATAAAGACGAATTACACGCCCAGGTAATCCAAAATGCCTTCTGCAGCCTGGCGACCTTCATAAATCGCAGTGACCACCAAATCAGAGCCGCGCACCATGTCACCACCTGCGAAGATTTTTTCATTGCTGGTTTGGAAGGCGTACTGACCGTGCTCCGGGGCAGTGACGCGGTCACGCTCGTCGACTTGGATATTAGAGCTATCGAACCACGGCGCGGGGCTTGCCTGGAAACCAAAAGCAATGACGACGGCGTCGGCGGCAATGATTTCCTCAGAACCCGGCACCACTTCAGGGCGCTGACGGCCATTTTCATCCGGCTCGCCCAGTCGCGTGCGCACAACCTTTACGCCCTCGACCTTCTCCTCGCCCACCACAGCCACCGGCTGGCGGTTGAACAAAAATTCCACGCCCTCTTCTCGGGCATTCGCCACTTCACGGCGCGAACCCGGCATGTTGCCTTCGTCACGGCGATAAGCACAGATAACGCTATCAGCGCGCTGGCGAATCGAGGTGCGGTTACAGTCCATCGCCGTATCGCCGCCGCCCAGCACGACCACTCGCTTGCCTTCCATCGAGATATAGTCGCTCGGATCTTTTTCGAACCCTAAGCAGCGGTTAGCGTTAGCAATCAAGAAATCGAGCGCTTTATACACGCCCGGCAGATCTTCACCTGGGAAGCCGCCTTGCATGTACTTATAGGTGCCCATGCCAAGGAAGACCGCATCGTAATCCTGTAGCAGCGTTTCAAACTCGATATCGGTGCCGATTTCGGTATTCAGACGAAACTCAACGCCCATCTCTTCAAATACCGAGCGACGGCGCTCCATGACGCTTTTTTCCAGCTTGAACTCAGGAATACCAAAGGTCAGCAGGCCACCAATTTCGGGATACTTATCAAACACCACCGGCTTAACGCCGTTACGCGCTAAAATATCGGCACAGCCCAAACCGGCAGGGCCAGCACCCACAATAGCGACTTTTTTGTCGGTCCAGGTGACGCTAGACATATCCGGGCGCCAGCCCATGGCGAACGCGGTATCGGTGATGTACTTCTCCACCGAACCAATCGTCACCGCACCGAAACCATCATTCAGCGTGCAGTCGCCTTCACACAAGCGGTCCTGCGGACACACGCGCCCACACACTTCAGGCAGCGAGTTAGTCTTATGCGACAACTCCGCAGCCTCAATAATGTTGCCTTCTACCACCAGCTGTAGCCAGTTGGGAATGTAGTTGTGCACCGGGCACTTCCACTCGCAGTAAGGGTTGCCGCAATGTAGGCAACGGTGCGCCTGGCTGGCCGCATCGGAAGGCTTGAACGGCTCGTAAATCTCCGCGAACTCTTTGGCACGGACGCGCGCGTCTTTCTTCTGCGGGTCTTTACGACCTACATCGATAAACTGAAAATCATTATTTAAACGGTTAGCCATGATCTCTCTCCTGTCAGCATGAGCGGCATAATCGGGTTATTGCGGCTGACGCCGAGACTGATCCAATAAACTGCCCAAACTGGCCGCTTTCGGTTTCACTAACCAGAAGTGGCGCGCGTAGTCACTGAAGTCTTCCAAGATGGCTTCGCCACGTGCGGAACCGGTCGCGGCCACATAGGCTTCAATCGTTTCACGCAGATGGCGGCGATACGCCTCCATGGCCTCTGTGGTGACGCGATGAATTTCGACCAGCTCGTGGTTGTACTTATCGACGAAGGAGCGATCCTCATCGAGCACATAGGCAAACCCACCGGTCATACCGGCACCGAAGTTCACCCCGGTCTCGCCCAGCACACAGACCAAGCCGCCGGTCATGTATTCGCAGCAGTGGTCACCAGCCCCTTCAATGACCGCTGACGCGCCGGAGTTACGTACCGCAAAGCGCTCGCCTGCCGTGCCGGCTGCAAACAGCGTGCCGCCGGTTGCGCCGTACAAGCAGGTATTGCCGATAATGGCCGTCTTATGGCTCTCAAACTGGCTCACTTTCGGCGGGATAATCACGATACTGCCGCCGTTCATGCCTTTACCGACATAATCATTGGCATCGCCTTCGAGGTAGAGATTCAAACCCCGTGCGTTCCACACCCCAAAGCTCTGCCCCGCTACACCGACGAAATTCGCGGTCACCGGCGCGGACTCCAACCCTTCATCGCCGTAGCGCTTGGCAATCGCACCCGATGACAGCGCGCCTACGCTGCGATCACAGTTGGTAATGGTGAAGTTAAAATCACCACCCGAACGGTTCTCAATGGCGTCTTTCAGCGCGGCCAGCACCTCTTGGTTCTTGGCGCCGGGATCATGTGGCACGTTACGGCTTACCCTGCAGAACTGCGGCGCATCTTTAGGCACAAAGTCATTCGCCAACAGCGGGGTAAGATCGAGCTTGCGCTGAGAAGCCGTATTGCCTTCCAGCACTTCGAGCAGGTCAGTGCGCCCAATCAAATCGGTAAGCTGGCGCACGCCTAGCTCGGCCATCAGCTCACGCGCTTCTTCGGCGATAAAGCGGAAATAGTTTTTCACCATATCCACGGTGCCACGGAAGTGCTCGCCACGTAGGAAGTCATCCTGCGTGGCCACACCGGTCGCACAGTTATTTAGGTGACAAATACGCAGGTACTTACAGCCCAGCGCCACCATCGGCGCGGTGCCAAACCCAAAGCTCTCTGCCCCCAGAATGGCCGCTTTAACGACATCCAGCCCCGTTTTTAGGCCGCCATCGGTTTGCAGGCGAATCTTATCCCGCAAGCCGTTGATACGCAGCGCCTGATGCACTTCCGGCAGGCCAAGCTCCCAAGGAGAACCGGCATGCTTGATCGACGTTAAGGGACTCGCGGCAGTGCCACCGTCATAGCCCGATACGGTAATCAGGTCGGCGTAGGCCTTGGCAACGCCGGTGGCGATAGTCCCGATACCCGGCTCAGATACCAGCTTCACCGATACCTGAGCTTCTGGGTTGACCTGCTTAAGATCGAAAATCAGCTGAGCCAAATCTTCAATCGAGTAAATATCGTGGTGCGGCGGCGGTGAAATGAGCGTAACGCCAGGCACCGCGTGGCGCAGGCGAGCGATCAACGCATTGACCTTACCACCGGGCAGCTGGCCGCCTTCACCGGGTTTCGCGCCCTGGGCAACTTTGATCTGCAGTACTTCCGCATTCACAAGATACGCCGGGGTAACGCCAAAACGACCGGAGGCGATCTGCTTGATTTTGGAGCTGCGGATAGTGCCATAGCGCTCAGGGTCTTCACCGCCTTCGCCCGAGTTAGAGCGGCCGCCGGCTTCGTTCATGGCCTGAGCCAGCGCTTCGTGCGCCTCTGGTGAGAGCGCACCCAGCGACATGCCCGCGCTGTCAAAGCGTGGCAGCAAGTCTTCAACGGGCTCTACTTCATCAAGCGCAATCGGCGTTTCTGATGGCTTAAGCTTGAGCAAGTCACGAATAGTCGCTACCGGACGCTCGTTCACCAGCTGGGCAAATTTCTTCCACTTAGCGTAGCTGCCCTCTTGAACCGCCTGCTGCAGCGACATCACGACATCAGGGTTGTAGGCGTGATATTCGTGCCCATGGACATACTTGAACATGCCGCCTTGAGAAATGCCCTTCCGGGGAATCCAAGCGTCTTTCGCCAACAGCGCCTGCTGCAGCTGAAGCTCAGCAAAACCAGCGCCCTGAATGCGCGATGCCATGCCCACAAAGCACAGGTCCATCACTTCGTCAGATAACCCCACTGCTTCAAACAGCATCGAGCCACGGTAGGAAGCCAGCGTCGAGATGCCCATCTTGGAAAGAATTTTAAACAGGCCTTTCTGCAATCCCTTACGATAGTTTTCGCGGCCATCTGCCGGGTTCCCAGTCAGCTCGCCGGTGCGATGCATATCAGCCATCACCTGATACGCCAGCCACGGATACACCGCTGTGGCGCCCACACCAAACAGCACCGCCATCTGGTGAGCATCGCGGGCGTAGCCGGTTTCCACCACAATGTTGGCATTGGGGCGTAGCGCCAAATGACCTAAATGAGAATGCACGGCACCGACCGCCAAAGCGGCCTGGATAGGAATCAACCCTTGCGCCAGCTCCGCATCGGTAAGCACTAAAATCACTTTGCCAGCGCGTACCTGCGCTTCTGCTTCTGCACACAGCGCTTTAACCGCCTGATGAAGGCTCTGCTGCTCGGGGTCATAACCCAGCGAAAGCGTGTGGCTGGCGAAAGCGGGGTCTTCCTGGGTGACCAGCGCGGTAAATTTACGTGGCGACAGCACCGGCGTGGTCAAAATCAAACGATGCGCGTGCTCGGGCGTCGCTTTAAAGACGTTAAGCTCAGCGCCGCAGCAGGTTTCCAGCGACATTACGATCGCTTCGCGCAGCGGGTCGATTGGCGGATTGGTGACCTGGGCAAATTTTTGACGGAAAAAGTCTGTCAGCAGGCGAGGACGGCTCGACAATACCGCCATGGGGGTATCGTCGCCCATTGAACCCACCGCTTCCTGGCCAGTTTCTGCCAGCGGGCGCAGTATCTGATCGCGCTCCTCGAAACTGATCTGGAACAGCTTCTGCTGAACGTTAAGCGCGGCGGTATCCATGGTCTGGAAGCGCGCAAGTTCGGTCAGCGCCGACTCTAGATAGTTAGCTTCTTGTTTAAGCCAACGTTTGTACGGATAGGCCGACTTCAGCCGGTCGTCAATATCCTGCGTATGCAGCACTTCGCCGGTTTGCGTATCCACCGCCAGCATTTGCCCAGGGCCAACGCGGCCCTTGGCGACCACGTCTTCCGGCTTATAGCCGTAGGTGCCAATTTCCGATGCCAGCGTGATATAGCCATTCTTGGTAATCACCCAGCGCGCTGGGCGCAGGCCGTTACGGTCAAGCATGCAGACGGCCTGGCGGCCGTCGGTCATGACCACGCCAGCAGGGCCGTCCCACGGCTCCATGTGCATCGAGTTATATTCGTAGAAGGCGCGCAGCTCGGCGTCCATCGTCTCTACGTTTTGCCAAGCGGGTGGCACCATCATCCGCACCGCGCGGTGCAGCTCCATGCCGCCGGTCAGCAGCACTTCCAACATGTTGTCCATACTGGAGGAGTCAGAGCCGACGGTGTTAACGATTTCATCCAGCTCAGCGATATCAGGAAGGCGCTCGTTAGCGAAATTCGCTTTACGCGAGTTTGCCCAGCCACGGTTGGCTTCAATGGTGTTGATTTCGCCGTTGTGCGCCAACAGGCGAAACGGCTGCGCCAGCGGCCAGCGTGGCGCGGTGTTGGTCGAAAAGCGCTGGTGAAACACGCAAATAGCCGTTTCTAAACGCGGATCATTTAAATCCTGATAAAACGCCGGCAGATCTTCCGGCATCACCAAGCCCTTATAAGAGACAACTTCCGACGAGAGCGAAGCAACATAGAAATCTTCTTCGTCGCGCAGTGCCTGCTCGGCACGGCGGCGAGCCATGAACAGATCAACGTCGAAGTGCTCGCCCTGGCCTGGCTGCACAAATAGCTGACGAATACGCGGCAGGCAGTCGAGCGCCATCGGCCCACAAACGCTGGCGTCCGTAGGCACATCGCGCCAACCCAGTACATTAAGCCCACGCGCTTCAAACTCGCGAGTTAGCGTGTCACGGGCATGCGCTTCACGGGCGTCATCGTTAGGTAGAAAGATCACCCCAACGGCAAATTTTTCGCCCAGCTCAGCATCAAATGCCTCTTTAGCAAGCGCCTGCATAAATGGCGTAGGCATTTTAATGAGCAGACCACAGCCGTCGCCGGTTTTTCCATCGGCCGCGATACCGCCGCGATGGGTCATGCAGGTCAGCGATTCAATGGCCGTTTTCAACAAGTCGTGGCTAGCCTGCCCTTCCATATGGGCAATCAGGCCAAAACCACAGTTATCGCGAAATTCGCCAGGCTGGTGAAGACCTTTATTCATGGGCGCGCCTCTAGTCAGGGTCTTTTTTTAGCAGCTTGCATGTGGTAAAAAGGCAGGTTTTGCTTTTTTTATAATGTTTATTACCCGCCCAAAAAGAGATGCTTCCCACCTTCGCTGCTGAAACAAAATGGTCGGCCAGCATAGCGATTCGCACCCTATTTGCGCAATCGCCACTTGCAGCCGATGCTAGAAAAACTCTTTTCAAATCCTGAGCTTGCATCACCACTTCAGGAAAAAATACATAGACTTCAAATACTTGCAAGTGCGTACAACGGTATTTAAACGATAAATAACCACCATTAGACTTTAGTCTCAAAATGCTTGCTCAGCCCATGCCGATAGCGCATAAGGCATGCCGATTACCTTAAAAACCGTTAATTGACTGGGAAGCGAACACCAAAAAGCCCGCCTTTCATCGCCGCTTAGCTTAGAGAGCGACAATGGAAGGCGGGCTTTACGAGCTTACGTTCTTACTTGTTTACTTACTGATGCACTTACTTTCGCCACCTAACGGCGCGGATAGTCATCCAGCAGTGCTTGTAATACCGACATCGGCGTGGCGTCACTGACGCAGGCATCGCCCAAGCTATTGAGCAGCACCAGGCGCAGCTTGGCATCGATATTTTTCTTATCTAGCCGCATGCGCGTTAAAAAGTCTTCGCTGGACATGTTCGCCGGTGCCGTTAACGGCAGCCCCGCACGTTCAATGACCGCCAGGCTGCGGACAAGCATCGCCTCATCAATCCAACCTAGCTGCTTGGAAAGCGTCGCGGCCATGGCCATACCCGTACCCACTGCCTCACCGTGAAGCCAGTTGCCGTAACCTTGATGCGCCTCAATAGCATGGCCAAAGGTGTGGCCTAGATTCAGTAGTGCACGCACACCCTGCTCGGTTTCGTCTTCGGCAACGATATCCGCTTTGATTTGGCAGCTGCGTGCGATGGCTTCGGCGATGACATCGGGCGTGACATCCAGCAGCGCCGACATATTGGTTTCCAGCCAGCTTAAAAAGGCTTCGTCACGGATAAACCCATATTTAACGACCTCGGCAAGCCCTGCCGACAGCTCACGACGCGGCAAACTCTTCAGCGACTCGATATCTACCAGCACCGCTTTAGGCTGCCAGAAAGCGCCAATCATGTTTTTGCCCAGCGGATGGTTAACGCCCGTTTTGCCTCCCACCGACGAATCCACTTGAGAAAGTAGCGTGGTCGGCACTTGAATAAACGCGACGCCACGCTGATAGGAAGCGGCAGCATAGCCCACCATATCGCCAATCACCCCGCCGCCTAGCGCGACCAGAGTGCAGCGGCGATTAAAGCCTGCCTCCAATAGCGCATCCCAAATCCGGCTGACGTATTCAATGGTTTTGTACTGTTCGCCATCCGGCAGCACCAGCGTGCGCACCTCGACATCATCAGGCAGGCTAGCGCAGAGCTTGTGTAGATACAGCGGTGCGATCGTCTCATTGGTGATAACCATCACCTGCTGACCGGCCAAATAGGGCGTCAAAGCATCGGCGCGCCCAATGAGCCCCGTATCGATATGAATGGGATAGCTGCGTTCACCTAAGTCAACGTGAAGCGTACGCCGTGCATCGACAGTAGCGGTCATGGAAATACCTTATGGTTAAGCGTTTCAGCAGTGTGATTGACGGGTGATGGCTCCAAGGGATCAACCAACCGGTATACCCGTCGCAATATTTCATTCACCACCGCCCGGGGGCTGCGCCGGTCTGTGCGCACGGCAATATCCGAGGTCGCTCGGTAAAGCGGATCACGCTGAGCAAACATATCGATGAGCACCTGCTCACGATTAGCGCACTGCAACAACGGCCGATTGCGATCTTTCGCCGTGCGTTTGAGCTGCTGATCAACGGTCGTGAGTAGATATACGACCGTACCTCGATCACGCAGTGTCCGGCGGTTCTCTTCGCGCAGCACCGCGCCACCGCCAGTGGCGACAACCACGGAAGAAAGCTGGGTCAGCTCATCAATCATATGGATTTCTCGCAGGCGAAAGCCCTGTTCGCCCTCGACATCAAAAATCCACGGGATATCCGCCCCGCACCGATCCTGTATAGCGTGGTCACTGTCATAAAATTGGCGCGACAATTCGGCCGCCAGCAGGCGACCAATAGTGCTTTTGCCAGCCCCCATGGGGCCAATAAGAAATAGATTAGGTAAATCCTGCATCAGCGAACCGTCAAGCCATCGTCAAGGAGTCGTGGAGTAATAAAGACTAACAACTCTACCTTTTCATTGCTCTCTTCGGTATAGCGAAACAGTCTACCCAGCAAAGGAATGTCGCCCAAGAGCGGGGTCTTGGCAATTTGGCGAAGCTCTTCTGTCGTTAAAATACCGCCTAACACCACCGTTTGGCCGTTATCTACCAATACTTGGGTTTCAATTTGATTGGTATCAATCGGCGGCTCACCGCCAAATTCTGATTCACGAAAGCTATCATTTTTGATCACCAGATCCATAATAATGCGATTATCCGGCGTGATTTGCGGGGTGACTTCCAGTGAAAGCTCGGCTTCTTTGAACTCAGTGTCCAGATTGTCATTGCCATCTACGCGCTGGAAAGCGCGTTCCTCACCCTGGCTGATCCTGGCAGTACGCTGATTGGCGGTAATAATTCTAGGCTGCGAAATAGTCTGGCTTTTACCTTCACTTTCCAGGGCGCGTAGCTCCAGATCCAACAAAATATCGCCCGACAAATAGCCAAAGCTAAAGCCGGTGCCACGCCCTGATGCCGTCCCTAAGTCAACGGCCAGACCGCCCTGCGCCCGGTTAATGTTATTGGGATTAATATTTCGCCGCCGAAATGCGCCATCATCGCCTTGTTGAAAGCCTCGCGTACTCGACATACCCCAGTTAATACCAAGTTCACGCGACGCGGTGTCCCGCGCGATAACAATGCGCGCTTCTATTTGCACCTGACGAACGGCGACGTCCAAGCGATCAATCGTGCGGGCAATATCGCGCACCTGCGCTGCGGTATCCTGCACTAACAGCGTATTGGTTCGATGATCAACGCTCACCCGACCACGCTCAGTCAGCAGCCCGAAGCCGTCGCTTCCGCCCCCGCTTAACAGCTGAGCCAAATCGTCGGCCAGCGCATATTTAATTTCGATAAACTCGGTCACCAGTGGCAACAGCGTTTCACGCTGATGGCGAGCTTCCAGCGCCTGGCGCTCTAAGTCAGCCAGCTCATGAGCGGGCGCTACCAATATCACATTGCCCTGCTCACGGCTCGACAACCCTTGGGTTTGTAAAATCAGCGCCAGCGCCTGATCCCAAGGCACATCATTTAAATTAAGCGTCACGCGTCCGGCCACGCTATCACTGGTGACCAGATTAAGGCCGGTAAACTGGGCCAGCGTCGCTAACACTGAGCGAACCTCAACATCTTGAAAATTAAGACTCAGCAGTTCGCCGTCAAAGCTCTTCTCTTGCGTTTGAGCAGAAGGCGGCGCTTGGCTGCCCGGCTGTACATCGACCGTCAACGTGCGCCCCTTTTGCGAGGAGATCATCGCAAAAGCCCCCTCCGTTGCGATCACTAGCTGGGTACTGCGCGGCTCTGATCGAGGCGTAATGCGCGTGACTGGAGTGGTAAAATCAGTGACATCGTAGATATGATTCAGTGCGTCAGGGAGGGAGACACCGGGCAGCTCAACGAGCACGGCCTGTGCGCTATTTTCAACCACGCTGGCGTCAACATCTTCACGATCAAAGGTAACAATGAGCCGACCGGCACCGTCCTGGCCGCGTCGAAAATCAATGTTTTCTATATGCGGCCCCTCGTCGGTTTCAAGCGCCGCGGCAGCTTCGCTATTAGCGCCATGAGGGTCAGCCTCAAAGCGAATACGTAGACGACCTTCCAGCACGCTCGAAGTGAAACTCTGCGCCTCGCGCAGATTAACGACCAGACGCGTTCGCCCATTGCCTTCCAGGGCGACGATCCGCTCAATGCCAGCGCGATTCACGTCAACACGCCGATGGGCGAGTCCATTTTGCGTAGCGGCCAAATCAAGCGTGACCCGAGGTGGCGCCGTTAAACGATAGCTGCGCAGCTCGGGCACGCCGCCGGAGAAATAAAGATCAACGTTAATCCCTTCGCTTTGCGCAGGCAGCACGTCGATATCGGTCAACACCGACCCAGCGGCCCATGAAGGCAACGCCATCGATACGGATGCGCCTATTGCTATACATAATGAAGCCAATAGCGGAGGCAAGCGTGCGGCTATCTTCGCAAAGAATCTTCGTCGCCAAGCGGTCACTGTCATAAGCTATTATCCAGTTACAAGTCGTCTTCGATAATGACGAGCGATACCTGTCGCTCCTGCCAACCTTCCTGCTGAGTAAGCACCTGTTCGGTGAGATACAGTGCTTGCGCGTCTATTTGTGCAATTCGCCCATCGTTAGTGCCCATGTAGTCGCCTTCTTTAACACTGGTCACGGCGCCATCGGGCGATGCAATTAACGCTACTCGGCGCCCCGCCATTGCCATCGTGCCCACCAGATGAAGCTCTTGCAGAGGAAATTGCTCTAATGGCTGCGAGGCACGCTGTGGGTTCGGCGCTTGCACACGGCCGCTGCGCTGATTGCCATCCTCAGCTGTCGCCTGTGGCACCAAAAAGGGGCTGCGCTGATTGCTATATAAGTAGTCTAACGAAGCGCTTTCAGGCTCTAGCACGCTTATTGATGGCGGCTCGCCTACCGGCGACTGTCGGATATCAGACAGCGTCTGGGCCAATGGGTCTAAATCAGGCTCCACACACCCCATCAGCAAGGCCGCTGAACTCAACAACATCACCATCGGCGCGGCATGCTTCACAAGTCGCTGCTGTTGCCTTGGCGTCATAGCACTTCGGCCCCCTCATCCAGTGGCTGAACACTGTTTTCGGGATAGCGATAGGTGCGGGCAAGGAGCGACAGCTGCAGCATATCGCCGTGCCCCTCAACGGGCGCCAAGGTGAAGTCATGCTGGGTTACCATGCGTGGCAGTAACGCGATATCGGCGATAAAACGCGCCAGCTGGTGATAGCCGCCGCGCACCTGAATATCCAGCGGCTGCTCTATATAGTGCGGCTGCTCCAACGCAGGGCGCAGCCAGATAGTGTCAATTATCAGGCGGCTATCCGCCGCGGCATCACTGATACTATCGAGCAGTGAGGGGATTTCCGCATCGCGGGGAAGCATCGTGTGAAAGTGCGCCACCTGCGCTTCTAAGACGGCCAACTGGTCACGCCGTTCCGGCAAGAAGGCGGCTTCAGACACTCGGCTGCGGTATTCACTTAACAGCCGGACTTCCTGGCGCTGCGCGGCCATGAAGGCATCGCGCTGTTCACTCACCGTTAGCCATAGCATCACGCCCAACGCCACTAGCAGCGTTACACCGCAGCTCAAAACCTTTAATAGCCACGGCCAGTTACCGGCTTCTTTGACGTCTAACCCTCGCCAGTCAATCTCGCGCAAGCGTTGCCATTCAATGGCCCAGTGGTTGCGCTGAAAACTCATAGCGCCGCCTGTTCAACGTCGAAATGAAACACGCGGCCCGCGCCGTCCTGCTCACTCTCCAGCGCCGAAAGCACTGGCACGCCCAAGCCCGATAGTGCGGCAATACGACGAAGCTGCTCGGACACCTGCCGGGCGCTGCCCGCAACCGCCGTTGCGCTGATGCTATTATCGCTTCTCGAGAGCCGCTGATAGACCACGCCGCTCACGACGCTATTCGCCACGTTATTAAACAGGTGCACGGTATCGGTGCGCGTAGACTGCAGCGCTTGAAAAACGGCTATTTGCTCGTTTAGCCGCGCAGCATCGCGCTCCACGCGCGATACGCTGTCAATATCCGCATGCAGACGCTCAATGTGGCTGCTAATAAGCGCGTTGCGCTGCTGCTGAGCGGCCAGCTTAAGCTGATAAAATTGAGAAATGAGCAGCCCAATCACCACGCCTACTAGCAGCATGACCGCCACAGCGACATAGTATTGTCGCGTTCGCCGCTCACGCTGTGCCTGCCGCCAAGGCAGCAGATTAATAGCCATCTTCACAGGCAGACTCTCATTGATTCACCCTCATCGCTAAGCCACCGGCGGTTAGCATCGTCGGCGCATCATTCATCAGGGCTTGAAGATTTAAACGTTTATTGACCTGCATGTGCTGAAAGGGATTAGCGATGGTGACCGGCGTACCGCTATGGTTAGCAATACGTTCAGCCAGGCCAGGCATGACGCTTGATACACCGGCCAAAACGATATGTTGTATTGGCTGCTGATGCGCCTTTATGTGGTAGCGCTGTAAGGCGCGCATAACCTGCTGAGCAATGGCTTCGAGTAAAGGGCTAGTTAGCGGCCTATCGTCAAACGCCGTACTGCGGCTATAGACAACATGCTGGCCATGCAAGACGTGAAAAACATGCGTTGCAGCGTCAATATCGACGACGCCAATACAGGCCACACCAACATCGCCAGCTGAATCACCTGCGTGCGTTTGGCCACGCAATTCACCCAGCGAGCGCGCCAAAGCAAAGGTGTCAACGTCCACAACCGCAGGCTCAAGACCTGCGCACTCTAACGTCTCAGCAAGCTGGATAACGTCGCGGTGGCGACAGGCCACCAGGCCCACCTGCTGCTGCCCTTCATCAAGCGGCGCAGGGCCCTGGCATTTAAAATCAAAAGCAACGTCATTGAACGGAAAAGGAACATGGCGGTCGTATTCGGCCATAATGCGTTCTTCTATCTCGTCTTCACGCAGCTCGATAGGAAAACTCAGCGTTTTAGTGATGGCCGCACTCGCAGGAATGGCGACGGCGGCTTGACGCGTATGGGGTTGCGCATGGTCTAAAGCGCGTTTCAGCGTACTGGTAACGTCATTAATGTCACGAATACGACGTTCAATTATCGTACTTTCGCGCAGCGGTTTAACGGCATAACTGACTACTTGGTAACTACCGCGGCACTGCGCTAGCTCCAGCAGTTTTACACTCGCCGACGTAATGTCTATACCGATCAACCCTTTATCGGATTTCATAAAGCGCATAGTAGGTCAAGCTCCACCTGCTGATCACGTGAATCGAGGTTACCTTATTTTTAATTAAGACTCACGCGAACGAACTTACAACATATCAACACTGGTGGCCGCCGCCTCAGCTTCCTATAATGGCAGCCAATTACATGATGCGGCCGTTCAAACGCCGATCTTTTTATTCTCTCCAGGGTGCTCTTTGTTCATGACGTTTCTTCGAACCCTTATTGTGTCGCTATTTTTTCTCATCGTGTCATTGGTCGGCGCCACCGTGCTGGCCGTGGTGGCTGCGGCTATTTATTTTGCGCCGGGCTTACCCGACGTTCGTCAACTGCAGGACTTTGAGCTGCACACTCCGCTGAGAATCTTTACGCAAGACGGTAAGCTGATTGGCGAATTTGGTGAGGAGCGGCGCGTGGCGGTCGACTTCGATGAAATTCCGCAGGATATGGTCAATGCCTTGGTCGCTGCCGAAGACACCAACTATTTTGATCATGCCGGCGTCGACCCTCGTGGCTTAGCCCGGGCCGCAGTGGAGCTAGTTAGCAGTGGTGGGTCTATCCAGTCAGGCGGCTCGACCATCACCATGCAGGTCGCCCGTAACTACATGCTGACACTGGATCAAACCTTTACACGTAAGATTCGTGAAATTCTGCTGGCGCTGCAAATGGAGCAAGTGCTCAGCAAAGAAGAAATTTTCGAGCTTTACGTTAACAAGATTTTCTTGGGCAACCGTGCCTATGGCATCGCAGCTGCCTCTGAAACCTACTACGACAAGCCACTGGCTGAATTGACTCTCGCGCAAACGGCGATGATTGCGGGGTTACCCAAAGCGCCCTCCGCGTTCAACCCTCTGGCGAATTCAGAACGCTCGCTTATTCGACGCAACTGGATTCTCTTTCGCATGCGCGAGTTAGGCTATATCGACGAGAGCACCTATCAATCGTCGGTTCAGGATCCGGTGACTGCCCGCCGTCACTACACGCAAACCGAAGTTGATGCTGACTACGTTTCAGAAATGGCGCGTCAGTACGCGGTTGAGCGCTTTGGCGATGACGCCTATACCGGCGGCTACCGCATCTACACCACTATTAATAGCGAGCTACAGCCCTTTGCTCAAAAAGCACTCGCCGATGGTCTGACCGCCTATGACCTGCGCCATGGCTGGCGCGGGCCAGAGCAGCGTGAAATTGCTGCCAGCTTAGTCGAAGCGCAAGAGCAAACCGCAACTCAAGGCCTTGAAGAGGAGCTTTCTGAGTCACCCGAAATTCGTCAAACCGCCCGCCAGGCCGCCCAGCGTAGCCAAACGGAAGTCGAAGGGATTGATGGCGACGTCAGTAACTGGGTTCAAGTACTTGAACGCACGCCCAACTACGGCCTGCTGAAACCCGCCATCGTAGTAGAAAGCAGCGGCCGGGAAATGAAAGTACTTACCCGCAACGACGGGCTACAAACGATCCCATGGGCGGGTTTAAGCTGGGCACAAAAGTACCTTAGCCCACGCGGCCGTGGGGCAGAACCCAGCTCGGCGGATCAAATTGCCGTCCGTGGCGACATGATTCGCGTGATTAAGAATGAAGATGGCTCACTGCGCCTTTCTCAACGCCCGGATGCCGAAGGCTCGCTGGTCGCCCAAGACCCGCGCACCGGCGCGATTCTCGCGCTTCAAGGTGGCTTTGACTTTAACGCCAGCAAGTTCAATCGCGCGGTACAGGCTCAGCGCCAGTCAGGCTCTATCTTCAAGCCATTCATTTATTTGGCGGCCCTTGAAGATGGCGAGATGAATGCCGCAAGCGTGGTCAATGACGCGCCGGTAGTACTCGACGACGGCAGCAACTCTTTATGGCGCCCGGTGAACTCTAGCCGAGACTTCCAAGGGCCGATGCGATTACGCCCTGCGCTGGCTCGTTCACGCAACCTAGTGACTATCCGCGTCCTGCAGACGATGGGCTTAGATCACACGATTAACTACTTGGAAGGCTTCGGTTTTGCGCCAGGCCGGTTGCCACATGGATTGGCTTTAGCGCTAGGCAGCGCGAGCTTAACGCCCATGGAGATGACCAACGCCTACGCCGTTCTTGCCAATGGCGGCTTCCAAGTGGCGCCCTGGTTTATTGAACGCGTTACCCGCAACGATGATCGCGAATTGATTGATGAAGCGACGCCTCAAGTGGCTTGCCCAAGCTGTGCAGAGGATCAGGAAACGGTAGAAATTGATGGCCGCGAATACCCCATCGCCAAACGGGTAGCCGACCCGGCCGCCGTTTATATTCTGCGCGACATGCTGCGTGACGTTATCACCTCGGGCACTGGCCGCGGTGCACTAAGCCTGAACCGTGAAGACATCGTGGGCAAAACGGGCAGCACGAACAGCCTGCGCGACGCATGGTTCGCGGGCTTTAACAGCGATCTCGTCACCACGGTGTGGGTCGGTAAAGACAGCAACGAAACCCTCGCTGAGTATGGTGCCGGTGCCGCCTTACCGATTTGGGTAGAGTTCATGGGTGATGCGCTGGAAGGCACGCCGCTTGCCGTGCCAGAACGCCCTGATACGATTGTGACTGCGCGCGTTGATCCGGATACTGGCCGTCGCTTAACTGACGACCAGCCAGGCGGCCTCACCGAGCTGTTCCATCGTGATCACTTGCCGGACTACCAGCAGCGCCGCATCAGTCGCGAGCTGGAAGAAGCCAGTGGCTCGCAAGGCTCAGGCACAGCAGAGTCAATCTTCTAACGCTAGCGGATAATCCCTACGCCACGGCGCAATAGCGAAAAGGCCCGGAGAGAATATCTCCGGGCCTTTTTTTATTACTTACTCAGCGTCTTTGCGGCTATCGCCATTAGTTATTAGCCATTAACGACAGGCGCTTGCGGCTGGCGCTTACTGGCCAGCCAGTTAGCGCCAATGACCACAATCATCACCACAACACCGGCAATCTCGGTCATCAGGTTAGGATAGAACACCCCAATAATCGCCGCCGTAATCGCCAGGCGAGGTAGCCACGACATACGCGTAAACAGATACCCTTCCAAGGCCGCTGCAAAAGCACCTAATGCCAGGATGGCTATGATGCCGTTCCAGATGACAACGGGCACAGGCCCACCCATGATGATTTCCGGGTTGAACACCATAAACAGCGGAATCAGGTACAGCCCTTTGGCAAACTTCCACGCCTGGAAGCTCGTTTCCATCGGTTTACTGCCGGCTATCGCCGCCCCGGCAAAACCTGCCAAGGCGATGGGCGGCGTCACGTTAGAGTCCTGGGAGTACCAGAACACCACCAGGTGAGCGACCAGCAGCGGGATCCCAAACTCCTGGGTAAGCGCCGGGCCAACTAACACAATCAGCACGATATAGCTCGCCGTTACCGGCAGGCCCATGCCTAGTACTAAGCTTGCCAAGAGCACCATCAGCAGCGCGAGCAGGATATTGCCGCCAGAGAAGGCCAGCATCATCGACGAGAATTTCAGGCCTAAACCGGTTAAACCCACAACGCCAACGATAATACCGGCAACCGCGCAGGCCATTGAGACGGACACCGCGTTGCGCGCACCGAGTTCTAAACCTTCAATAAGCTTGGCAAATCCCGCGCGGATAACGTTTTTAATCGACGTCGACGTTACCGGCTGACCCTGGCTCGGCGCCACAAAGAAAAACCACAGCGCATAGCGCAGTACCGCCACGGCTACCATGGTGACCACCGCATAGTAGCCCACGCGCATAGGCGACATACTCAGCGCCAGCAGCCAGACCAGCACGGCTAGCGGCAGCAAGAAGTGCCAGCCATCTTTCAGAACTTGGCGCATCTGCGGCAGCTCTTCTTTCGGCAGCCCCTGCATGCCTTGCTTAAGAGCAATGATGTGGACAAACAGATAGACCGTCGAGAAATACATAATCGCCGGCAAAATACTGACTTTCACAATGTCCAAGTACGGCGTATTGGTGTACTCGGCAATCAAGAAAGCACCCGCCCCCATCAACGGCGGCATAATCTGCCCACCGGTTGAGGCCGCAGCTTCAATCCCCCCCGCCTGTTTGGCTTTGTAGCCCAGTTTTTTCATTAGCGGAATAGTAAACGCGCCGGTGGTAACAACGTTGGCAATCGCGCTGCCGGAAATAGATCCCATGCCCGCGGAGGCTAGCACCGCAGCCTTGGCCGGCCCGCCGCGCTGGCGACCGGTGGCGGCATACGCCATGTCTATAAAGAACTTACCCGCACCAGTACATTCCAAAAAAGCGCCAAACAGTACAAAGATAAAGATATAGGTGGCCGCCACGCCGAGCGGCAGGCCGAAGATACCCTCTTGGCCCAAGTAAAGCTGGCCAGCCACGCGGTCAATGCTATAGCCGCGATGTTCCAGGATGCCCGGCATCCACTCGCCCAACCACGGCAGCTCGCCCCGCGGCCCGGCAAAGGCATACACAATGGCAATCAAGCCGATCACGGTCATGCCGAAACCCACCGCGCGACGGCTCGCTTCTAGCACCGTCACGGTCGCAATACAGGCGACCAGAATATCGGTACTGCTCCAAAAACCTGCTCGGCTGAAAATCTCATCCAGGTTGAACACTAAATAGCCGCCGGTGACGATCGCCCCGGCTAGAAATACGAGATCAACTCCCCACCCAACGACGCCACGTTTACTGGTGGGGCCAAAGGCTGGAAACATTAAAAATGCCAGCATCATGATCAATGCCAGGTGAATACTGCGCTGATAAAACAACCCTAACGGCTGGATACCTGCGGAATACAGCTGAAAAAGGGAAAGTCCCACCGCCACAATGGTGATCAACCACAGCACCATGCGGGGTTGAATCACATTACCGCCTGGTATTACGGTCGGCGGTTGATTGGATTCGTTCATGAAGTCCTCGGAAGCGTTAACTAATGTCGTTTTTATTCACGCGGGGAGGCGTGAGGAGCGGCTAGCTGAATGGTCACGCGCTGCCCAGCGGCGAGGGCGCTCAAGCTTACCTGAGGATGCTCGCCGTCTGGCCACACCACTCGATGATTGACGGCAGGCGAGCCGACTCTTAGTAGATAGCGATTATTGGCGACAGGCTCGTCAATCGCATTAATCCAGTAACCACCTTCACCGTCTGAGACCTGCTCTCCACGGCCAAAGATATGCCCAAGCCCTGCAGCGAAGTCAGGTTGATGGCTACGCTCTAACTGCATCACGCCTGCCGCATTTCGATAGCAGTCAAGTACGGTGAAGTGCTCCACAGAGTGCTGCCACTTAATACACCAGCGGCCGCCAAGAGGGACCGTTTCATCCACCAAGACGTCGCCTTGCTCGGTTGTCACTGCTAATCGCATAAACGGCGTCGCCGAAGCGGGGGAAGCCCCCGCTTCGGCGAATGGTAAACATGCAATCAGTAGCGCCACCAGTCGATGTTGCCACTGCATGGTGGTGTCCTTTAGCCGTTACGGACGCAAGCGATCCGGGATGTCAGCGCCAACTTCTTCGAAATAACGCAGCGCACCTGGGTGTAACGGCACCGGCGTAGAGTCCATAGTGAACTGAACGGTGGTGTCATTAGCAGCAGGGTGAACAGCAATTAGCTCGTCGGTGTTTTCAAACAGCAGCTGGGTAAGCTGATACGCCAACTCTTCGTCCATATCGGCGTTAACCACCAATACGTTAGGAATACCAATCGTCTGAACCGCTTCATCCATGCCGTCATACATACCGGCGGCTAGCTCATACGGTGCAAACACCTCTTCTTCTGCCTGCGCGTTAGCAATCTCTTCGTCAGAGAAGCCAATAAGACGAATATCACGCGTGGCGGCTAGGTTAAGAATTGAACTGGTGGGCGGCCCTACGCTCCAGAAACCAGCGTCGATATCGCCATCGCGAATCGCATCGGCGGTTTCATTGAAGTTAAGGCGCTGAGGCGTAAAGTCTTCGTAGTCAACGCCATTGGATTCAAGCAACGCACGCACATTAAGCTCAGTGCCGCTGCCCGGTGCGCCCACAGAAACGCGCTTACCGGCCAAATCTGCAATCGATTTAATATCCGACTCTGCTAGCGTAACCAGCTGCACGGCATTGGGATACACAGAGGCCAGCGCACGGGTATTTTCGACCTGACGCCCGTCAAAGTCACCGGTACCGGTGTACGCCTGATAGACCGTATCAGCCAGCGCCAGCGCTAAATCCGCGTCGCCGCGCATGATCAGCCCCATATTCTCAACCGACGCACCAGTAACTTCCGCCGTCGCCTGAGCCCCTTCGATATGGTTATTGATCATTTCAGCGAAACCACCGCCGATAGGGTAATACACGCCGCCGGTGCCACCGGTCGCAATTGAAAGTTGTTGGGCGCTAGCGGGTAGCGCGACCGCGAGCAACGATGCGGCAGCTGCTGTGGTGTATAGAGAGCGTAGAGTTCGCATGAGCATTTCCTCCGTCCTGCTTGGACTTATAGGTATGGTTGACGATAAAGGAGGTTTTGGAGCCCCAGCGCCTGCCGGGCAATCAAACGGCTAAGCAAACGCGGTGGAGGAGAAGTTAGCACGGCTTAAGCGTTAGATGCTAATTGGCCATTATTAACGTTTAACAACATCACAACGCCCACAACCGCGAGCAATGTCAGCATGGTCATCAGAAATAATCCGCCGACAACAATGCTGAAATACGTTAGTAATCTCTTAACCTCTGCCAAATAGTTAATATTTATTGATAATAGCTGACAATCTTTCACAATGTACCGCTACTCGCTCAGGAGCCATACTGAAATGGAACCCGATAGTCAAACGCCAACCTTTAAGGAAAAAAACATTAGCGCGCCAAGCGGCCCCCGTCAAAATTTAGCCATCAGCGCTTATCGTCAGCTTAAGCATGACATTATTCGCGGCTGCTATGCGCCGGGACAAAAGCTGCTAATGACGCACCTTAAAGAACATTACGGCGCGAGCACCGGGCCGCTGCGCGAAGCGCTTTCCCAACTGGTGGCAGACCGCTTAGTGGTGGCGATCAGCCAACGCGGCTATCGCGTGGCCCCGATGTCGCTGGCCGAGCTCAACGATATTTACGATGCCCGTGCCCAGCTTGAAGGGCTGATTCTGCGCCTAGCCATAGAGCGCGGCGACGACGACTGGGAAGCCACGGTGCTGGCTACCGCTCACCTATTAGCGAAAGTCACCGACATCAACACGCCCGATGACCTTCTCGAAATCTGGGACCAGCGCCATAAAGCCTTTCACACCGCGATTGCCAGCGGCTGCAACTCCCCTCACCTGCTGCAGATGCGCAACACGCTGTTTGATCAGGTAGAGCGCTACCGCCACCTGTGGCTGCAAGAAACCGTGATGTCGCCCCAGGCGCTAGAACTTAAGCGCCAAGAGCACTCAGCGCTGGTGGATGTCATCTTAGCCCGCGACACCGCTCAGGCCGGCACCCTGATGCGCGACCACCTGATGACACCGGTTCCGATTATTACCCGCGTTCTCAAAGCGCGCGGCATCGAATAAGCATGTCGGTTTAAGCGTGTCACTTCCAAAATAAATTCTGCGTTTTAAAAAAATGTAGATATTTTAAATTAACGGCGATACATTGGCCTTATGCTACTTTGCAGCCAATCCATTGCTGTGGGCGATTTATAGCGCCTGCATAACGAATCGAGGAATTTACGCCATGACGCATTTTAACTGGGACGACCCGCTGCTACTGGAACAACAGCTGACGGACGAAGAGCGCCAGATTCGTGATGCAGCCTATGATTACTGCCAAGAAAATCTTCAGCCCCGCGTGCTAACTGCCTTCCGCGAAGAGCGCTTTGATCGTGAAATCATGAGCGAGATGGGCGAACTTGGCCTGCTTGGTGCCACCGTTTCCCCAGAGTACGGCGGCGCGGGCGTTAACCACGTCGCGTATGGTTTGATTGCTCGTGAAGTTGAGCGCGTTGACTCTGGCTACCGCTCAGCCATGAGCGTGCAGTCTTCGCTGGTGATGTACCCCATCGAAACCTACGGCTCTGAAGAACAGAAGCAAAAATTCCTGCCCAAGCTTGCCAGCGGCGAGATGATTGGCTGCTTTGGCCTGACCGAACCCGATCACGGCTCAGACCCGGGCGGCATGATTACGCGCGCAGAGAAAGTCGACGGCGGCTATCGCCTAACCGGCGCCAAAATGTGGATCACCAACAGCCCTATTGCCGATATCGCGGTGGTATGGGCCAAGTCAGCGGCTCACGACAACCAGATTAAAGGCTTTATCGTTGAGCGCGGCACTGAAGGCTTCAGTACGCCCAAAATTGAAGGCAAAGTATCGCTGCGCGCCTCGATTACCGGTGAGATCGTACTAGACAACGCCTTCGTTCCTGAAGAGAACCTGCTGCCTAACGTCAGCGGTCTGAAAGGCCCGTTTGGCTGTTTGAACAAAGCCCGCTACGGCATCGCTTGGGGCGTCATGGGCACCGCTGAGTTCTGCTGGCACGCCGCGCGTCAATACACGCTGGACCGCAAGCAGTTTGGCCGCCCGCTAGCTGCTAATCAGCTCATCCAGAAAAAACTGGCCGATATGCAGACCGAAATTACCCTGGGCCTGCAGGCAGCGCTGCAGGTTGGCCGCCTGATGGACAGCGGCAACTGGGCGCCGGAAATGGTCTCGCTGATCAAGCGTAACAACTGCGGCAAAGCGCTGGATATCGCTCGCCAGTCCCGTGACATGCACGGCGGCAACGGTGTTTCCGACGAGTACGGCGTCATTCGGCATATGGTCAACTTAGAGTCGGTGAATACGTACGAAGGTACTCACGACGTGCATGCCTTGATTCTAGGCCGTGCGCAGACGGGCATTCAGTCGTTCTTTTAATAGACTTAGGCTTAATAGAACTCTGAACAATAGCCTTTAATCGTCATTAGCCAAGGAAGCAGCTGTTATGAGCAAGCCTCTATTAAGCGAGCCAACCAAGCCTCTGGCCGGGATTAAAGTACTCGATATCTCTCGGGTGCTGGCCGGGCCATGGTGTGGACAAATGCTCGCGGACATGGGGGCGGATGTGATTAAGATTGAGCGCCCGGGCAGTGGTGATGATACCCGCCATTGGGGCCCTCCTTGGCTGGCTGGCACAGAAGAGTCGGCGTATTACCTGTGCGCTAACCGTGGCAAGCGCTCAGTAACCGTCGATATGGCCAAGCCCGAAGGCCAAGCGGTGATTAAGCAACTTGTCGCTCAATCGGATGTGCTGATAGAAAACTTTAAAGTGGGCGGTTTAAAGCGTTACGGCCTGGATTACGCGAGCCTGCAGGCGCTAAACCCCAAACTGATTTACTGCTCAATTACCGGTTTTGGTCAGGAAAGCCCCTACGCCCACCGCGCGGGCTACGACTTTATGATCCAAGCGATGGGCGGCATCATGAGCCTGACGGGTAAGCCAGACGATGAACCCGGCGGCGGCCCGGTCAAAAGCGGCGTAGCATTTACCGACATTTTTACCGGGCTTTATGCCGCCAACGCGGTGCTTGCGGCGCTTTATCAACGCCGTGATAGCGGCGTTGGCTGCCACATTGATATGGCGCTCATGGATGTGCAGGTCGGCGTGCTCGCCAATCAGGCGCTTAACTATCTAACCTCGGGCAATGTGCCTCAGCGACTAGGTAACGCTCATCCTAATATCGTGCCCTATCAAGCCTTTGCCACCCAGGACGGCCATATTATTGTCGCTGTTGGCAATGACGAACAGTTCAAGCGCTTTTGTACCGTGCTGTCACTGCCAAGCTTGGCTGAAGGCCCGCGCTTCGCGACTAACGGCGCACGGGTTAACCAGCGCGCATTGCTGGTTCCACAGCTGGAAGCGGCACTGGCTCAACGCGGCACCGATGAATGGCTCGCTGCCTTTGAAGCGGTAGGCGTACCCTGCGGCCCGATTAATACGCTAGACCGAGTATTTGACGACCCCCACGTCAAAACTCGCGGGCTTAAGCAAACCCTGCCCCACGCCCAGGCAGGCCACGTAGATTTGGTAGCCAACCCCATTCGCTTCAACGGTAAGCAAATGAGTGCCTCAACGGCGCCACCGCACCTGGGTGAACATACCGAAAACGTATTGGATGAGCTCGGCATTACACCAGAGCAGCGCACCGCTCTTCGTGAGGCGGGCATTATTTAGCCCGCACTGATGAAATATCTTCCCCTTTGTGGCGCCTCACCAGGCGCCTTTTTTGTGTCTATTTGGGCACGCAACCATTATCGGTAAAAAAATTAATTATACTTTAATAAAAAATATATACATAGCGCATGAGTGGTGTGATTTATTGTCATGAAGTGGCTGCGTAAGATAGATTTACCGTCAATTTGCGCTACCCTATTAGTGTTGTAATGTGCTTATCAATCTATCCGTGACGAACCTATTTTTGGGCGGCGGAAAACAAGTAATATCATGCAAGGGAGAAAACATTGGCTCATTCCAATCCCTCTCGCGGTTCTGGCGGATTTTTCGCCAAATTCGTGGGGGTTATAGTTGCACTTGTCGGTCTCGCTCTTGGCGGCGGCGGGCTCTATCTGGCAATACTCGGCGGCTCCTGGTATTACCTAATCGCCGGTGCGGCAACGCTCGTAGCTGGGACTCAGCTGATCCGAGGGCACGTGTCCGGCGCTTACATTTTCGCGCTTGTCTTTATTGGCACTTTCCTTTGGGCCGCGTGGGAATCGGGACTTAACTACTGGCGCTGGATTCCCCGCCTGGATGTTGTATTGATCCTGGCCATTCTAGTTGCCTTAGTGGCCCCTTGCCTAAGAGGTGGTCCCGGGCGCAAATCCAGCTTCTCCGTTGCGGGCGTGATGGTATTGGGACTGATCATAGCCGGCGCGTTGGCATTCCTACCCGGCCGTGGTTATCAGCACTTTGCCGATGTACCCGCAATGGCAGAAGGCTCGCTGGCGACTGACATGGGCGATGCCCAACCTGCAGATGCCCCCGCTGACGAGGACTGGGTTGCCTACGGCCGTGATTCCGCTGCGACGCGCTACTCTCCGCTCGAGCAGATCAACCCTGATAACGTAGGCGATCTCGAAGTGGCCTGGGAATATCGCACTGGCGACTTACTCGACCACCGGTGGGGTGCTGAGACAACACCACTAAAAATCGGTGATAACGTCTTTCTGTGTACTTCGCGCAACATTTTGATTTCTCTTGATGCAGCCACTGGTGAAGAGAACTGGCGCTACGATCCGGTGGTTTCTGAAGACTCCATCCCCTACACCGCCGCTTGCCGGGGTGTGACCTACTACGAAGTGCCCGAAAACTACGCTGCTCCGGAGAGCGATGATAACGCTGCCAGCCAGGGTGAGCAGATCGCGGCCAGTGGCGAACAGGAAGATGGCGAAGACAACGCGCCACAGGACGAAACGCCGACTCCCGTCGCCACCAATGACGATCAGGCCTGCCGCACGCGCATTATCTCCGGCACCCTAGACGGTCGCCTGATTCAGGTCGATGCCGCTAACGGCGAGCCCTGTACAGATTTCGGTGACAACGGCCAGGTCGATATAAAGCACAATATGGGCGAGACGCCACCAGGCTACGTTGCCATAAACTCGCCGCCTGTCGTCGTCAACGATGTCCTTGTGACAGGACACCAGGTGCTCGATGGCCAGCGTCGCTACCCACCCTCCGGCGTGATTCAGGGCTATGACGTGGTGACCGGCGAGCAGCGCTGGGCCTGGGATGCAGGTCGCCCCGACCAGAGCGAACCGCTGACCGGTGATGAAATCTATACGCGCGGTTCCCCCAACATGTGGACGATCGCCGCCGGTGATAGCAGCCTAGGGTTGGTCTATCTGCCGATGGCCAATGCTGCCGGCGACTACTGGAGCAGCTCGCGCACCGAAGAAGAAAACGAGTGGGCAGCGTCCATGGTCGCTCTTGACGTAGAAACAGGCCTGCCTGCATGGCATTTCCAAACGTCTCACGTTGATGTCTGGGATTATGACCCTGGCTCCCAGCCTACAATGATCGACTTCCCCACCGGCAATGGTAATGTGCCAGCGCTGGTGATGCCGACCAAGCAAGGCGAGATCTACGTCTTCAACCGCGAGACTGGTGAGCTGCTGGGCGGCGGTGCGGAAGAGCGCCCGGTACCGCAAGGTGGTGCCGAGCCCGAAATGCGCAGCGAAACGCAGCCCTTCTCGCTCTACGCTACGTTGCGTCAGCCGGATATCACCGAGAAGGACATGTGGGGCATGTCCCCCTTTGATCAGCTTTTCTGCCGCATTCAGTATCGCCAGGCAAGCTGGGAAGGTATGTACACCCCGCCGACTGCTGACCAGCCTTGGGTTCAGTACACCGGCTATAACGGTGGCTCCGACTGGGGTAGCGTTGCGATCGACCCGCGCCGGGGCGTGATCATTGCTAACTACAACGACATGCCCAACTATAACGAGCTGGTGCCGCGTGACGTTGCCAATGAGCGTGGCTGGGTTCCGCGTGAAGAGCTGGATGAAGATACCGGCGGCGCCGAAGGTGCGGGTGATCCGCAGGCCAACACGCCCTATGCGATCAACGTGAACGCTGGCTGGCGCGTGCCCTTTACGGGGATGTTGTGTAAGCAACCTCCTTATGGTCATATCCGCGCTATAGAACTTGCGACCGGTGACACGCTGTGGGATCGACCGTTCGGTACCGCGCGTGCCAACGGCCCCTGGGGCATCCGCTCCGGGCTACCGATCGATATCGGCACGCCTAACAACGGTGGCTCCGTGGTTACGGCCGGCGGTTTGATCTTCATCGCTGCGGCAACGGATGATCTTATCCGGGCAATCGATATCGAAACGGGTGAAACCGTGTGGCAAGCTGCGCTACCTGCGGGCGGCCAGGCCAACCCGATGGTTTATGAAGCCAACGGACGCCAGTATCTGGTGATCGTGGCGACGGGCCACCACTTCATGGAAACCCCCACCGGCGACTACGTGATCGCCTACGCTCTGCCGGAGAAAAGCGATTCCTGATCGCTCACTTCGCTAGCGGTAACACGAGATCGCCCCGGCCAAATGGCTGGGGCGATCTCTTTCATGGCAAACCTTTTTCGCCGAAAAGCGTGAACGACTACTCAACCGTGCTCAACGGCGAACAAAGAGCAAGCCTGTCGCTTTTGCATACTATATACGTGCTCTATTACCTACTATGCTGAAAGAACAACCCTCATCAACAGGAAATGAGCTATGAGCAGTAATGCCGAACTCAACGAGCTAAAACATAAATACGTTGCCGCGGGCGCCGCGAGCCCGGCGACGGCCTTTGCCGATCGTGCTGAAAATGCTGAAATCTGGGACGCTGACGGCAACCGTTTTATCGACTTTGCAGGCGGCATTGGCGTGCTCAACGTAGGCCACCGCCACCCTAAAGTGGTCGCCGCGGTTAAAGCCCAGCTTGATAAGCTAATGCACACCTGCCAGACGGTTATGCCTTATGAAGGCTACGTCAAAGTCGCCGAAAAGCTCAGCCACCTCGTTCCGGTACGTGGCCATGCCAAAGTAATGCTGGCTAACTCCGGCGCCGAAGCGCTGGAAAATGCCGTTAAAATCGCGCGCGCCGCTACCGGTCGCTCCAACGTGATTTGTTTTGACGGCGGCTACCATGGTCGCACCTTCTTCACGATGGCGATGAACGGCAAGGTGGCGCCGTATCAGAGCGACTTCGGCCCAATGCCGGGCACCGTTTTCCGCGCACCCTACCCAGTGCCTTACCACGGCGTTAGCGAAGACGAAGCCATTCGCGGCTTAAAGATGACGCTAAAAACGGACGCCAACCCCAAAGACACTGCGGCGATTGTGCTTGAACCGGTACTCGGTGAAGGCGGCTTTTATCCGGCATCCACCAGCTTTTTGACCAAGATCCGTGAAATCTGCGATGAGCACGGCATTTTAATGATCATCGATGAAGTGCAATCGGGCTTTGGCCGCACCGGTAAGATGTTTGCTATCGAACACAGCGGCGTTGAGCCAGACATCATGACCATGGCCAAGAGTATGGCCGACGGCATGCCGATCTCTGCCATCGTGGGTACCGATAAAGTGATGGATGCTTCTGGCCCTAACTCCCTAGGCGGCACTTACACCGGCAGCCCGACTGCCTGCGCAGCCGCGCTGGCGGTGATGGAAGTGTTTGAAGAAGAGAACATTCTTGAGAAGAGCCAAGCCTTGGGCGAAAAGCTTTCAAAGCGCTTCACCGAGTGGGCAGGCAAGTTTGAATGCATCGACCACGTGCGCAACATGGGCTCAATGGCGGCGTTCGAACTGGTATCGAATAAAACAGACCACACGCCGAATGCCGAGCTGGCCGCAGCGCTGTGTAAGAAAGCCCGCGAAGAAGGCTTGATTCTGCTTTCCTGCGGCATGTACGGCAACACTATCCGCTTTTTGATGCCGGTCACTATTGAAGACGACGTACTCAACGAAGGGCTGGATATTATCGAGTCCTGCTTGGAGTCGCTGACCTAAGCGCTATTAGCGTACAAGCAAATGCCGCCCAAATCTGGCGGCATTTATTTTTTAACGCGGCCGGCGATCGCCTTCAATAAAATTCGCCGTAAATACCGCTTTACCGTGGGTCTCAAACGACCACTTCATCACCTCACCCAACGCCGTCATCACAGCATCGAACTCCCCAAATACCTGAGTGCTCATACGGTTCAGGTGTACTTCTAATCCAGTCGCTTCCAAGCGTTTGACGACTTCTTTTACTACCGGCTTAAAATCATCGGCCAGTGGGTAATAGCTAAGCTGTACGGAAAGATACATAACGCCTCCTTACGTGGCTCTTTACATAGTATGTGACGTTTTCCCGACGCTGGATAAACGCTGCCAGGCCGCCAAAATGGCGGCACGGGTTTCATCCGGATGCTCCATCGGAAACATGTGCGTACCCGAAACCTCGCTGACCGCTAGGCCCTTGCGCTTTAAACGCTTGATGCGCGACGCCGTTAACAAGTGCGACTCTGTGCCCGCCACTAATTCTATCGGCACGCCCAGCCGCTTGGGCAGCCGCGAAAGGTGGTCAGGCAGGTGGCGAAAAATTTCCACCTCAATCTCCGGATTAAACGTCAGCTCCGCGCTGCCGTCATCTAACAACCGCGTCCCTGCTTCAATGTAGTCGTTGAGCGCTTCCGGGGTAAAGCGGCGAAACAAGCCTCGGCGACCGAGTGAGCTGGCCATTATCTCGCGGCTGGGCCACGCGGTGCGCCGCCCCAGGGTTTTACCGGCAGGCGTGACTCGATCAATAAATCCAAACCGCTTGGCGGCTTTCATGGCCCAAGCATCCGTTCCGAGCATCAACGGCGGGTCGAGCATGATCACACCGCAAAAGCGCTCAGGCTGCTTATCCGCAGCCATGGCCATCAAGGTACCGCCCAGCGAATGGCCCACGCCTAGCAGCGGCGTATCGCCTTCCGGCAGGTAGCTAAGCAGCTCATCCACCAAATTACCCCAGTTATGATTAACGGGGTAATCCGGATGGTGGCCCAGGCGGTCTACGGGATGAAGATCAAACGTTTCTGCCAGCGGGTCTAGCAGGCTGCGATAACTTAGCCCTGGAAAACCATTGGCATGGGCAAACACTAAACGTGGGCGTGAAGTCGTCTCAGCAGGCATGGCATGGCTCGTCGATAAGAGTAAATCAGCAATGGCTTGGCCATCTATCATATGTCTGTTTTATCCTGCCCCTCACAGAGCGTCAATCCACATAAGTGTTAACGTGCTAATTAAAATAGCGGCAGCTGATGCTCTTGACTGCTTTCCGCCAGCCGATACCCCACGCCCAGCAGGCGTACCGGGCGTTCACCGCGGGCCCAGCCAATCTTCAGTAAGGTTTCAAACTGGTCAAGATTAGGCGCTGGGTCGGCATGTTCGACGGTGGTTTGAGTGAAATCGCTAAATTTTACTTTAACGATCAGTCCTCGCACCGCCAACGGCGGGTCAAGACGTGCATAGCGCCGCTCTAAATCCTCGATCAGCGCGGGCAGCTCACGACGGCAGGCGTCGAGATTAGGCAAGTCTTGTGCGTAGGTTTGCTCGGTACTGACCGATTTACGCTCACGGTGCGTTTTCACCGGCCGCTCATCTCGCCCCCAGCTTAGCTCATGCAGGCGCCGGCCAAAGCGGCCAAAGTGTTCGACAAGTTCGGTCAGTGAGCGCGTGCGTAAATCGGTACAGGTTTGAATACCAAGCCCGGATAGCTTTTCTGCCGTGCGAGGGCCAACGCCGTGAATTTTCTTGACCGACAGCTGCTGCACAAAGCTATCAACTTCATCCGGCGTGATCACACATAGTCCGTTGGGCTTGTTCCAATCGCTGGCGATTTTAGCCAGAAACTTATTGGGCGCCACCCCTGCCGAGACCGTAATGCCTACTTCGCGGCTAACCCGCTCGCGGATCGCTTCTGCCATGAGCGTTGCGCTACCGTGATGCAAGGTGATGTCTGAAACATCCAAAAATGCCTCATCCAAAGACAGCGGCTCAATCAGCTCAGTGACGTCGCGATAAATCGCGAAAACTTGGCGGGCAACCTCTTTATATTTGGCCATATCGCCGCGAATTACGGTCAGATGCGGGCAGCGCTTGAGCGCCTGCCCCATCGGCATGGCCGAATGGATACCAAACACGCGAGCGGGATAGTTACAGGTAGCGACCACGCCGCGCTGCTCAACGCTGCCGCCAATGGCAATCGGAATGTCTCGCAGCGCGGGGTTATCGCGCATTTCCACCGCTGCATAAAAGCAGTCACAGTCGCAGTGAATAATTTTGCGCACCGGCTACCCTTCCAACTGTAAAAAAACACAGTTTACCACAAGAAACACCAGCTCAGGTGCCGCAAAATGTCCTGAGAACCTGCTCGTTTTCTGTGGCAGGCGCCGCTAAACGGCGGGCTTCAACCGACCCATCAAACGGCTTCGTTACCACCGCCAACAGGGTGTGGAACGGTGCAAAGTCACCGTCGTAAGCAGCATTGATCACTTCCTGAACTCGGTGGTTACGAGGAATAATGACAGGATTGGCACGCCGCATCGCGGCAAGGCGCTGGCTATCTTGGCTGGCGCTCTGCTCGGCCTGCCATGTCTCTAGCCAAGCGGTTAACTCGTTAGGCTGAGTCGTTAGCGCCAGCAGCGCCTCACGGTTCTCATTACTCAAAGAGCAAGCGTAGCGAGTAAGCGCATCAAAAGTCGCGGTCATATCCATGCGCCCCTGATGCATATGGCTTTCGAGGTCTTCCATCAGCGGCACTGCCTGCTCGCTTTCTGGTGAGAGGCCCAGTTTGTCAGCGTGCAAACGGCGCTGCTCTTGTTGAAATAGCGTATCGAAATGGCGAAGTGCGGCAGTGGCCTGCTCTATCAGCGCATCGCCCTGCGCATTCATGAGCGGCAGCAGCGTTTCAGCAAAGCGAGCCAAGTTCCACTGCGCAATCGCGGGCTGATTGGCAAACGCATAGCGGCGCCCTTGGTCGATCGAGCTATACACTTTTTGCGGATCAAACTGCTCCATAAACGCACAGGGGCCGTAGTCGATGGTTTCACCGGCAATGCTGCAGTTATCGGTATTCATCACGCCGTGGATAAAGCCGACGCTCATCCAGCGCGCAATCAGCAGCGCCTGGCGAGCGACTACCGCTTCCAGTAGTGCCAGATAGGGGTCTGCTGCGTTGGCGGCTTCCGGGTAGTGGCGGGCAATGACATGATCCGCCAGCGCTTTTATTACGGCATCGTCTCGACGAGAGGCGGCAAACTGAAACGTGCCCACGCGAATATGGCTGCTCGCCACGCGAGTAAATACCGCCCCAGGTTCAGACATCTGCCGCGCCACTCGCTCGCCGCTGGCTACCGCTGCCAGTGCACGTGTGGTTGGTACGCCCACCGCAGCCATAAACTCGCTGACCAGGTATTCACGCAGCACGGGGCCTAGCGGCGAACGGCCGTCGCCACCGCGGGAAAACGGCGTACGGCCGCTGCCTTTTAGCTGCACATCACGGCGGGTGCCGTTCTGATCAACCACTTCCCCCAACAACAGCGCACGGCCATCGCCCAGCTGCGGCACAAAGTTGCCGAACTGATGGCCCGCATAGCCCAACGCACCCGGCTTAGCACCGGGCATGGGCTGATTGCCGCTGAACCATTGGGCTAACGTGGCAGGGTCAGGCACTTCTTTAGCGCCCAGCATCTGGGCAAGTGGGGCGTTAAAAGCAATCAGTTCAGGGCGAGCCACGGGCGTTGCCTGGCTTTCAATCCACAAGGGTTCAGGTAACGTGGAATAGAAATGTTCAAATGACAGCACGATAGGCTCCGCTTTTAGTGGCTGTGGTTAGCTAATACCCTAGCACTCTACTCAAGTTAACGCCGACATGAAGTTGTTAGAAAATGCCTAATGCTAAACAGAACGTGCTAACGCCGCTCACACGGGATTTTTATAACCGCGACACGCTAGAGGTCGCAAGAGACCTGCTCGGCTGCTGGCTGGTGCGTGAGATTAACGGCGAACAGATGGCCGCGAGGATTGTTGAAACCGAGGCCTATTGTGGGGCTGAAGACTCCGCCTGCCATGCCCACCGCCGCCGCTCACCGCGCACGGAAGCGATGTTCGGGCCACCCGGCCACGCCTATGTGTATCTTGTGTATGGCATGCACTGGCTCCTGAACGTAGTGACGGAGCCGGAAGATTCGCCCTGCGCGGTATTGATTCGCGCGGTGGAACCCACCGCTAACGAGAACGCCATGCGCGCTATCCGCCAGGCAACCGGTAAACAGCTGAGCAATGGCCCTGGCAAGCTCACTCGCGCGCTCAGCATTAATAAAGCGCTGTATGGCCATGATATGACCCAGCGCGACCAGCTCTGGATTAGCGCCGCGTCGCATCACGAGCCCGTTGCTACCGGCCCACGGGTGGGTATTGATTACGCCAAGCCCGAGCACCGCGATGCCCCCTGGCGCCTCTGGCTGGCAGATAATCCGTGGGTATCGAAAGCGCGCTAATGCTCTCCAACTGACAAAGCGGGCTGCAAACGACGCACCGCCTGTTCAAGTACCGGCGTTAATGGCGCACGCCACTGATGCGTTAATAGCGCATCTGCACGAGTGACCCCCAGTGACAGCGACGCCAGCGGGATGCCCTGCTCATAGGCAGCGCGGCAGAAACGATAGCCGGAAAACACCATCAACGAGGTGCCCACCGCCAGCACGGCATCGGCCTTGGCCATAGCCGCCTGTGCCGCTAACCGCCGCGACGCGGGTACCACATCGCCATAAAACACCACGTCAGGCTTTAAGATGCCACGACAGCGCGGGCAGTCGAAAACACGAAAGGCGCTGAAGTCCGTTTCTAGATCGGCGTCGCCATCCGGCGCGTGACCGGCCTGTAAATCGGCAAACGTTGGATTCATGCGCGCCATTTCAGCATGCATCGCATGACGCATCATTTGATAATCACACGCCATGCACTTCACCATATCCGCGCGGCCATGCAGGTCGATGACGCGGCGCGAGCCTGCACGCTGATGCAAGCGGTCAACGTTTTGCGTCACCAGCTGCTGGATGTACCCTTGCGCTTCCAGCGCGGCTAGCGCCCGGTGTGCACCGCTGGTTTGCGCTTCACGTAGCGCCCTGAACCCGATCAGCGCACGCGCCCAATAGCGCTGACGCACGCCGTGAAACGTCATAAAGTCACCGTGCTGTACCGGCGGCGGTCGCTTCCACTGCCCCAGCGCATCGCGATAGTCCGGAATGCCGCTGTCAGTACTCACGCCGGCACCGGTAATCACCCACAGCTTGGGGTGCTGCTGTATAAAGTCAGCTAGCTCTTTGCCCGACTGGGCAACGTTTTCTGCAATGTCCACGGCCTGCGTCAATCGTTCACCTCTAGGCAATGTTGCTCAAATTCAACGATACTGTATAGCAACAGCGGGCCACGCAACTCGCCCTTGAACAGTTATTGTGCACCCAGGAGAGACTCTTATGCAGCACGATCATGACATTATTATTGTCGGCGGCGGCATGGTGGGCGCGGCATTAGCAGCACGCTTAGGCCATACGGGACTAAGCGTTGGGCTTGTGGAGCAAGGCGATGCGCCCACCGCGCCCAGCGGCGACTATGACCTGCGCATCTCATCACTCAATGCGCGCTCGCTGGCCTTTATCAAGGCAAGCGGCACCGCTCTGCCGCAAGAGCGCAGCTGCCCTTTTCGCCATATTGATGTCGCCAATCAGGACGGCACCGGCCATTCGCTGTTTTCCGCTGAAGATAGCGGCATGGAAGACTTCGGCATCTTTATCGAAAACCAAACGCTGCAGTACGCGCTATGGCAGCGGCTGGAACAGCTGCCTAGCGTTAGCTGCTACACCCACTGCGCGCCGATTAGCACAGGAACGGCCAGCAATGCCCGCATGCTGGAGCTAGATAACGGCACAACCCTTAGCGCGCGCTTAATTGTCGGTGCTGACGGTGCGAATTCTACGCTGCGTGCGCTGGCAGGCATTAGCGTGACAAGCTACGACTATCATCAGCGCGCGATGATCATTAACGTAGAAACCGAGCTACCCCAGCAAGACGTAAGCTGGCAAGTTTTCACCCCCACCGGCCCGCTCGCGATGCTGCCCTTACCCGGCCAGCGCGCCTCGTTGGTGTGGTACGACAGAGACGAAACTACCAAAGCCCGCGAACAGCTAGACGATGACGCGCTAAAAACGGCGATTGAAACGGCCTTTCCCAAACGGCTAGGCGGAATTACTCGCATCGTGGCACGGGCAAGCTTCCCCATTAAGCGCCAACACGCGCAGCGCTATATTGGCACACGCTTAGCGCTGATTGGCGATGCGGCGCACGTGGTGCATCCACTAGCGGGGCAAGGTTTAAACATCGGCCTGCACGACGCCGACACGCTGGCCGAGATCATCATCAAAGGCCGCGACGCTGGCGACTCGATCAACCTGCTCCGCTTTGAGTGCCAGCGCCGCGTGGCCAATCAAGCCATGATCGCTGCTACTGACAGCTTTCATCACCTGTTTACCGGCGCCAAGCCCCTGCGCCAACTAGGTGATTTAAGCCTGCAGATTGCCGAACGTTTCCCGCTGGCCAAGCGCATGATGATGCAGCAAGCCAACGGGCTGAATCCGTTTAAAATGCGCTAAATAGCATGGTGGAAGATTAAGAGTGCAGCCATCAATGCCTGCCTATTTCACATCGTAGGAAAAAGTCTCTATGCCACTCGAATAGCCGTCGAAGTTGGAGTGGCATGCCGCAAAGTAAAGCTCAGCGGCGCTTTCCATGGCACCGGGCACGGCGGTCTCGGAATTTAAGGTTAATGCTTCACTTGAGACTGACGGTGCCGTGTATGAGCACGTCACATTGATAACCTCGGGTTCTACGTTCCAATTGATCGCGACGCCATCGGGTGACGTGGGGGAATCCTCTCCGTCCTTAAGCCTTGAGTCACCGTTAAGCAGCGTTACTTCCAGTGTTTGCTCTGTCTCTGAAGTACTAATGGACTTAACGGAAAGCCATTTATTCCAAGCGCAGCCGCCCATTCGACAACTACTCAGCGTGACCTTTCCCTTGGGTTTAAGAAGTGGGGAATAGAGTTCGTTGACGTTGGCTGGCGAAGAGGATTCAGCCCCAGCTTGAGCACCTTCAGCCGGTGCGGAGACTTGCTGGTTGGGAGTCGATTGATTACAGCCAGCAAGTAAAACGATCAAAGCGAATGCAGCAGTTCGGATAGGGAACATATTTTTCTCTATATATAAAAGACGCTAACAATGATTATACGCAAGGCAACATAATCTCAATCAGCGTATCAGCATGCGCATTAATTGAGCTGCTGATAGGACTCTATCTCATTGTTTTAGTTCTAGGAAAATAACGTTCCGACGGCTTCGTGCGGGCACCGCCTTGGCCATTGCCGCCCAGTGGGGAACAGTGATTACTTGTCATCTGATGATATTTGCAGATGATCATCTAAAAACGCACAAATCACCGGGATAATGACATTGCCATGGGTTTCCAAGGCAAAATGCCCCGTGTCGTAAAAGCGAATGTCCGCCTGAGGAATATCTCGCTTCCAGGCTTGTGCCCCCGGCGGTAGAAAGAAGGGATCATGCTTTCCCCATACCGCGAGCAAGGGCGGCTGATACTCGCGGAAGTAGGCCTGAAATTCAGGATACTTGGCAACATTGGTGGCGTAGTCCAACAATAAGTCGAGCTGAATATCCGCCATCCCCGGCTGGGATATCTGAGCCCCTTCCAGCGTATAGGCATCCGGTGCTACAGCACTTGTATCGCTAACGCCCTCCACGTACTGCCATTTGATTGACGCCGGCGTCGGAAAGTCGCTAAGGGCATCACGATTCGCCTTAGAAGGATCGTTCCAATACGTCAGGATAGGCTCCCACCCTTCTGAAAGTCCCTCCTCATAAGCATTGCCGTTTTGCGAAATGATGGCAGTGATTTTTGACGGATGAGCCACCGCCAGACGCCAGCCCACAGGTGCACCATAATCGTGAACGGCAATAGCGTAGCGATCGATCTTCAACTGCTCGGTAAATTGATCAATCGTCTTGGTTAGGTTGGCAAAGGTGTACTCGTACTGTCCCCTTGGTGGTGATTGAGTGAAGCCAAAGGCGGGTAAATCCGGTGCCACTACGTGATATCGATGGGCAAGCGCCTCAATCACATCGCGCCACATATACGAGGACGCAGCGAATCCGTGCAGCAACAACACTGTCGGTGCCGCCCGATCACCCGCTTCACGATAGAAGATGTCGACATCACCCACTTTCTCGAAACGATAGTGAACCTGCCCAGCCTTGGCTGTGAGTGCTTCCTGCGTATTAGTCATATTTTCAGATGTCATGGACAACCCCCTAGATAACCATTAATAACTATTTTTGCAGGTTATCCAAAATAATAGTAACCTGTCAACATAGAAATTAAAGGTTACTAGACATGCCATCAGAAATTGCGCCACCGTTTATCGCAAGCAATCTCGCCCTCGACTTTATGAACACGCAATTTGGCGTAGCAGACGAGCGCCAAGAATGCCTGGACGATGACAGCAGTGTCGTTGCGTGGCTTCAACAGGCGGGCGTGTTGGCCGAATACCGTGAAAGCCCACCATCGGGGATAGCGCAACTCGCTAGAGAATTACGCAACAACATGCGGGACCTTCTTACCTCTGCCCAGCAGGGCCGAGCCGCGGACCCCGCCGTGGTAAATCATGTACTGGAGCGGGGCTACCCCGTTGAGAAGATCGAATGGCAGTCAACAGCATCGGTATTTCAAAAAAAAACCTATCAGCGCAACATGGAAAGCGAGAGCCTGTTGCAGCCTGTCGCACGGGCGTTGGTTCAGCTGCTTACCGAGGCTGACTTGCAGCTCGTTAAACAGTGCGAAGCCTCGGACTGCGTTCTTCTGTTCCACGATCAAACAAAATCTCACCGGCGCCGCTGGTGCAGCATGGCGTCTTGCGGAAACAGAATGAAAGCGGCCGTGCATCGCGCTAGAAAGAGAGAGAAAGCCGACAAGAAGTAACAGATGGCACTTTGTTTAAGAAGGGAAAACCACCACGTCATCCTCCTCTTGCCATGGCTGAAACTTGGTCATGGCCTGCAGAAAGAATGCGTGCTCCAACCAGTTTTCTAACCACCGCTGTAGGTGCGGGTAAGGTAGGCTGTAAAAAACATCGCGATCCACATGGGCGAATTGGCGGACAAAAGGCATGATGCCAATATCGGCAATGGTCGCGTTATCCCCCAGAAGATAAGGCTTTTGAGTCAGCAACGTCTCTAGCACCTGTAAAAAAGCCTCACCCCGTTGCCGGTACTCCGTCTGGATCATTTCGAGATGACGGTCGGCATATTTATAACGATCCAACCAATGTTTAAATTCATTATCGTTTTGCTCGATCAAAGCGTTGGCCTGAGTCAAAACCTCTGCGTCTAACAGCCCTTGCGGATCTTGTTGCTCAAGCGCCCACACCATTATTTCTCGGCTTTCCTCGATTACAGCACCATCAAAAAGCTGTAAAACAGGCACAGTGCCTTTCGGACTAATCGCTAGCATCTGGGCCGGTTTGTTTTTCAATATTATTTCCCGCAGCTCCACCTGCAACTCAGCAAACAATAAGCCGAGACGGGCACGCATGGCATAGGGGCAGCGACGAAAAGAGTACAGGCGATGAAGTGAGGGCGTCATGGGTATTTTTCGCAATTGAATCGGGATCAGTAGACTCAGCATCTCTGCTCATTCTAAACATGATGATCAGCTTTGGATAACACTCAAGGCAAGCGCTAAGCTTTGCGGTAACGTAGGAGTCACGAAGCAGTGAAGAGACGGTCCGACAGCGGCGACTAGTTAAATTGCGATCGTTCATATTCCAGACCATGTCATATCCGGAGAATGATTATGGTAACCAATAACCTTGGTGAGTTTATTCGTGTACCAGGGCTTAGAGTAGAAAATTGAATTTAAGACGGCCATTCAACCACAGCAGGTACCACTACCCATGATCAAAACAGCGTTAGCCCTAAGCACAATCATACTCATCAGCGGGTGCAGCAGTGAGAGCGAACCCCCTGCATCAAGTGCCTCTACTTCAGATACTGCAACCGAGCAAAGCCAGCCCGATTATGAGACTACCGATCAATGGGTCGGCCGTTGGACTGGGGTCGAAGGGCTATTTCTGGAAATCAGCAAGGACGAGCCTGCAGGCCCCGGCCATTATCTACTTGAGATGCAGTACGGCCTGGATGCCGAGCAAAGCGGAACGTTTGAAGGCCAAGCTACAGACGAAGGCATTAGCTTTAGCCGCGATGACGGTCAACAGCTGCTCCGCGCGGGGGATGGCGAAGCCACCGGCATGAAGTGGCTAGCGGAAAAAGAAGACTGCCTGGTAGTAGCAACAGGTGAAGGCTATTGCCGCGACTGATCTGTCGGCGATTCTTCAAGGGGCGGTGCGATGAAATCGATTATTCGCCCGCCACTTCAGAAAAGTGACCCGATTTATCGAGCGTGTACTCGCCAAAATCCTGCGCTAGATAAAGCGAGCCCGAATAGACGCTCTGAGCCTCCGCTCTGATGTCCTCAATGGAAGGCGACGCATGGGGGCTGGGCTGATAACGGGGGCTGAAGTGCGTCAGCACTAGGTTGGGAAGCTGTACCGTTTCAGCAAACGCGGCGACAAGCTTGGCGTAACTATGCCCGACATCACCGGCCTTCTGGGCCATCTCTTCGGTGTAGGTGGCTTCGTGTACCAGCACCTGGGCATCTTCGCAGGCATCTACAAGCAGTTCAGGCCGGTCGTTGTCCCCAGCGATCACCACCTTCCTTGGCTTGTTCTTGAAGATTAAGTAGTCATGGCTTTTAAGCCGTTCACCCGCGAACTCAACATCAAACCCTTGCTTCAACTGCCCCCACAACGGCCCTCTTGGAATCCCCTTTTGCGCTAATTTATCAATATCCAAATCAGCGTCGACGTTCTTCTCCGTAAACCCATAGGCATAGGACGCCACCCTGTGTGAAAGCGCGAACGTAGCCACCGCCATGTTCTCAAACTCAACGCTGGGCAGGTCATCCGAGGCGATAAACTCCACGGCGAAGGGCAAGCAAAGCTGCGTGACCTCACAGGTAGCCTCCAACCAGGCTTTGATGCCTGCGGGCGCCACAATGGTAAGCGGTTCTTCCCGGCCACCCATGGCCGCACTCGCCAGTATGCCCGGCAGCCCATAGCAGTGGTCGCCGTGCACATGAGTAATCAAGATGGCTTTCAATGAATGGAACGATAGTTTCGTGTGCAACACTTGATGCTGGGTGCCTTCGCCACAATCAATTAAGTACCAGCCCTTCCCTTTACTCTCTCGCAAAGCGACGCCGGAGACGTTTCGGGCTTTAGTGGGTACACCGGCGGAGGTTCCCAGAAACAGTATGTTCATATCTTGTTTATACTCTGTTATTCGTAATCGCTTGTGCACACGCGTGGGGCCAAGGCGCTGGGCCAGTTAGCTAAGTTAACATGCACAGGCGTCAAATCATCGCAGTCGCCTCAGTGGCATAAGTGACTACACTGATCATGCAACTCATTCTATGTATAGGAAATATCTGCCATGGAAGCCACGAACGAGAAAGTCTTTATCAGCCCTGCCCGCTATGTTCAGGGTGAAGGTGTAACCGCACGCGCCGGTCACTATATCTCGGCACTCGGGAAAACGGCGCTGCTTATTGCCGACGACGTTGTCTGGAAAATTGCGGGCAAGGAGCTCAGCGCTAGCCTGGAAGGCGAAGGCGTGAGTTTCGAGCGCGCGGTGTTCGAAGGTGAGGCTTCTAACCGCGAAATCGACCGTCTCGTTGAGCTTGGCCGCAAGCAGCAGGCGAAAGTCATCATTGGCTTTGGTGGCGGTAAAACAATCGACACCGCTAAAGGCGTGGCCGAAAAGCTAGGCGCGGCCTGTGCCATACTGCCCACGACCGCCTCCACCGATGCGCCCACCAGCGCCCTATCGGTCATCTACAGCGACGATGGCGAGTTCGAATCCTATCGCTTCTACAGCAAGAACCCCGACCTGGTGCTGGTAGATACCGGCATCATCTGTAAGGCGCCGCCGCGCTTTTTGGCCTCTGGCATTGCCGATGCGATGGCCACCTGGGTCGAGGCGCGCGCCGCCATTCGCGCCAACGCCAACAACATGGCGGGCGGCAAAGCCACCCTGCTGGGCGCGACCATTGGCCAGAAGTGCGAAGAGATTCTATTCGAGCACGCCATGCTGGCCTATCAGGCCAACCAAGCACAAATCGTCACGCCCTCGTTCGAGGCGGTGGTGGAAGCCAATACCCTGCTCAGCGGTTTAGGCTTTGAAAGCGGCGGCTTGGCCGCAGCACACGCTATCCATAACGGCTTTACCGCCCTGCACGGCGAGATTCACAACCTAACCCACGGCGAAAAAGTGGCGTACGGCACGCTCGCGCAGCTGATTCTCGACCAAACGCCACAGGCGGAGCTTGAAGAGTATCTGGATCTCTACCTCGCGCTGGGCCTGCCGGTGACCTTGAAAGCACTCAAACTTGACCAGGCAAGCGAAGAAGATCTTTATCGTGTAGCCGAGGCGGCACTGAAGGAAGGCGAATCAAGCCATAATCTGGCGTATGAGCTGACGCCGCGGCAGATCGTCCACGCTATTAAAGCGGTGGATGTGCATGCGCGAGCGTTTATGGAAAAAGTTGGTCTGAGCGAGTAAGGCCTGAAAGGCGGAGTGCTTCGGCGCTCCGCCCTGGTTGTACTTTCCCAGCCGCCACAAGCCACCTCAAACACATAAACCAGCGCATAGTAAAAATGCCATGCGCTTTGAATCCCTCTTAAAAGATTGTTATGTACATGATCAAAGCTTTACTCAACATCTGGTTCCGGTAAAACAGGGGGCGTACTGTCCATATACGTTAGGAAGTCTTCCCAGATGTCATGCGTTCGCTGTTTCGTTAACCGGGTACGGCACGTAATTCCCATGACGCCTCGAATAGTCCCATCGCGCCATTGCGTATAGACAGAGCCGCAATGAGCAGCGGCATACGCCTGCCACTGCTTTTGAGCCACTTTGATAGCATCGACTAACACAGGATCAACCGCGTTATGTTCAACGCTCGTTTCCAGATAGTGGGTGAGGTCATCCTCGGCGACCTCTAACTCGATAGCCGCGCACCGATTGGTCTCAAGCGTATTCATTATATTATTGCAATCAAGCTCCTCGTCGTCAGCAACGGCTGATAACGACATGGCAGCAAGAACTAATAGTAAACACTTTTTCATTTTTTCCCCGAAAGCACATAACGTACTGGCTAAGCTGCCGCAGCATAGCGCTACGAGAAGAACTTGTTGGGCTAATTTTTCACGTTTCCGTAGCAGTAGTCACTGTGCACATGGGTAATCAAGATGAATTTCGCCACATTTTCGACTGGTTTGGAGCCCAGCGAAAAACCAGTCCGGCAACATGTGCTTTTCACAACCAAAGGCTAATTATAATTTAATTATTCTGGACATGGCGTGCTTTCCCCTGGATTAAGAATGACTTCGTATTGAGTCTGAAAGTCATTGCCGCTATTCCACATTGTAGTGTGTGTTTCAAAACCTTCTTTTACGACGCACCAATTCCAAAAAAACACCTGCGAACCGTGAATCATAAGAGATTCAGCGCGCCACTCCTTAATTTTTGGAAAGCTTGCCTCACCTCTATAACTGGTTTTATCCATCATTCTGCTTTGTTCAAAACCATAAGGATAATAGCTCGATATTAAATATACCCAAGCATCCTGAATCGGCTTTCCTTCCCCATCTGTTACGAGAATTTCAGCCTCCGGCTGAAGAGTTTTGTTTATTGGGTAAACAACACAGCCTGATAGCAGTAGAGTAATCGCTAGTATTAGTAGCTTCATATTTGATTAGCTATAACGTTTTACTTAAGAGGCGACCGGAGCCGCAGGCGGAGGGAACCACAAGCGCAGCTTGTGGTTCCCTCTCGACGAAATTATTAGGCGAATGGGTTACCACTTATTGAACTCAGCGTTAGGTATTTGCAATGCGGACAAGGATGGCACTGACGACTGAACCAACGCAATACACTCCTTAAGCGACAAGATTGCTTGAAGTGAGCCGCGCTTGTCTCTGACAATAAAGTCGATGAGAACAGAGCCATCCCCATTGACGTAGAACTGCAAGGTTTCATCAAACTGATCAATGAGCCCGAGATGATTTCCGGGGTGGTTCAACACTCCATTCATTAACGCCTTTATCTCAGGAAGATCGTGATATGACTGATCTTCCGGCATTCCGAGACCGAAACCTTCGGGGCGCGTATCTTCAAAAAACAACACAAACCCGGGGCGATTTTTTTCAGGCCATTCCGCCATTGCTGATGTTCCTTTCTGTCACCTAACGCCCGCATTTGCGGCTGATTTGGAGCGCAGCGGAAAACAGTCCGACAACATGCGCTTGTCAGGTGATTTGCCACGCTCATAGCTACAGATATTTCCCAAAATATTCACCTACAGCCTTATGACAATATTTGTCTTCACCTCGCCAATATTCAACAAAAACCCAGTCATTCCTACCTTTAACGGGTCGATCGTAGCTGCCAGGCTTTAACACACCAATACTGGCTAAAATTTCAATTAATACCTGTCTTTCCGCCTTGCTAGACTTTATGACACCAGCCAATCTTTTTTCCAGGGCACTAGGATAATCTGATGGCTCCGAGAACTCGATGGTTTTCAATATTTCCTTGAAACAATAAATATCTTCATCATCAGGTTCAGGGATATCTGTATTTGCAAATTGGTTTAAGTCAAAGTACGTGTACAAGATATCACCATGGCGGACACCACCCCATTTAATACGCTCAAAATTCAATACGTTTATATCAGTGTCATCATAGTTCTGACGACCCACTACCCCGTATTGGCAATCCCTGCACACCCCGCAGGTATAAGAGTGTGAAGTGGGCTTCCCATCAGTATATGAAGTGCCGGAGATAACTGGTTTATATTTATGCACTGGTATTTTTTTGGCAATTGAATACGAAGATAAAGAAGACCTCCAGTCCAAACGGCGAGATGTCAGGCTACTTAAAAAACCTTTAGCAATTTTCTCTCGTGATATTTCACTAACCAAATTTTCAATAACTTCTATGCACGCATCATGAGAAATTGAAATCGGATCAAACATTAAACCTTGTGACTTAGCGTACTCAAAGTTGTCACCAGATAGGACTCTATCTTTGGAGTCAATCCATCCATTCTTCCAGTAGGTGGAGAATAATATTTTCTTCGCTTTCTTATCCATACTCGATTTTTTTCACCTAATGCCAAGCTAAGTGGCGCCGCTTGTGGCGTCCTTGCTTGAGCTTTTTGTTAAGGTTTTGTACGGCCAATATCGCTTAGATGATAGAAAACTAAGTACGATCGACCAGAAAATTATTGCAAGCAACAAAATGCTACCAAAAACGCCTGAAGCACCACCGCTAGGGAAAATAAGATGCATTGGCAAATAGTCGATTAGCCCCATCCCAAGAAGCCCCGGAGCGATAATTATGTACCCCGGTATTGCTAATACCATACCTATAGCATTTGCTTCATACGCTGATGAAAAAAATGAACCAGCTAGAACAAACAGGCAGCCAATCATTACCAACACTATGCCGGAAGCAATTCCGATTAGAATTCGCATTTCTTCCTCGATAAATCTTACGCCTCGTTAAGAGGCAAAAAATTGTTGGCTAAAATTAGCGACGAAGGAGCAAAAGCCAACTGCTTTTGTCCTTTTAAACGACTTGTTAGTAGTAACTTTACTTGCGCCAAACCTTTTTTAAAAGATAGTAACCGCACCAGAATATAATGGAATATGCTACAGCAGCAAGGATATGACCATAAAGCGTTGGATAATACCAACCAGTATCTGATGAATACTTAAAGAATGGTTCACCTAAAGACCAAAAAGGAATGTAATAGCCCCAATAACCAGCTAAGCCAATTAACCCAAGTAAGAACATGGAAAGATAAAGAGGCATTGGCAGTAAAACTATAGCTAGCCAAATTTTAACAGATTTAATCATGACATCCTTTTACTACTAACGCCTCACTAAGAGGCAAATAACAGTTGGTTAAAATAAGCGAAGAAGGAGCAAAAACCAACTGTTATTTGTCCTTTTAAGTGACTTGTTAGGCGACGCTTGCCTCTATGACTTTCGCTTTACGCGTTAATTCATTATTAAAGATTACGCTATCAACAGCATAGTGGGCTCTGCGATGACAAGTTGGACATAAAGCTATAACATTTTCTGGGCAATCAGCTCCGCCGTCCGATAAGCGAGTAAGGTGATGAACTTCTAAATAAGGACCTGACTTTGTTTCAAAAGGAGCTTTGTCCCCGCAACCTTCACAATTACCTTTGGCGCGTTTTTTAGCATAAAGTTTTATTGCATCACTACGATATTTAACGTGAATTAGTTTTTCTTTTTCGTCTGCATGGGTCGGCGTATTGCTTAGTGCAATTTCACGCAGTTGTTTTAATGATTTACTTTTAGTTGGATTTGTAAGGTATGGCGCTTTAGGGGATTCAATTCCATCACTTTTAGTTTCAGGAATTATATCCAAATGAAATATATAAGTCGCTCTTTGTTTTCCATTTTTGTCAGGCCTTTCTTCGATATGGTGAGTTATATAATTGCAGTTACCAACAAACCGAATCATACCTTGAGACGCAGCTTCAAAAAGAAGAATCTGTTTTTTATTTTTTTGATGATCGCGAATGGCTAAATTACCTTTAGCCATGATCATATCGCCTTCTTGCCCTTCACCTGTATATCTAAATGTACCGTCAGGATTGAAACCATCAGAATAACCAAATTCTTCACCAGCTTCGCTGGTGAAAATAAATACATAAGGGTGTTGTGATGGAGTCGCAATGCCACCGTATTGTTGGCCTTTGTACACTCCATGTATTTCAGTTCTGCGTTTATATATTTTTCCAACTTCGAACACTGGACTCCCTCAGTCGCCTAACGCTTTGCTAAGCGGCAATAAAATAGCTAGCTAAAATTAGCGAGGAACGAGCAAAAGCCAGCTGTTTTTGTCCGTTTAAGCAACTTGTTAGCGGGATTTAATCAATACGGACAATATCTAATTCGTCATTTTCATTAATAGGCATATCTGAAAAACTTACATTTTTACTAGTAATAAACCTATTTTCGATAGTCTTTTTATTTGTTCTATTAACTAAAACCCAACGTTTCCCATAATTATTAAGTGTGACATCTTCCCCTGCTAGGCTAATAGCTAACCTCAATAATTCTACCCACTCATCTGTTGGTTTGGTTGCTTGGACTGAAGCACCTGATGAAGAATTAATACGAACACCTTTTGATGTTTTTCTTAATTTATCTTTTGACAAACTTTTAGCTACATTGATCTCCGAACTCTTAATATCGTTGGATACTTTTACAAGTTCAGATTTAAGCTTAGTTATATCGTTTTCACTACCAAGTGATTTTATCTTTTCATCTAAGCTTTCAAGCTTTTCTAAAATATCATTATTTGAATTGGTGGAATCCTTGTTTTCACTACCGTTGAGGACGTATCTCCTCATTGAGTCACCGTAAGCTTTTAACTCAGGCATTGCGACTTGAGAAATAGCTTTAGCATCTGTTTTTATTTCGATTAATACTTCGGAAATTTTTTCATTAACTCTATCTGTTTCACTTTTTGTATAAAAAGCAATCCATATTGCAACTACAGCTAAGACCAACGAGCTTATACTTGCGATAAAAGAAACAATTGAAAACCAATCTGTAATATTTTCCACGAACCTTCCTTAATTCAGCTAACGCCTGAGTTAAGCCGAACCGCGAAGCGGGTTCGGCTTGAACGAATTGTTAGGCATCTTCATACGGAAGGTCCTCTGGATCAACGCCGATATAGTCTGGCTCAGGCATGGCATCAAGGCGCACTGCCGTGATCTCTGAGTGACCAAGTAGAAGAGCCTTGGCTATGCGATGCATCCCATCCATAACTTGACCGTCCGGCGAAAGGATGATTGGGTAAGTCAGGTCTGTAGCTTCAACTAGTCGCATGTGGCCCACCAAGTCACGGCAGGTAGGAGGCGGATCGTCCGAGTCGTACCAATACGCCTCATCGATTTCTTGGATTTCGGATAGCTGGACGGTCGAAGGCTTGGCTGTGCGAGCCAGGTCGATCAAGCGATGCACGTCCCAAGCAAGCAATCCTTCTTTGCTTTCTCGAAAGTGATATTGCTTACGCATAAGTGATACCTAACAGTGATTATACGGAAGGCTACATAACCTCAATAAACGCGACGGCACATTGATTGAGGTTATGCTGCCCCAAGAATCGACTCTACCCCATTGTTTCTGCTCAGAGCAAAGCAAAATTTGGCAGTATATCCAAAATTCGCGTGCCTGCTCGTTTTGCCGGTTTCAATCATACTGATGCATGCAATGCGCATGCGGTCGAAGGGCACAATAGCGCGGGTCTCGCGGTAAAGTGAGTTGCCATTACACCAACCCCACACACACCATCTCCCCACCAAACCACTGCTGCCTTAGCCCCCGCTGTTTTTCCAGCAGCAGCGTTAGATATTCGCGCAACGGATGAGCTGAGGGCAGCGCGGCAAGGTGCTTGCGAAGCCTGCGCTGAAAAGGAAACTGCTCAGCAGGCACATGCAACGGCGTGGCGTTTTGAGTAAGCCATTCGATGTCGGGCAACAGCAAATGTGTAGCGCCGCTGTCTAGCGCGAGCGTAACGCCTTTTACATCGAAGTCACCGGCGTAGATATGCGTTCGGCGGGTTTTGTGCCACGCCTCGGCCAGCAGGGCAAAGCCGCCGCCGTAGTGGCTGTCGCCGCGGTAAACTATTAGCGGATTAACGTATTCGCTTAGCGCTGGGCTATCGGCTGAAAACTCATAGAAGCTGTCGAGGTTTTCGACCTGAATTAAGGCGCTGAACGCGCTTAGTTTTAGCGCCTGAATATCCACATCGCGAATGGTGCGCGGCGGTTGTGCAAGCCCGTGCACAAACAACGGCGAAGCTTCCGGCGGTAGGCTGATTAATACTCGCCGTGCGCGGGGGCTTTCGCGGTTGGTTTTGTCTTCTTCTACGCCTTCTTTTGCCTGGGCGCCACTGGTCAGGCCGCTGAGCGAGCGGCCCAGTGGCGCTATTTTGGCGCTTTCGAGTACGTCATTAATCTGTGCCAACAGCGCGGCATCAAAGCGCAGCGTTTTACCGCTTAGCCGCGCGGCTAGATCAATATCATGTTGATGGCACCAGGCCACCATGTCGTCTACCCACTGGCGGCGCGGCCGCACTACCGTGGGCTGCTGGCAGAGCAAGCGGGCGACTTCATTAAGCCCGGTGCGCGCACGGCTGGGCAGGTTCATACCGGCACAGCCAGCTGCAGTTCAACGTCGTGAATCAGGCGCAGGTGATTGAAGGTGCTCGCCTGGCTTTCCTGCTGTTTGAGCCGAAATGCGCGCTGGTCGTTGCGCGGCAGGCCCTGGTATTCGGCAATCACCTGGAACAGCCAAATCTCATCCGGCCACTCCAGCGGGCTTTCGTGCAGGTACTCCAGGGCGCTAACCGGTTCCGCCTGAGGCTGATCGATCACGCTTAAATAGAAGTGCTCGACATCCTGTTTGAGCGCCTGCTGGCGGGCGGCGGCCATGCTAGTTTGCTGGGCTTGAGCAGGGGCCGCGGCTTCTACTGACTGGGTGGTATGGCGCGGCTGGGGTAGCTGGTGCAGCAGCTCAGCCAGGGCTTGGCTGTCGAGGTTGCGGTCCAGCGCCGGGGCGGCGGCGGCGCTTAGCGGTGCGGCTTGATTCACCAGCGTGGGCACCTCGCTGCGGCGGGCATAGTTGCCCGGTACAAAGCCGGGATGCTCGCGCATAAACGCCGCCATGCCGCTAATTAGGCGGCTGCGCGCCTGCTGCTTGCGAAAGCGCGCCATTAGCTCGATCAAGCGCCGCTGTACTTCGCGCAGGCCGGTGTAGTGGTTACTTAACTGCTGCTGCAACTGGCTGATTAAAAGCTTGCGCAGGCCGCCGTCGCTGCCTACGAGCTCAATCAGCTCGTCGAAGTCGATCAGCGCGAGGCCATCCAACAGGCGGGCGATCTGCTTTTGGGCGCGGTCGTTTTCACGGATTTTATCGTTGAGCTGGCTGACGAAACCGAAATCACTGTTCAGCCGCTGCCACAGGCTATCAATGGCATCGGCGAAGCGCCCGTTCAGGTCGTCGACTTCCTGGCGCAGTCGCATCAATTGCTGCTCCAACCGCCAGTGCTCGCCACGGCTGCGCGCCTCGCGATAGCTGTGTACCAATGAGCGAATCAGCTCCAAGGTTTCCGCTACGTCTGCGTTGACGTGGCGGCGGGTCTCGTCGGCTAGCATTTCAGCGATCAGTTCGCGCACCTTGGGCGCTAGCTTCACGCCGCTCTGCTCATCCGGCCGCCATAGAATGCGCGCCGCCAGCAGCTTACGCAGCGCGCTATCGCTGAGCGATTCCAGCGGCACCTCATCGCGGGTATAGGCCTGCATCAACGCTTCAGAATGCTTGCCCAGCAGCGCCAGCCGTTCACTGCCGGTTTTTAGCAGGCGGCTCTCTAGCTCACTCAAAGCAGCGCCTCCTGCTTGCCCTCTTCACCTTCGGCATCAATCGGCAGGTTCTCTTCATCGCGGATAAAGCGCACCAAGTCCACCAGGTAGTCGATCTTGCCGGTGACCACAAACACCTGCCGCTCGGAGTGCGGTTGGAGCAGGTAGCCGTGCTCTTTCAAGCGCTTGAAGACCTGCTTTACCTGGGCATCTAACTGGTCACTTTGGGAACCAAAAAAGCTGTCGGTGGCCAGGCGTTCCAGGCGCTCGCGCAGGCTTTGGTTATCTTCACACTTGGCGCTGAATTCGGCGGGTTTAAGCACATCGCCGGGGGCGGCCAGCGTGTCACGGCCTAGCGCTTCTTGAACCAACTGCAGCCATTCCAACAGCGGCAGCAGGCTATTAAGCGTATCGCCCAGCTGGCGCGAAAGCTGGTCACGGGCGCTGTCGTTCAACTGCCGCCAGGCCAGAAAATAGACGCTGCCGTCTTCATTACTGGCCAAGCGGCGGTTGAGGGGCCGCAGGTAGGTATCGATCTCCTCACGGGTCTCTTCATTGGTGAGATGGCGGTAGCCGCTCTCATCGCTGATCGGGCAGATAAACTCGCCGGCCAGCAGGCGCTCAAGCAGTGGGCCATGTTCGATCATAAAGTCACCTCCTGCTGACGCTCCTGAAGCCGCTCAGCCAAGCGGCTTAACCGTGGCTCAATGCGCTTTAGCACCCGCTTGTTGGGCTGAGTGTCATCGCGGTCAATCAAGTAACGGTTGGCGAACAGCAGCAGCACGTCCGATTCAGGGTTGGGGAACGCACCCACAATGTGAATGCGGTTGCTGTCGCAAGCATCAAACAGCTTTTCGACGTTGTGGTACGCCAGCGTGCCAATCTCATCAATCGGCCAGTGGATGGCGATTTCCGCATCGCCGCGCAGCAAGCGGGTAAAGGCGAGCAGAAATTTACACAGAATCAGATACGCCATGCCGTGGCTAGAGGATTCCAACAGCTGGCGGTCGTTTTTGATCACCAGATCCGTGCCGCCTTCGTTGAGATGCAGCTCCAGGCGCAGCAGGCTTTCAAAGCTGTACTGCTGGTCGCTACGCAGCAGATCGACCACGTCCGCCAGGGTGTTTAAGTAGTCGTCGCTAGGCAGCGTTTGGCCGGATTCGCGCCATTCTTTATAGCGCTGGGCAAACAGCTTCAGCGGCTCCCAGAAGCCCAGCTCATCGATAGTCGACTGGATGCGCACTTCGGCCTTGCTGATGCCTTCCAGGCGCAGGTCATCGGCGACTTCTTCAGACAGCCGACGGCTCTGGGCGCTGATGCGGCGGTTCAAATCGCGGAACACGGTAAAGAACTTATCCAGGTCGTCGCTGAGATTGCGCCCTTCCTGAATCAGTTGCTGCTGTTGGTCTTCGAGCAGTTTGAGCATGTCGCGCAGTAGCGGTAGCTGTAGGCGCGGGTTGTCGCTTTGCAGCTTGCTGCGCTCACTTTCCAACGCTTCGGCAAAGCCGCTGCTGGCGTCTTTAATCAGCTGGCTTTCGACGTCTAAACAGCCACGGCGCAGCTGCTCAATCTGCTGGTGGCGGCTGCCTAATGCCTGTCGGGCGCGCTCAATGCGTTCATCCACATCACCCAGCGCTTGGGTTGGCACTTGGCCGTCAGGTTCAATAGCCAGGCTTTCTAGCTGCGAGAGCAGTGGCTTCAACGCTTCCAGGCAGGCATGTTCGCTTTCACGCTGGGTTTTAAGCCCGCTTACAGCACTCTGGTGAGTTTTACGCGCGGCCTGAAAGTCGTTTTTGAGATGCTCTTTATCGCGTGCCAACTGCTGGTCGGCCTGCGCAAGTTCGGCTTCTTGGGCGACAAGCTGCGGCTTGTGCTGCCCCCACTCGACGCGCATAAAGCGGGTGTAGTCGGTGAGCTCATCCTGCCGCGCGGCGGTCGTGCGGATGCGCTCGTCCTGGCTCGCCAGGCGCTCTTTGGTGGCTTTTAGCTGGGCCGGGTCGACGCCCTGCTCGGCCAGTTCTTGGCTAAATGCGTCTTCAAGCTCTGCGCGCTGGCGCTGATGTTCGGCGTTGGCATCGCTAAGCTGCTGTTTATACTGGCGCAGCTGGGCATCCAGGCTGTCTACCTGGCTTTGGCCGTCGGCTTTTAGCTCCAACAGCTGGCTTTGCTGCGTTTCGCCAAGCGCCGCGAGCGCCTGCTGCTTCTCTTCACGCAGTGCGGCTTGCGCCTGCTCTTGGTTGGCTAACGCGGACTGATGGGCGGCGCGGCGCTCTTGCTGATGCTTGGTTTGTCGCTCCTGCTGCTGGCGGCGCGCCTCTAGCGCAAACTCGACTTCCTGCTCGGCGCGCCGATGCGCCATGCGGGCCTGATCCTGAGCTTCATCGGCCTGCTGTACGCGCTCGTTGTGCTGTTTAAGCGCTTTTTCGGTTGCTTGACACTCTGACTGCACGCGCCGCTTGGCGGTATCCGCCGCTTCAATCGCGGCCAGCAGGCTGGCTTCATCCTGGGCGTAGCTCGGCAGGGCAATGGCAGAAAGATCTAATACCAATCCAAACAGGTCGTCGCTAGCGCCTTCGGCAAGCCGTGGGGCTAAATCGCGCCGCTCTAATAGCTCTGGGGCAACGACCTTGCCTAGCTGCTGCTCCCAGCCGGGGCGATGGTAGCGCAGAAAGTGGCGCAGGCTGCCCTGCTCGGGGTCACGCTGCTGATAAAGCGCAAAGCTGCGCTGCTCGGCGCGTTCCAGCTGTTGGCGAAGCTGCACCAGCTGCTGCTCAGCGGCGTCGCGTTCGCGCTTGCGGGTTTCAAACTCACGGCGCAGCCCGTCTAGGGTTGCGGCCGCCCCGCTGCGCTCCTGCTGAGCTTGGTCCAAGCGCGCCTGGGCAAGCTCCGCGTCGTTGGCCTCTTGCGTGGTTTGGCTGGTCAGTGAAAGCTGTGCTTTAAGCTCAGCTAGCTGCTCAACGCCTAGCTCTAGCTGGGCCTGATACTCGCCCTCAAGGCGCTGGCGCTCCTGCTGATAGCGTTCATTGAGCTTTTGCTCCGCCTCCCACTGCTGTTCGCGGCGCTGGGCTTTCTCTTCCACCAAGGCGTCGATCAGCTCCTGGGCTTCACGCGTTTGGCGGGCCAGCGCTTCAGACAATTCGCGCAGGCGACCGTCGAGGCGCGCTTGGCTTTCCTTGAACTTATCCTGAAGAAGCTGCAAATGTTTCTTTAGCTCTTCGTACTGCTCCCGCCACTGGGGCAGCGCGTTGATGTCGCGCTCCAGGGCGGGCATATCCGCGTCAGAGTAGCGCTCAAACTGGGTTTGCAGGTCGTTCAAGCGGCGCTGGGTGTGCTGTAAATCGCTGACCACTTCGCTATGGCGATCATTAAGCTCATCGCGCGCCTGGGCATAGCCGCTTTCACGCTGCTGAAACTCGCGCTGATGGCGAGTAAGTTCAGCGTCCACGTCGGCCATGTGACGCTCTGCCCGCTGGCGGTCATCTTCAAGCTGGGGCTTTAGCTGCCATAGCGTGGCGTCTAAATGGGCTAGCTCGCGGTCGATACCGGCCAACCGAGCCAGCGATGCCTGCAGCGGCTCTAGCCGCATGGATTGGCGCATCTGGGCAATCCACTCGCGCGCTTTGGTATTGCGAATGCGCGTGATCGGCAGCTCAACGCCGTCTTCTTCAAAAATAGCCGCCAGCATGGTTTTGAGGGTATCCATCTTGCCCTCTTTGGCATGCACCGCGGAAACCAGCTTTTCGATATGGCGAATGCGGCGCTCGGGTTTGACCAGACTGAACTGCGCCGCGATTTGACGCAGTTTGAGGCCATCGCGGCTGTTGCCATGCAGCTGGGTAAAGTCGTTTTGAATCACCGAGCGAAATTCAGAGGTCGCGCCCAGCTTGGACGACACCGGCGTGCCGTTACGGCGCAGGCCGCTGGCCCACTGGCTGTAATCCAGCGCAGCTACGCCCGCCTCGCTTTCAACCAAGTAATCTTCCGGCTGATAGGGCCCGCCAACAAAGCGATACTCGACCCCGCCTTCGGCTTTACGGGTGAGCACCGCCTGGCAAACATTGCCCGCTTCGCGACGATATTCGTACACCAGGTAGCTATTGCGATGAGGCAAATAAAACGCATCGAACTTCATGCGGGTTTTCGGCACGACCTTATTAGGCAGCTCGCCGTAAAACACCGGCACCAGCCGCTGCAGCGTGGTTTTGCCCGAGGCGTTGGTGCCACAAATATTGGTGTGGCCGTCCACACTCAGTTCCACCACCCCTTCCAGGTGGCCGTGAATCATCACGATGCGTAGCAGGTGGGCCATGCCGTGTCCTTTCGTTTGCTGATCGAATCGTTTTGCTGATCAAAGAAAGCGACTATCTTGCCAGACACATTGATAGCTTGTCTTACTCTTATCGAGCGTTTGGATTCGGCATTGCCACCAGTATCAAGCGGTGCCCAGCAACCCTGCAAAGAAACTCACCGCGTTGGCTTCTAATCCTTCAAGGTAATATCCGCCTTCCTGCACCACCAGCGTGGGTACGTTCAAGCCGGCTACTTTACGGCCTAGCTCACAAAACCCTGGGGTTGAAACAGTCACCTTGGCTTGGGGGTCAAGCGCGTAAATGTCGAATCCCAGCGCCAGCACTATCGCATCGGGTTCAAATAGCCGAATGGCTTGGCAGGCTTGCTCCAGGCGATCAAAAAACACCGATTCTGGTGAACCGTGGGGCATCGGTAGGTTGAGGTTGTAGCCCAGCCCGGCACCCTGCCCACGCTCGTCTTCAAAGCCGGTTACTGCGGGGTAAAAGTTAGTGGTATCGCCGTGGATCGAGATATACAGCACATCGTCGCGCTGGTAGAAAATTTCCTGAACACCCTGCCCATGATGCATATCGGGGTCTAACACCACGATGCGCGGGTAGCGCGTTTTAAGATGCTGCGCGGCAATGGCGGCATTATTGAGAAAGCAAAAGCCACCGGCGGAGTCGATGCCTGCATGGTGTCCCGGCGGGCGCGATAGCGCATAGGCAAACCGATCACCCGCCAGTAAGGCCTCGGCACCGGCCACCGCGCTTTGCGCCGACCAATAGGCTGAATGCCAGGTATGCTGGCCCACCGGCGCGCTGCCGTCTGCCAGGTAGCGTGCGGCTTCTGCCAATATGCCGCGCAGGGCGTTGGGCGAGCGCACGAAGATGTTGGAGATGACCTCTTCCCCCCAGTCTTCGTCAAGCTCATGCCAGCGCCGATAAGCACTTTCAAGAAAGCGCAGATAGGCAAACGAATGGACCGCCCTTAGCGGCGCCACGCCGCAATCCAGGGGTTCCTGGATATCAAAACCAAGACGTTTAGCGGCTGCCAGTAACTGCGTGGCGCGCTCGGGCATCTCCTGGGGCGTGCGCATTTTCCCGCGGGAGAAGTAGGTTTGCGGCTGATGGAGCAGTTGCTCAGCGTGGAAGAATGTTTTCATCGGGATGCCCCCCTATTTCGCCCACACCCTTTACTACGGAGTCGCGGGCCACGCCGATATGGTAGTCAATTGCCTCGCGGCAAGCCTCAGGGCTACCGCTATCCAGCGCATCGAGCAGTTTGAAGTGGCTGGTCGCGATGGTGTCGGGGGCTTCATGCGTTTTGGTAATTAAGGTAATGCATAAGCGCAGCTCGTGGCTCAAGTCGTCAAAAGCGCGCAGCAGCCGCTCATTACCGGCGTAGTGCAGCATTAAGCGATGAAACTGCAGATCTTCTTCAATACGGCGCGTGCCGTCGTTACCGGCGGCGGCCTCACAGAGCACCTCTACCTGTTGCTTTAACGCGCGCTGGGCATCGGGCGTATAGCGGCCAACTAGGCGATGAATCGCATGGCGCTCCAGGCACAGCCGAAAATCAAAGGCATCTTCGAGTTCAACGGCATTCAACGCCCTTACAAAGAAGCCGCGCCGGGGTTTTGAGATCAGCAGCCCGCGGCTTTCCAGCAGGCGCGCCGCCTCACGCACCGGTGCACGGCTAACGCCCAAGTCGCGGGAAAGCTGCACTTCTGAAAGCCGCTCACCGGGCAAAAAATGCTGCTTAACAATCGCTTGGGTCAAGTAGTCGGCAACTTGCTCGGCTAAGTTTTGCTGTTGAATAAAGGCCTTGGGAGGCACCGTTGATGAGACCATAAACGTTACTCATGGGGTATGACGCGTTTTCTTCAGTATGACGAAAAAAACCTTCTTGTCGACGAACGATTGCCGACTGTCGACAGTTTTACCACATGCTGCTATTTTCAAAGAAGGCTTACAACAAACATCACAACTGGGCCTAACACGCCACGCCTCGCTCGCCTAACGACTACGTAAACTCATTACGTGCTAATAACTGAGGAGCAGGAAACATGAAAAAAACTTTAGCGTTGGCTATTTCCGCTGCAGCACTCGCTTTTACCTCTGCCGCCCTGGCTAATGAGCCGAAGCTGGGGGGAACTGTTAACACGATTATTCAGCCAGAGCCGCCAGGCTTGGTGCTAGGCATGGTTCAAAATGCTCCCACGCGCACTGTGTCAGGCAATATTTACGAAGGGCTCATACGCTACTCCACTGATCTTGAGCCGATGCCGCAGTTGGCAGAGTCATGGGACGTCAGTGAAGATGGCCGCACCTATACCTTTCACCTCCGCGAAGGCGTTACCTGGCACGATGGCGAAGCCTTCACCGCGGATGACGTTGTCTTCTCTGCCGATGTATTCCACCGCGAGTTAAACCCCAGCGCACGGGCGGTGTTACAGCACGTTGAAAGCATTGAGGCCACCGACGACCACACCGTGGTCTTTACCCTGATTCAACCCTTTGGCCCGTTCCTGCTCTCTTTTGAAGCGGGCACCTTCACCATGGTGCCCGAGCACCTTTACGCCGGCACTGATTTCCGTAATAACGAGCACAACGACCACCCGATTGGCACTGGCCCGTTTAAATTCGCTAACTGGGAGCGCGGCACGGTTATCGAGCTGGTCAAAAACGAAGACTATTACGAAGACGGCCTGCCCTACCTGGACGGCATTAACTGGCACATCATTCCTGACGGGGCATCCCGCGCAGTCTCATTTGAAAATGAGAGTATCGATGTGCTGCCTAGCGGCACCGTCGAAAACTTCGATATTCCTCGCTTATCGCAAATGGATAACGTTTGCATGACCGAAGAGGGCCACGAGTATTTTAGCCCCTACTCGATGCTATGGATGAATAACCGCGAAGGCCCCACCGCGGATAAACGCTTTCGCCAAGCGGTGATGTACGCCATGGATCGGGAGTTCGCCCGTGATGTGCTGTGGAACGGCCTGGGTAAAGTGCCGCTTTCTGCCTTTGGCTCTAACGCGCGCTTCCAGGATGAAGATTTGGAACCCTACAACTACGATCCAGACCGTGCCCGTGAGCTGCTAGAGGAAATGGGCTACGACGGCGAAGAGGTCACCATTCTGCCACTGCCTTACGGTGAAACCTGGACCCGTTGGGCCGAAGCCGTGCAGCAAAACCTGCGCGAAGTGGGCATTAACGTCAGCACTCAAGCTACCGACGTGGGCGGCTGGAACCAGCGCTTGGGCGACTGGGATTATGACTTGGCCTTCACCTACCTGTACCAATACGGTGACCCGGCGCTGGGCATTTCACGTACCTATCTTTCAGACAATATTGCCAAAGGTTCGCCCTGGAATAACGTTGAAGGCTACGAAAATGCACGCGTTGACGAGCTGTTTAACGAAGCAGCCACTGCCTTTCCTGACGCAGAACGCGAGGCGCTTTACCGCGAAGTCCAAGAAATTCTCCATGAAGATGTACCCGTTGGCTGGCTGATGGAGCTAGGGTTTCCGACGCTATACCGCTGTGATGTGAAGGACCTGGTGACGTCTAGCGTAGGCGTTAACGACGGCTTTAAGGATGCCTGGCTAGACCGCTAGTTTTTAGCAAATGCCTAGCCCCACCCAGGCATTACGCGCTGGGTGGGCGTTTCAGCTACGTCAGGAATGTGCCCATGGTTTACGCTCGCTTAATACTCATGCGGCTTTTTAAAGCCGTTATTGTGCTGTTTTTAATCGTTATTTTTAATTTTTTACTGATTCAGTTGGCCCCCGGTGACCCAGCATCCATTCTGGCTGGCCAAGCGGGCGCTGCAGACCAAGAGTTCCTCAATCAGCTGCGCGAGCGCTTCGGCCTCGACCAGCCGATGTATGTTCAACTCTGGCGCTACGTGTCGGGCATCGCCATGCTCGATTTCGGCTACTCCTACCGCCTTGGCGTTCCGGTGTTTGACCTGATTATGGCGCGCCTGCCCGCTACGCTACTGCTCACCGGCACGGCCTTTGTGCTTTCGTTAGTACTCGGCATCGTCGCGGGTTCGATGGCGGCAGCGCGGGTTAAAAAGCCCTCTGGCTCGATCATTATGGCGCTGGCGCTGGTGTTTTATGCCACGCCGCTGTTCTGGGTCGCGCTGATGTCAGTGGTGGTGTTTTCGGTTTACTTGGGCTGGCTGCCGGCCTACGGCCTTTACACCGTTGGCGCAGGCCATACCGGCTTTGCGCTGGCGCTTGATGTCGCCAAACATCTGGTGCTTCCTGCGACAACCTTAGCGCTGTTCTTTATGGCGATTTATACCCGAATGACGCGCACATCAATGCTCGATGCCGCTCAGCAGGATTACGTTAAAACCGCCCGGGCCAAGGGCTTAAAACCGAGCATTATTCAGCGCCGCCATGTGTTGCGTAATGCGCTGCTGCCGATTATCACGCTAGCAGGCCTTCAAGCGGGGCAAATGGTGGGCGGGGCGATTCTAACCGAAACCGTGTTTGCCTGGCCCGGCATTGGGCGCCTCATGTTCGAAGCGCTAGAGCAGCGCGACTACAACCTGCTGCTGGGCATTTTCTTCTTCTCGGCGGCCTTGGTCATCGTCTTCAATATAATCACTGATGTGGTGTACAGCTTGGCTGATCCACGCATCAAGAAGGGGGCCGCATGAGCTTTTTCGCACGCTTCGCGCAAAACCGTGGTGCCCTGGTGGGGCTGATTATTTTGCTGGCGATTATCGCCATGGCCATACTCGCCCCGCTGCTGTTTCCTGAGTCGCCCTGGCGTATGGTGCAGCGGCCCTTTCTGCCACCGCTCTCGCAAGATGGGTTTCCGCTAGGCACCGACACCATGGGTCGCAACGTGGCTTCCGGCTTAATGCACGGTGCCTGGGTATCGCTTTTGATTGGGCTAGTTTCAACCAGTGTGGCGCTGCTTATTGGCGTTCCGCTGGGTGCGATTGCCGGTTACTACGGCGGGTTAGTTGACGACATACTGATGCGCTTTACCGAGTTTTTTCAGACGATTCCCAACTTCGCCCTGGCGATCGTGCTGGTGGCGATTATGCAGCCCAGCATCACCTCAATAGTGCTGGCGATTGCGATTGTCAGCTGGCCACCGGTGGCCCGTTTGGTGCGCGCTGAGTTTATGTCGCTGCGCAACCGTGAATATGTCGAGGCCGCGCGCTTAGTTGGCCAATCCAATAGCACTATTATCCTGCGCCAGATTCTGCCCAATACGCTGTCGCCCATTATCGTGCTGGCGTCATTAATGGTGGCCACCGCTATTTTGCTGGAATCGGCGCTGTCGTTTCTGGGCCTGGGTGATCCTAACGTGATGTCCTGGGGCTATATGATTGGGGCGGCGCGTACGGTGATTCGCCAGGCATGGTGGCTAAGCTTCTTTCCAGGGGTGGCCATTTTACTGACGGTACTCGCGTTAAATCTCGTGGGTGAAGGGCTAGACGATGCTTTGAATCCTAAACTTTCCCGCGAGCGCTAGGCGCTTGTTATGGCTGGAGTGCTTGTTATGAATGAAGCATCAACAGAAAGCGTACTTAGCATTCGCGATGTCAGCATTGCGCTACCTAAAGGCGCCGATCGCGCCCTAGCGGTAGAGAATGTTAGCTACGACGTAAAGCGCGGCGAAATTATGTGTGTGGTCGGTGAATCAGGCTCCGGCAAGTCAATGGCCGCCAATGCGGTGATGGGCCTGCTGCCGAAAGGCGTACGCCCCACCCAAGGCGAGATAATGTTTGAAGGGCAAAATCTACTCGCCCTGACGGAAAAGCAGCACCGCGCCGTGCGCGGCCTGAAAATTGGCATGATTTTCCAGGAACCCATGACCGCTCTTAACCCGCTGATGCGGGTAGGCGCACAAATTGCCGAAGTGTTTGAAGCCCACGGCCAACTGACGCCCAAAGAGCGCCAGGCGCGTGCGCTGGAGCTGTTAATTGAAGTCGGTATTCCGCAGCCCGAAAAAGCCATTCGCGCTTACCCATTCGAGCTTTCCGGCGGGCAGCGCCAGCGGGTGATTATCGCCATGGCACTGGCGCTGGAGCCTAGCTTACTGATTGCCGATGAGCCCACCACGGCGCTGGATGTCACCACCCAGGCGCAGATTCTGGAGCTGATTCGCGATTTGCAAAGCCGCCGTGGCATGTCAGTCATGTTTATTACTCACGACTTTGGCGTCGTCGCTGAAGTCGCCAACCGTGTTTGCGTGATGCGCCACGGAAAAATAGTAGAGCTAGGTGATGCGAAAGCGGTGCTGGAGACGCCTCAGAATGCCTACACTCAAGCGCTGATCGCAGCGATTCCCAGCAACGCGGTACCACCTCACCGCGAGACCAGCCAGGTAGCGCCTCTGTTGGAGATCAAGCAGCTCAATAAAGTGTTTCGTTCCCGAGGCGGCTGGCTCAAACCTTCCCGCGAAGTGCGTGCTTTAGAGGATGTTTCACTCACCTTAGCTAGGGGTGAAACCGTGGGCATTGTGGGCGAATCCGGCTCGGGAAAATCTACCTTGGGCCGCTGCGTGGTGAGGCTTGAGCATCCTGACAGCGGCGAACTGCTGCTGGATGGTATCAACCTTTCGCAGCTTAAAGGCGATGCGCTGCGCCGCGAGCGCCACCGAGTGCAGATGATTTTTCAAGACCCCTACGCCTCGCTCAATCCGCGTACCAAAGTGGGCATGGCGATTGCACAAGGGCCGATTGCTAACGGCACGCCCAAAGCGGCGGCGCTCAAGCAGGCAGGTGAGCTGCTGGACATGGTCGGCTTGGGCGCCGGGGCGGTAGAGCGCTACCCGCATGAATTTTCCGGTGGCCAGCGCCAGCGGATTGGCATTGCCAGAGCACTGGCGTTGAATCCAGAGCTGATCGTCGCGGACGAAGCCGTCTCAGCGTTGGACGTGTCCATTCAGGCTCAGGTGCTGGAGCTGCTTGAAGAACTGAAGCAGCGCCTGTCTTTGTCGCTGCTCTTTATCACTCATGACCTGCGGGTGGCGGCGCATATTTGCGATCGTATTGTCGTCATGCAGCATGGCCGCATTGTTGAGCAAGGCAGCGCTGAGCAAATATTTCTCGCTCCGCGCGAAGCGTATACTCAAGCGCTTCTTAAGGCGATTCCAGGCCGTGAAGCGCCTGTAGCAGCGACGGCTTAACCATTCATAGCCGCGCCTATTTAATCATCAGTAAGGATAACCAATGCAGATATCCCTGGAGGCACTGCGTGCCATTGTTGGCCCTGCCCATGTATTGACCGGCAACGATGTGCACAGCCGCAGCGTCGACTGGATGACCGGCGCGCCCTGCCAGGCAGGGGCGCTCGTTCGCCCTGCAAACACCGAGCAGGTGGCTGCGGTCATGCGCGCCTGTTATGAGGTGCAGCAACCGGTAGTCACTCACGGCGGATTAACCGGATTAGTACACGGTGCTGAAGCAAGCCCTGACGAGCTGGTGATCTCACTCGAACGCCTGACGGCCATTGAAGAGATTGATCAAGTAGGCGGCACGCTCACCGTGCAAGCCGGGGCACCGCTGCAACGGGTGCAAGAAGCAGCGCGAGAAGTCGGCCTACAGTTTCCGCTGGATTTAGGCGCCCGCGGCAGCTGTACGATCGGCGGCAATATCGCCACCAATGCAGGCGGCGTACGGGTGATTCGCTACGGCATGATGCGCCAGCAGGTGCTCGGCCTGGAGGCGGTGATGGCCGATGGCCGTGTGGTTAGCTCGATGAATCGCATGCTTAAGAACAACGCAGGATTCGATTTAAAGCAGCTGTTTATTGGCAGCGAAGGCACCCTGGGCATTGTGACCCGCGCCGTGCTGCGCCTGCAGCCCCCGACACCTAGCGAGCAGACGGCGATGGTCGCCTGCCCTTCATTTGAAGCGCTAACCGGCCTGCTCAGCCATATGGGCAAAGCGCTAGGCGGAAGCCTCGGCGCCTTTGAGGTCATGTGGCAAAACCACTACCGCCTGCTGACAGACACGCTGGGGCGCCATACCCCACCGATTCCAACGCATCACCCCTTCTATGTCATCATTGAATCGTTGGGCAGCGACGCTGAGCGCAATGCCAACCAGTTCAGCGAAGCATTGGAAAGCGCGCTCGAAAGCGAGCTGATCGTCGATGCGGTGATCGCCCAGTCTCACGCACAGCGTGATGGGCTGTGGGCCGTTCGTGAAGACATTGAAGGGCTCGTTAAAGGCCTAGCGCCGGTATTTACGTTCGATGTTAGCCTGCCGATTGCCGATATGCATCGCTACACCCTCGCGCTGGAAACGCAGCTAACGCAGCGCTGGCCAGAGGCGCGGCTAGTGGTGTTTGGCCACTTAGGCGATGGCAATCTGCATATTTCCGTGAGTACGGGCAACGATGCCATCGAGATTCGCCGTGAAGTCGAAGCCATGGTTTATGAGCCGCTGACTGCACTTGGCGGGTCTGTGTCCGCGGAGCACGGCATTGGCCTAGAAAAGCGCCCGTGGCTAAGCACCTGCCGCGCCAGCGCCGAGATCGAGTTGATGCAGACCCTCAAGCAAGCGCTAGACCCGCTCAATCTATTGAATCGCGGTAAAGTGCTTTAACGAAACGCCCAACGCTGATCATTACGACTGTTTTTGAGACCGCTTTTAGGAACCGCTATGCCCCGCTATCCCGAGCACTTAACCAGTGAAGGCCCTGTTAACCCGTTTCCTGGCATCAAGGTGTTAGAGCGCCGCATCGGAAAGGAGATCCCTCATCGACTGGGCTCTAACGAAGGCCTGGACATGCCCCACCGTGCGCTACGCGAGTACTTTGGCGATGCCCTAGCCGAACACGTTTACTGCTACGGAGACGCCGAGGCGCTCGGCGTGCGCCAGCGCCTGAGCGCCCAGCATGGTATGGCACTTGAAACGCTGCTGGTCGATGCCGGCGCCGACAGCCTTATTGCCCTGGCCCTGCGCACGACCTGTGAACCCGGCGCGACCGTCATCTGCACCGCCGGCACCTACCCCACCTTTGGCTATTTTGCGCTTGGCCAGGGATGCCGCTTGGTTGAACCCAGCTACGCTGAGGCACCTGGCTTGCTGGCGCCCGACCTCGAAGCGATAGTCGCTGCGGCGCATAAAGAAGATGCACGACTGGTGTACTTAGCCAATCCCGACAACCCCAGCGGCCACTTACACAGCGACAGCGCGATTGTGCAGCTGCGTGAAGCGCTGCCCGATACCTGCTGGCTGTTGCTAGATGAAGCCTATGGGGATTTTCGCGACGATGCTAACAGCGAGTTTGCTGCCCAAGCGCTGCCCGGCGTGATACGCCTGCGTACGCTCTCCAAGGCCCATGGCCTGGCTGGCCTGCGCATTGGCTACGCCATCGCTGACCCTGACGTGCTGGCGATGATGATGAAAGTGCGCATTCACTATGCGGTGTCGTCGTTAACGCTAGTGGCCGCGGAAGTGGTGCTCGACCATCCTGACGAGGTCGACCAGCACGTGGCCGATGTGAAAGCGCGCCGCGAGCAGTTGGCAGCGCACTTTCGCGCGCTGGGTGCCGACGTACTGCCCAGCGCCACGAACTTTGTTGGCATCCGCCTACCCAGCGCCGAACTCGCCGCTGAGGTGCATCAGCAGCTGCTCGCCGAAGGCGTGTTAGTGGCTCGATTGGCACACCCGGCGCTTGCCAACATCATTCGTATCACCGCCGTACAAGCAGCGCTGGAACCAGGAAGACTAGCGGCATTAGAGGCTGCGATTAACGCTTAAGCCTGCGTTAGCCAATGTCTAAAATCATCCAGCTCGCCACGCACCGCCTGACGGTATAAGCCTTGCAGCTGAGCCGTCACGCTGTCTGGATGGATGGGTTCATTGGCCGGTGGCGCCCCAGCGCGGGCGCCAATACGCCGCCCATCCAACTCGCGCAGCGGCAGTATCTCAGCGGCGGTGCCGGTTAAGAACGCTTCATCAGCGGTATATAGTTCATCGCGAGTAATCCGCCGCTCACGCACTTCAATGCCCAGCACTTTTTGCGCTAACTGAATCACGCTATCCCGGGTAATGCCCTGCAGGCACGACGTCACTTCCGGCGTGTGCAGTACGCCATCGCGCAGCAAAAAGACGTTAGCCGCCGAGGCCTCGGCCACATAGCCTTCTGGGTCAAGCATAATGGTTTCATCAAACCCGGCTTTCACGGCGGTATTGAGCGCGAGCATCGAGTTAACGTAGTGCCCGCTCGTCTTGGCCCGGCATAGGCTGATATTGACATGGTGACGCGCCCAGGAAGAGGTCAGGGCCCGCAGCCCGTGGGTGGCCGCCTGCGGTGAAATGTATGGGCCTAAATCCCACGCTGCCACCATCAGGTGGGTGCTGAGCCCCTGAGCACGCAGCCCCAAGCCTTCTGAGCCTAAAAACACGGTGGGCTTTAGGTAGGCATTGGTTAGGCTATTTTTACTCAGGCACTCGCGCTGAGCAGTGATGATGTCTGCCTCACTGGACGGCAGTGGAATGTCCAGCGCATGGGCGCTTTCTGCCAAGCGGCGCGTATGTTCAGCGACGCGGAACAGATGCGTGCCCGTAGCGCCTGCATAAGCACGCACACCTTCAAAACAGCCCATACCGTAGTGCAGGGTATGGGTAAACAGGTGAACCTTAGCGTCGCGCCACTCACGCCATTCGCCGTCTAGCCAAATCCAGCCATCGCGATCATCAAGCGGTGTCATCGTTTTGCTTGCTCCCACTGTTGGCACCAGCTTTCAATTAAGGCCTGCTGGTGCGGTTGCAGGGCCTGATAGCCCCACGCGGCAATTTCATCGTTTTGCGGGTCAGGTACGGTCGTCATACTGCCCGCCAGGGTTTGGATAACCGCGTGACCGCATAGCGGCACGTAGCCCTCCGAGTAGCCGCCTTCGTGTATCACTACCAGCTTGCCTTCGCAGCAGCGCTCGGCCAGTGCTTTCAGCTGGGCCGTCATGCGGGCGAACGCTTCGCTATTGAGCAGCATTTTGCCTAACGGGTCTTTGGCGCAGGCGTCATAGCCGCAGGCCACCACGATCAATTCAGGCGCAAAGGTTTCCAGCGCAGGCAGTACCAGCGTTTCCATGGCGTGCGCGTAGGCGCCCAAGCCACAGCCCGGCGGCAGCGGTAAGTTAAGATTGGCGCCGAGGCCGGGGCCTTCGCCCTGCTCGTCAAAGCTACCGGTTTCCAGCGGGTAGTTAGCCGCTTGATGGAGCGACACCGTGAATACGTCAGGCTCGCTGTAAAAGGCGGCCTGCTGGCCGTTGCCGTGGTGAACATCCCAATCGAGTATCGCCACGCGTTTCACCTGCCCCAGGGCACGAGCGCGCATCACCGCCACGGGAATATTGCCCAGTAGGCAAAAACCGCGGCCTTGATCGGCTTCTGCGTGGTGGCCAGGCGGGCGGCATAGTGCGTAAGCGTTGCTTACGTCGCCCCGCGCTACCGCCTCAACAGCCGCCACCGCCAAACCCGCCGACTGAGTAGCCGCCGCCCAGCTGCCGGGCATAAAGGGCGCACAGTCGCCACCGTTACCGCCTTGGCTTTTGTCGCCCGCCTGAAGCAGATTTAAATAGCGCGGGGTGTGAAAACGCAGCAGATCATCAACCATCGCTGCTGGTGGCTTCACGACGTGAAGCTCATCAATCAACCCACTGGCTTCGAGAATATTTTTTAACCGACGCTTGCTCTCCGGGCTTTCAGACGCCGCCTGGGGCTGTAAAAACTCACCGGGTGCGGAAAATACGCCTATCGCCCCTGGGTCATGCCAAAAGCAGCGCTCATGCCAGTAAAAGCCGGTTGCCTTCATGGCGCAAAGCCCTGCATAAAGGCGGCTAAGTTGACGCTTAAATGCTCAGTAGGATAGCCACCTTCCTGAATAATCACCGTGGGCAGCGACAGCGCGGCTAAGCGCTTGCCCACATCGACAAAGGCGTCGGTTTCCACGTTCAAGCCGGCTAACGGGTCGTCTTTATGGGCATCCAGTCCCAGCGCCACTACCACTGCATCGGGTGCATAGCTCTGAAGGTGATCAATTAACACCGCCAACGCATCTAGAAAGACCTCGCCATCGCTTCCGACTGATAAGGGCAAATTCACGTTAGCGTCTAAGCCCTCGCCACAGCCCTCTTCATCGGCACCGCCCCAAAAGAACGGGTAGAAGTCGCTGGGGTCGGCGTGCAGCGAACCGGTCCACACGTCACTGCGGGCATAAAAAATATCCTGGGTGCCGTTGCCGTGATGAAGATCCACATCAATGATCGCCACCTTGGCAAAGCGCTCACGCAGCACCGTGGCTGCCAGCGCGGCGTTATTGAGTAGGCAAAAGCCACCCGCGCGCTCAGGCCCAGCGTGATGGCCCGGCGGGCGACATAGGGCGTAGGCATTTGGCGCACCGTTAAGTACTTCTTCTGCAGCGGCTTCAGCCGTCGCAGCGGAGGCCAGCGCGCCCTGAAAGCTTGTGGCTCCTAGCGGGCAGGCCATATCGTGCAGATGCCAGCCCGCTTGGCCAATAGGATGGCGCGGGTAATGGTGGCCGCCCCCGCAAGGATGAATATTCGGCGCGACAAACGCTGCTGCGTTAGGCAGCGCCTGCCAGCGCGCGTAAATAGTCTCCAAAAACTGCAGGTAGCGCGGCGTATGAATCTGCTCTAAGCGCTTACGCAGCCGAGGAGAATCCGCTTCGCTAGGCGTTGTAAGTGTAAGCCCTACGCTAGCCAAACCTTGCGAGAGCAGCTCCGCGCGCACCGGACCTTCCGGTGAAGGCGCAGGCTGCCCGCGCAGTAAAAACGTTGGCGGTGCATGAGAGGCTTGGTCGGGATGGTAGAAGCATTTCATGATTAAGTTCGCAATCCTTAGGTTCTTGACGAGAACGGCCTGCGTTCGATGACGTTTCGTACAACCCCTGGTAGCCCATTAGAGTAAAGAAGGAATCCAGGTGGAAAGCGCTGGAAATGCGGCTAGCAGCACAATCACCACCAGAAACGAGACGTAGAACGGTAGCGAGGCAATAATTGCTCGCTCGTAAGGCACTTCGGCTATTCGCGCGGCGGTCATTAGCGTCATCCCTACCGGCGGCGTCACATTGGAGATATTCAGCACCACAATCATCAAAATAGCGAAGTGCAAAGGGTCAAAGCCAAGCTGAATCATCGCGGGGACTAACACCGGGGCAATCACGACTAACGCGGGCAATACATCCATCACCGTGCCAATGATTAACAGTAGCAGGCATACCAGCATTAGTTGCACAAAGGCCATATCGCTAAAGGTGGTAATCAAGCTGGCGGCGTCTCGGGCAATACCCGAGCGCGTGACAAACCAGCCCAGCACCGCAGACGTTGCCAATAGAAAGAACACCACGCCTGAAAAGCGCACGGTGGTCACCAGCGAGTCCCATATTTTTCGCCAGGTAAGATTGCGATAGAACACGGTGCCAATGATAATCGCATAAACGGCCGCAAAGCCGGAGGCTTCCGTAATCGTTGTAAGCCCGGAGAGAATACCGCCCATGATAATCAGCGGCACTACCATCGCAGGAAGCGCGACCAGTAGAGCGATCATTGCGGCCTTAAACGGCGTCGGGGCCTGCTTAGGATAGTTACGTTTCCAGGCTAGAAAAAAGCTCATTCCCAGCAGAGCTAATGCCATTAACAGCCCGGGAATAATCCCCCCCGCAAACAGATCGATCACCGAAATATCCCGCAGCAGCGTGGCGTACACCACCATAACCACGCTGGGGGGAATGATCGGCCCAATGATCGATGAACAGGCGGTGACGGCGGCGGCATATTCGGCGTCGTAACCCTGTTTCTTCATCTCGGGGATCATGATTTTACCAATCGCCACGGTATCCGTGACGGCGGCGCCGGTTAGGCCAGCAAAAAACACCGATACCGAAATATTGACATGGGAAAGCGACCCGCGCACACGGCCGAATAAGGCATTGTTAAACGCGATCAGCTTATGGGTTAGCCCACCCTGGTTCATCAGTTCAGCGGTAAAGATAAAATAGGGAATGGCAATCAATAGAAAGCCGGAAACGCCCGAGAACATGCGGTCGGCAATAATACCCAGCATGCGCTCACCGCCCAGTGCGAAACCACCCGCTAGCCCCGACATCGCCATCACCACCGCAACGGGCGCACCAATAAATAATAGCAATATGAATACTAGAATCGCGGGCGTCATAAGCGGTTCTCCCCGTCATTGATTTCAATGAGCTCGTCAATCATCTCGCTCTCATCTAAAAAGTGCTCTAGCAAGGAGAAGCCATGCACCAAGTGGAGCAGCATAATGACGCCGCTAATCGGCACCACGATGGCGGTAACCTTACTGGGGATACGAATTTGGTCGGAGACCATGTAAACCTGAGTGGCATTAGTGAAGTAGCCCCAGCCATACCAAATCAGCATGAGTGCAAACAAGCCGATCACCGCCAGGCAGAGCCCTGCTCCGATTTGCACTAGGAGTTTTGGCAGGCTGCGTATCAGCAGCGTCATGGCCACATGTTCGCCGTAGCGCAGCGAAATGGTCATGGAAAGAAAACCGATCCACGGTAGAAAGAGGCGTGCCAGCGAGTAGGTCCAGCTCAGCGTGCTGCCCGTCGCTAGCTTATAAAGAAAGGCGGTAAACGAGATCCCCAACATTGCCAGGATACAGCCCACACAGACCACAATGGCCACCTGATTGATGCTATCGCTTAGCCGGCGCAAAGGTTTTAATACACCCATCACCATCCCTCACGCTGGAACGCATAACAGCCGCTCCAGCGTTGGTTAAGAATTAGCCGTTAATGATCCAGCAGTCATTGGCCCTGGTTTTATTGACCCAGCTCTTACTGACCCTGCTGTTATTGACCATAAATGCGGTAGTCATCGTCTGCCACTTGCTGGCCGACGCGCGCGACTTCATCAAGCAGGCCCTGCACGCGGGTCTCGTCCATACCAAAGTCATCGACGATCCACGTTTGCCATGCCGGGCGGGCAATATCGGCCATGCGTTCACGCTCTGAATCAGGCATTAAGTAGCATTCGACGAAGCGTTCACAGGATTCCACCCAGCTCGTCGTTGCCAGCGCTCCTGACATACCGTGACTCAGCTGAATGGCTTCGCGCGCAGAGCTAATCAGCACCTGCTGGTAGTCTTCAGGCAACGACTGATACCAGGACTCGCTGATGACCCACGGGGCGCTGTTATACACATGCCCGGTAAGCGTGGTGTAGTCGGTGACGGCATCAAAGTTAAACGTGGTGTTGAGCACCGGCGCATTGAACTGGCCATCGGCAAGCCCGGTTTCCAGTGCGGTGATCAGCTCACCCCAAGGCAGTGGCGTTGCAGAGGCGCCTAGCGAGCGCATAATCGCGACGTGAGCTGGGTTTTCTTCGGTGCGAATATTCAGCCCTTCTAAATCTTCGACGGTCTTAATCAAGTGCACGTTATTGGTAAAGGCGACGAAACCACCACCGTCATCAAAGGTGCCCAGGTAACGCATATTGGCCGCTTCAATCGTGCCGGACATAAAGTCAGCGAACCACTCGCTGTCAAAAAAGGTCCATGCTTGGCGCCAGTTAGTGAACAGGAACGGCGCCGTGACCATTTGATAGTCTTCGTAAAACGATGACATCGCGCCTGCGGTAATAATCGTCGACTGCAGCGTGCGCCCGCCCTGCACTTCCGAACCGTTTTCAACTTCTGAACCTAGCTGACCGCCGCCGAAGATATTGACCTCAAGGTCGCCGTCGGTACGCGCTTCCACCAGGTTTTTAAAATGCATCAGTGCCGGATAGATTTCGTTGTTACTCATATCTTCCGGGATCTGAGTGGCAATCACCATTTCATAGGACTGCGCTTGGGCATTGGCGCTTGCAATGGCCAAGGGCAGTGCTGCCAAGGCGGCAATTAGCAAGGATTGATTCGTTTTCATAACACACCTCGTTTTGATTATTAGTTGGTCTTCGTTATGACTGGCGTTGTGACGTAACAGGTTGTTATGTCTAGCGTCTTATTATCAGTATCAACCTGTTACGTTATTTATGCAGCGTTATTCGGGCAGTGATTCCCATACTTCAATAGCCGCGGCTAAATCTTCAAGTGAGGCACCCACCGATTTGAATAACGTGATGGCGGCTTGATCAGAACGCCCCGGCTTTGTGCCGGACAGCACTTCGGCAAGCTCAGCCTTAATATCGTTAAAGCGAAAAGCACCTTCTTCTATAGCTTGAAGGATATCGCCCGCCTCGCCTTTAGCACCGGCATAGGTATCCACAAATACCTGTGCACGGCGCAAACACTCAGCATCGGTTTCACGCATCTGCGGTCGAAAAGCGCCGATCAAATCAAGATGCGTCCCCGGCGTGAGCCACTCGCCTTTGATAATCGGCTGAGTCGAAAGCGTGACGCAGCTCACAATGTCAGCTTGCGCGACGGCTGCAGCCAAATCTTCAACTACCTGTGTTTCAAAGCGCCCAGCGTATTCATCGGCAATCGCCGCTGCCTTGCTACTATTGCGCCCCCAAATCATCACGCGCTTGATCGGTCGCACGCTGGCATGAGCCTCAATCACCATGGGTGCCAGCTTGCCGGTGCCCACGACCAGCAGCGTTTCTGCCGACTCATTCGCCAGCGCTTTAACCGCCAGCGCAGACGCTGCCGCGGTACGGCGACGCGTTAGTTCGCTACCATCAATACAGGCCAACGGCTGGCCGTGTTTACCTTCGCTGAGCAGGTAAAGACCCGAAATAGCGGGAATACCGTGATCGGCGTTTTGTGGAAAGACGTTGACCATTTTGACGCCGATATAGCCCGCTGTTTCCCAAGCGGGCATGAGTAGCATCGTGGCTTCGCCGTCAGACCGGTGCATCGCATGATGATGGCGGGGAGGCGACTCAATGCCCTCTACAAACGTCGTTTGCAGCCGCTTGATCAAGCCATTCCAGGTCAGGTGGCGAGCGACCTCCTCAGCAGAGATGACCCGCATATTAGGCCTCCGGCAGTGCGGCAACGACCATAATCTCAACCTTCCACTCAGGCTTGGCGAGCTGGGCTTCAAGCGCGGCGCGCACGGGCGGACGACCGGGAGCGACCCACGCATCCCAAGCGGCATTCATTTGGTCGAATTCTGCCATGCTCGTCACCCAGATCTGTGCTGAGATCAGGTGTTCTTTAGAGGTGCCGGCTTGAGCGAGCAGTTGGTCGATGCGCGACAGCACTTGTTCAGTTTGGCCTCGCATATCTGCAGTAGCATCGGGGGGAACCTGGCCTGCGAGATAAACGGTGCCGTTGTGAATAGCCACTTGGCTCATGCGCGCATTGCTGTCTTGGTAAGTAACGCTCATCGGGTCTCTCCGGTAAAATTAAGGTCTTAAGAGACTAAAGCGCTACTGGGCAAATTACTTGCCCGACACTGCGATAGATTTGCCCGTAAGTCATGTAAACAAGATAAAGCGCGGTAGGCGATGGGGACTAACGATCAGATGAAGGGGCGATCTCAAAGTAGCGGCGATAGGCGCGGGAGAAACTGCCTTGATCACGAAAGCCTACCAGCATAGCGATATGCCCAAGACTCAGCGTGCTATGCCGTACTGAGTTTCGGGCATGCTCTAAACGCCTGCGCTGAACGTATGCCAGCGGCGTGACGCCGGTAAGCTCACGAAAACAGCTGTGAAAATGTCCCGGGCTCAAGGCGCACAAAGAGGCCAATTGATCCACACGAACGTCATCGGCCAAGTGCTGGTCCAGCCACGCGTCTAAGCGAGCGAGATCCAAGCGTTCACTAATACAGTGCTGCCCCAACTGCGCGACGGCCGTCGGCGTGGCATCCTGCAAATACATGTAAAGCGCGCGCAGCAACAAGATCGCGATTTCATTTTGTAGTGCAGGGCACTGCTCCAACTGATGCGCCAAAGCGTGAGTCAGCTGATTTAAAGCTGGGGGAACGCTGAAAAAACGCGGCTTATCGAAAAGGCGCTCAATTTCTCCGCCTTGTTCGAGTAGCGCCAAGTGCGCAACGGGAATATCCAACACAAGCGTACGATTGCTTCCATCGCCTTGAAACTCATGATGGCGCGAAGAGGGAATCAGGCAGCCTCGGCGGGCGGTTACCCGCTCCCCCTGCCCTTCCATCGAAAGCTCAGTCACGCCGCAGGTCGCCAGGATAAGCTGATGAAAATCGTGAGTATGCGCCACCTGCTCATGGGCAAGGTTGCGGCTATACAGCTCAAAAAGGGCCATGGCGAGAGTCCGTCTTTCATCGAATACTGAATAAGCACTATAAAACGGCTAGCGAAGAAAAAGCGAATAAATGCAGGCTCTCAGAGGAGAAAACACACATTGCAGGCACTAAAAAGGGCCTAGCGATGAACGCTAAGCCCTTAGTATTTGGTGCCGGTAGCCAGACTCGAACTGGCACACCCGTAAAGGCGGCGGATTTTGAATCCGCTGCGTCTACCAATTCCGCCATACCGGCAATGGATGCGCATTATACGTAAAAATTGAGGTAGGTCAATCGCATCGACTGACTTTATCCAGCCAAAGCGCTATCCTATGTCGCCTGTTTGATCAACGTTAAGAGTCATACACCATGCAGCGCGCGGATTTTCATTACGAGCTACCCGACGAGTTAATTGCTCGCTACCCTTCTGAGCAGCGTAGCGACTGCCGTCTGCTGTGCGTGGATGGGCAAAGCAGCGCGCTGGAGCATCGTCGTTTTCCTGATTTGCTGGCGCTTTTGGAACCTGGCGACCTGCTGGTGTTCAACGATACTCGCGTCATTCCCGCGCGCTTGCACGGCCACAAGGCAAGCGGCGGCAAAATAGAAATGCTGCTTGAACGCCCGCTGGATGCTCACCGCGGCTTGGCGCATATTCGCTCTAGTAAATCACCTAAGCCCGGCACGGAATTGATTTTTGAAGGTGATGTTCACGCTATTGTAGAAGGCCGCCGCGACGCGCTGTTCGAACTGCGCTTTTTAGGCGACACGCCAATGATTGCGCTGCTTGAAAAACACGGCCATATGCCGCTGCCACCGTATATTACCCGTGAAGATGAGCTCAGCGACCGTGAGCGCTACCAGACCGTGTATGCGCGGCGTGACGGTGCAGTAGCGGCACCCACTGCAGGGCTGCATTTTGACCAGCCGCTGCTGGACGCTCTCGCTGACAAAGGGGTTAATCGCGCCTTTGTGACACTGCATGTGGGCGCCGGTACGTTTCAGCCGGTGCGCGTGGATAATATCCTTGAGCATCACATGCACAGCGAGTGGATTGAAGTCTCTGAGGCTACCTGCCAACAGGTGCGTGACACCCTGGCGGCTGGCAAGCGGGTTGTGGCCGTGGGGACGACGAGCGTGCGTTGCCTGGAAAGCGCCTGCCAAAAAAGCAGCGATGGGCAGATCGCGCCGTACAGCGGCGATACCGACATTTTTATCTATCCCGGTTATCAATGGCGCTGTGTGGATGCTTTAATTACCAACTTCCATTTGCCTGAATCCACCCTGCTGATGCTGGTCTCTTCTTTTGTAGGCTACGACACCATCATGCACGCTTATCAGCAGGCGGTAGCCGAACGCTATGCATTTTTTAGCTACGGCGACGCCATGCTATTGACCCGCTAGTGATTGCTTTATCAACCCAGCACAAGCCGCGCCAAACGAGCGAGATTAACGAGTTATTTTTATGCGAAACGAATGTTTTATGCGCTTTGAACGCCTGGCTGAGGATGGCCGCGCACGCCGCGGTCGCCTGCACTTTCCCCGCGGCACGGTTGAAACACCTGCGTTTATGCCGGTCGGCACTTACGGCACGGTAAAAGGCATGACGCCCGACTCGATTAAAGAGATCGGCGCTGAAATCATCCTGGGCAATACCTTTCACCTGTGGCTACGCCCCGGCACCGAGGTAATTGAAGCCCACGGTGACCTGCACGATTTCGCCCAGTGGGACAAGCCGATTCTCACCGACTCCGGCGGCTTCCAAGTCTTTTCGCTGGGCAAAACGCGTAAAATCACCGAGCAGGGCGTGCACTTCCGCTCGCCGGTCGATGGCAGCAAAGTCTTTATGGGGCCGGAAGAGTCCATGGCGGTTCAGCGCTCACTGGGTTCCGACGTGGTCATGATTTTCGACGAATGCACGCCCTATCCGGCAACCTTTGAGGAAGCTGAAAAGTCCATGGAGCTATCGCTGCGCTGGGCCAAGCGTTCACGTGATGCCCACGGCGAGTCACCTTCTGCCCTGTTTGGCATTATTCAAGGCGGCATGCATCCCGAGCTTCGCGAACGTTCGCTGAAAGGGTTGCTGGAAATCGGCTTTGATGGCCTAGCGATTGGCGGGCTTTCCGTCGGCGAACCTAAAGAAGAGATGATCAAGGTTCTCGACTACCTGCCCACCTGGATGCCCGATGACAAGCCCCGCTACTTAATGGGCGTCGGCAAGCCTGAAGATCTCGTGGAAGGCGTGCGCCGCGGCGTGGATATGTTCGATTGCGTCATGCCTACCCGCAATGCGCGTAACGGCCACCTGTTCACGTCTGATGGCACGGTCAAAATTCGTAACGCCAAGCACCGCTTTGACACGCGTCCGCTTGATGAAGAGTGCGATTGCCATACCTGCCAGCATTTCTCACGGGGCTATTTGCACCACTTAGACCGCTGCAATGAAATGCTCGGCGCAATGCTTAACACCATTCACAACTTACGTTACTACCAGCGTGTAATGGCTGATTTGCGCGCGGCAATTGAAGCGGGTACATTGACGGCCTTTGTGGAAGGTTTCTATGCTCGGCGCGGCCTGCCAGTGCCTCCCCTAGCACAAATCTAACGAATTAATCGCCACGTGCCTTGGCGTGTGGTTTAAACTGTTTGGCTATATTTTTCTAAACCATGTTTTTTAGACCCATGTTTTCTAAACCTAAGCTTTTCTAAACCTAAGCTTTTAAACCACGCTTTTCTAACTCAGGAGTTCTCTGCAATGCTGGATTTCTTCATCTCACCAGCCCATGCCCAAGAAGCCGCCGGTGGCGGTGGTATTGCGCAAATCGTCATGCTGGTCGGCTTCGTACTGATTTTCTACTTCCTGCTATGGCGCCCGCAAGCCAAACGTGCCAAGCAGCACAAGCAGCTGGTCACTAATTTAGACAAAGGTGATGAAATTGTCATCGGTGGCGGCTTGGTAGGTCGTATCTCTAAAGTGAGCGACGAATTCCTGACCATCGAGATCTCTGAAGGCACCGAAGTTAACGTGCAGAAAAATGCCGTTGCTGCCGTACTGCCTAAAGGCACTATTAAGTCCATCTAATGCTTTCAACACCCCTGCCGACACAGTGCCAGCCACCCCGGCAGGGGTGACATGGTATGAATGATGGTGAACTTTGCTGTGCACGGCGTGTCTGTGCACAGCATTCCGTTTGTAATTGAAGGCAGGGCTTGCATGCTCAACCGTTACCCCCTGTGGAAGTATCTGCTGATACTCGTCGTCCTGGCGGTCGGCCTTATCTACTCGCTTCCCAATCTATTCCCCGAAGATCCCGCCGTCCAAATCAGCAGCGCCCAAGGCGATTCGCTGGACGAACGTCAGATTAACCTTGTTGAAGCCGCGCTAACTGAAAGCGATATTGACATCAAGGCGATAGAAGAAGAAAACGGGCAATGGCTCATTCGTCTGCGCCATGACGATGACCAGCTCAACGCTCGCGACATTGCCACTGACGTACTCGGCAGTGATGCCACCGTGGCGTTAAATCTCGCTGAAGCCACACCTGGTTGGCTGCAGTCATTTTCTGCTTCGCCTATGACGTTAGGCCTGGATCTACGTGGCGGCGTGCACTTCTTGCTTGAAGTGGACATGGACGCCGCACTGACCCAGCGCCTTGAAGTTAACGCCAGCGCCATGCGCGAGCTGCTGCGCAGCGAGCGTATCCGCTACCGCAATACCGACGTAGAAGATCGCTCACTCTCGATCGACTTTGCCAGCGCTGAAGACCGTGATACGGCACGCCGACTGATCACTCGCGATTTTCCTGACTTTGAGTATTCCAATGCAGGCGATGGCCGCGCATCTAGCTTAGTCATGACATTAAGCGATCAATCTGTCAGCAGCATCCAGGACTACGCGATTAACCAGAACTTGACCACCTTGCGCAATCGGGTCAACGAACTGGGCGTTGCGGAGCCCATGGTACAGCGCCAAGGCCCCAATCAAATTGTAGTTGAACTACCTGGTGTTCAGGATACCGTTGCCGCGAAACGTATTGTCGGTGCAACCGCCAACCTAGAGTTTCGCTTAGAGGCGCGTAACGACACGCCGGTTAACGAAACAGAAACGCTGACGTTTCGGAATGATTCATCACGCAGCGCTGAGCTAATGCGTGATGTCATCATTACTGGTGACAGTGTTTCCAGTGCCAGCAATAGCTTTGATGAAAATGGCCGCCCCCAGGTTAATATCAACCTAGATGGCACCGGTGGCACGCTGATGAACCGCGCCACGCGCACCAACATTGGCCGCAATATGGCGGTGCTGTTCATTGAGCATAAAAGCGAAGACACCGTGGTGGTTGACCCGGAAACGGGCGAAGAAACGCTTGAGCGCGAGCCTTACGTTGAGCGCGGCCTGATTAGCTTAGCCACGATTCAAAGCGCGTTAGGCAACAGCTTTCGTATCACCGGCTTAGACTCGCCAACAGAAGCTTCCGAGCTTGCGCTGCTGTTGCGCTCTGGCTCGCTTGCAGCGCCTATCTACTTTGTGCAAGAGCGCACGATTGGACCAAGCCTGGGCGCTGAAAACATTGAGCGAGGCCTGCTGTCGGTTCAGATCGGTCTACTGCTGATCGTGATCTTTATGCTGGTGCGCTACAAAGTCTTTGGCGTGTTCGCCAACATTGCCCTGGCGCTGAACTTAACGCTGCTGGTTGCGGTAATGTCGATGCTGGGCGCGACGCTGACACTGCCAGGCATTGCAGGCATAGTGCTGACGCTAGGCATGGCGGTGGATGCCAACGTGCTAATTTTTGAGCGAATACGTGAAGAGCTGCGTAACGGTTTATCGGTTCAGCAGGCGATCCAAGCAGGCTATGAACGCGCGTTTACCTCGATTGTTGACGCCAACATCACCACGCTGCTTGTGGCTATTATCCTATTTTCGATTGGCTCCGGCCCGGTTAAAGGATTTGCGGTCACGCTTTCTATCGGTATTTTGACATCGCTGTTCACCGCGCTAATGGTGACTCGCGCCATGGTTAACTTGGCTTATGGCAGCAAACCCGTCAAAAAGCTGTGGATTTGAAAAGCATGGATTTAATTCGTGTGCTTAGCCCAGAACTTAAGAGGTGGTAATGAAACCCCTATCACACCTGCGAATCGACTTTATGGGACGGCGCAACATCGCGTTTGCCGTTTCCGCCCTGCTATTAATTGTGTCGATTGGCGCCATCCTATTCCAGCAGCTCAACCTGGGGTTGGACTTTACCGGCGGCACGCTGATTGAGGTGCGCTACGGCGCAGCGCCCTCACTCGATGCAATTCGCGTGCTGCTCGAACAGAGCGGCTTTCAAGATGTTTCCGTGCAGACGTTTGGCGGATCGACAGAAATTTTGATTCGCCTACAGCAAGCGTTTGACGCTGACGTAGGTGCCGAAGTCGTCAACCTACTGCGAGCGAGTGGCGATAGCGTGAACCTTGTTCGCGCTGAGTTCGTTGGCTCACAGGTAGGCGACCAGCTACGTGACCAAAGCGGGCTAGGCCTGCTGGTAGCGCTGGGCGTCGTCATGATTTACGTCGCTCTGCGCTTTCAGTACAAGTTTGCGATTGGCGCCTTGGTTGCGTTGCTGCACGATGTCGTGATCGTAGTGGGCGTTTTTGCCCTCTTCCAGCTCGAGTTCGACCTTACCGTACTGGCGGCCATTTTGGCGGTGATCGGTTACTCACTGAACGATACGATCGTGGTTTATGACCGCATTCGCGAGATGATCCGAACCTCTCGAATCGAGGATATGCCGCAGATCTTTAACGAAGCGATTAACGCCACGCTTTCCCGCACATTGGCAACATCGGGCACCACTATGCTGGTACTGCTCGCTCTGCTGCTGCTGGGCGGAGATATGATCGAAAACTTTGCCATCGCGCTGCTGGTTGGCATCGGTGTTGGCACGTTCTCTTCTATCTACATTGCCGCAGCGCTACTGCTGCCGTTGAAGCTGTCGCGAGAAGACCTGATACCGACCAAAAAAGAAACCGACGAAGAAGAGGAAGAGCTGCCTTAACGGCATCCTTTCTTAACTGAGTGTCTCGAGCCTACAAAAAGGCCCCTGCTGGTTTCCCAGCAGGGGCCTTTTTTATTCGCAGCGCCTAACTTATTCGAAGTGACTAACTTATTCGAAGTGCATAACTGAGCAGCGCGCCTTAAAAGTGCGGCGTCAACTGTTTAACCAGCGCCTTGTAAAGGCGTGGACCAGCGGCCATCAGCAGCCCTTCTACTTTTACCGTCGGCTGGCCGTCAGGTGTACCCATTAGGGCGCCGGCTTCTTTCAAGAACAGCGTACCCACCTGCATATCCTGCTCTTCCAGACCCAGCACGAAGGCGCTGTCAACGCGGCCACAGGCGAGTTCACACAAATCCAAGAGACCGCTTCCCGTCGCCAGCAATGTTTCTACCTGCGGGGCTAGCTGTTGGCTAACGGTTAAGTAAGCAGGTAAATGACGAGTGCGCAGCCAGGCTTCCGGTAGGCTCATCGCCATGCGCGTACCCGTAATAGCAGTGGGCTTACTAACGCGCATGCGTTTGTCATTGTGCTGAGCGCCGCGACCGCGGCTGGCGATATATTCATCGTCGCCGAACGGGGAAATAATCACCGCGTGCTCGGGACGACCTTTGATAAGACACACCACTGACAGTGCAAAGCCCGTACCGGCAACGGCTAAATTGGAATAGCCGTGCATTGGTTCAATTTTCCAGACGACATCCGCCCCTTCGCCTTCACCCGCTCTATGCGGTGTAAAGCGGCCGGTAACACCGTGCTGGGGATAACCGCGTTCCAACTGCTGAACAATCGTTGCTTCGGCCTTGCGCGCCGTCTCATCGAGCAGGCGATCAAGGTTAAATTCTTCGTGAGCGTTTTCAATACGCTCGCGTACACGCATAAAATGTTCAACAGCGCCGCGTGCAGCACGCAGCGTAAATTGGACCATAGGATTCATGATCGGGCCTTGTGACAGTGATGTTAAAGAACGGGGTGTAAAGCAAACAACAGAGCGCTAAGCGCAGGCGCGTTTAGTCGCCTTTGGGGCGCAATTCTAGCAGACCGCTCTCGGGCATGCCATCGACTCATGCTAGACTGCGCGTTTTACGCCTTATTGATCACCCAGCACTATTCACCGGGCCCTATCATGCTTGAGCGCATTCGCATTGTTCTAATTGGCACTAGCCATCCTGGCAACATCGGCGGCGTGGCACGCGCCATGCACAATATGGGTTTAGCAGATTTAGCCCTCGTCGCCCCACGTTGTGAGGTACTGACTCAGGACAGTATTTCCCGCGCCTCGGGGGCTGATCACCTGCTTCATCAAGCGCGCGTGCATGCAACGCTAGAAGAAGCGGTGGCTGATTGCACCTTAGCCGTTGGCGCGAGCGCGCGCTCGCGCACGCTACCCTGGCCAATGCTCTCTCCGCGAGAATTAGCGGACCGCCTGCCCGCAGAGTGTAAGTCCAAGGGCGCCCGCATCGCGCTGGTCTTTGGGCGCGAAGACAGCGGCCTTACCAATGCTGAGCTACAGCGATGCCATGCCCATGTGCATATCCCCACCAATGCTGATTTTAGCTCCCTCAATTTGGCAGCGGCGGTTCAAGTACTGGCCTATGAGTGTCGCATGGCATGGCTTAGCCAAGCCGGTACGCCGCCAGCGGCAGCTGTCGATGAAGAAGAGCTGGCGACACACGCTGAGATCGAGCACTATTTTGAGCATCTAGAGCGAACGCTAATTGACATTGACTTTCATGACCCGGCCCAACCGCGACAGCTAATGGCGAGACTACGCCGCTTATACTTGCGCGCCCGCCCTGAGCGCATGGAAATCAATATTTTGCGTGGAATCCTATCGGCTACCGACAAAGCCGCCGGCAATCCGCGACGTTAGCGCTGATTGCCGGCGTAGCTTGAAGTCATCGGCAGACGCCCCAACATCGCAGTATCCTCTAAAATTCGTTGTCGCTCCCAAGGACTTCTTATGTTTCAACGCCTGCGTGAAGACATCAACAGTGTATTTGAGCGCGACCCCGCCGCACGCAACTTTCTTGAGGTGCTGACCAACTACCCTGGCCTGCACGCGCTGCTGCTGCATCGTTGCAGCCACTGGCTGTGGAAGAAAAATCTCAAATGGCTGTCACGGACGCTATCAACCTTCTCGCGCTGGCTGACCGGCATTGAGATTCATCCAGGCGCTACCATTGGGCGACGCTTTTTTATCGACCACGGCATGGGCGTGGTGATTGGCGAAACCGCTCTAGTCGGCAATAACGTGACGCTGTATCAAGGCGTCACGCTCGGCGGCACCAGTTGGAACAAAGGCAAACGCCATCCAACGCTTGAGGATGGTGTGATTGTCGGTGCCGGTGCCAAGATACTCGGCCCCTTTATCGTGGGTGCCGGGGCCAAGATTGGCTCTAACGCAGTGGTCACTAAAGAAGTACCCCCCGGCGCTACGGTGGTCGGCATTCCGGGCAAAATTGTTAAACGCGCCGACCCCGATGTAGAAGAAGCCCTGGACGTCGACCCGGCTCGCCGTGAAGCCATCTGCCAGAAATTTGGCTTTGATGCGTACGGCGTTAGCCAGGACATGCCGGACCCCGTTGCACGCTCGATGCAGGCGATGCTCGATCATATGCATGCGGTGGATGAGCGCATTGAACACATGTGTTCGACCTTGCGCAAACTAGACGGCGACTACCGCGAAGGTCGTTTGCCTGCGCTGCGCAACGAAGATTTTGCCGACATTCTGGATGAGCATGATAGCGTCTGCTCTAGCGTCGAAAAGCGCTCAACGGCGCCCTCTGCTAACGATTCAGACAGCGAGCCAACAGCGCCGCCACCGAGTAATAGTTGACCAAAGCACTCAGGTTTTCCCATAATGGCGACACATTTGCCGTTAGCGCTGAGGGTTCAGCGTCGAGGTGCTTGCCATGCGCTTGACCACCAAAGGCCGTTACGCCGTTACCGCCATGCTCGACTTAGCGCTGCATGCCCATAACGGCCCAACCAGCCTAAGCGATATTTCCCAACGCCAAGAAATATCGCTCTCCTATTTAGAGCAGCTGTTTGCTCGCCTGCGCCGCGCCGGCTTGGTTGACAGCGTGCGCGGGCCGGGCGGCGGCTACTTGCTGTCGCAGCCGCCGGCCGCTATCAGCGTATCGAACGTCATTGACGCGGTGAATGAAAGCGTTGATGCCACACGCTGCCAAGGGCTTTCAGACTGCCAGCAGGGCGACACTTGCCTGACCCATCATTTATGGTGCGAGCTGTCTATTCAGATTCGTCACTTTCTTGATGAAATGACCCTGGCACAACTGATGCTCCGCCCTGATGTCATAAAGATAGCAGCGCGACAGGATCAGCGCGCTGACGCCGGCATTCTGGTCTCATCGCCTTAGCGCCAGCCGCGCATTAACGCTTATTGTGTCGTTATTATTAATAAACCGCCGGTACCTTAACCATGACCACGCCTACGCTGCCAATCTACTTAGATTATGCCTCCACCGCGCCGGTTGACGTGCGCGTGGTAGAGGTCATGCAGCGCTACCTAACGGTTGACCAGCTGTTTGCCAACCCTGCATCGCGCAGCCATATGCTCGGCTGGCAGGCGGAGCAGGTGGTCGAGCAGGCGCGTCGCCAGGTAGCCGATGCCATTGGTGCCGATCCTAGAGAGATTGTTTGGACCAGCGGTGCCACGGAAGCGAACAATTTAGCGCTGACTGGCTTTATGCGCGCTAATCGCGAGCGCGGCATGCACCTAGTGACCTCTACTATCGAGCACAAGGCGGTGGTTGATACCGCCGCCGCGCTTGAAAAAGAAGGCTTTGAGGTAACATGGCTCACGCCAGGGCGCGATGGCTGCATTCAGCCTGAGCAGCTGCGCGCGGCCATGCGTGACGACACCACGCTGGTCTCGTTAATGGCCGTAAATAACGAGCTGGGCAGCATTAATGATATCGCCGCGCTGGCGGGCGTCGCCCATGAATTCGGCGCCGCGTTCCATACCGATGCGGCGCAAGCAACGGGGCGCATCTCGCTCGACGTGGTGGCTCAGCAAATTGATTTGATGTCGCTTTCTGGGCACAAAACCTACGGCCCGAAAGGCGTAGGGGCGCTCTATGTTAAGCGCCATCCGGACATTCGCATTGAGGCGCTCATTCACGGCGGCGGCCACGAGCGCGGCATGCGCTCCGGAACGCTGCCGACCCATCAAATTGCGGGAATGGGTGAAGCGCTTGCCTTGATGCAGCAACAGTTCGATGACGACAACGCGCATATTGGCCGTTTGCAGCAGCGCTTTTTAGACGGACTGAAAGATGTCGAGGGTATTTTTGCCAATACGCCGCTCGATAAAGCTGTGCCTAACATTCTCAACTTGGCGTTTGAAGGGGTCGACGGTGAATCGCTGCTGATGGCGCTGCGTGACGTCGCTGTATCCACCGGCTCAGCATGCAACTCGGCCAGCGTCGATCCTTCCTACGTATTGCTTGGCATCGGCACGCCGCGCTCGCTTGCGCTTTCATCGCTGCGCTTTAGCTTTGGCCGCTTCACCACCGAAGCTGACATTGATCATGCGCTAACGCTCATTCGCCACGCGGTGAGCAGTTTACGTGCACCGCCACGTTAAGCGGCTGACACTTTTTAAGGAGGACGCCCCATGGCAACACTTAACATCACCCCGGCTGCCGCACAGCAGATCCGCCATGTGCTTGACGAGCGCGGCCAAGGCCTGGGCCTGCGGGTTTCGGTCAAACCTAGCGGCTGCTCAGGCTTTAGCTACGTGCTCGACTTTGCCGATACAATCAGTGAGGAAGAAGTGCATTTTGAAGCCCACGGCGCCAGCGTGTACGTCGCACCCGATGCTGTAGAAATGCTCAACGGCAGTGAAGTGGATTACGTTAGCGAAGGACTCAACCGCTTCTTCCGGTTTAATAACCCTAACGTAAAAGATGAATGCGGCTGCGGCGAGAGCTTTACCGTTTAAGCTATGTGCGGCGAGGTTTCATCACCGGTATTCATCCCCCGGCTTAAGCGCTATAATCGCGCCCCTGGATATCTGAGTTCAGGCAGCAGGGGCTTTCCCGTGCGCTTTTAAACGCGCTTGCTGCTGAACAATATTAGCCAAATCATTTTGTCTTGGCCGCCCTGGGTTTCTGAGGCGGCAATTTTTGCTTAATTCTTTTTCAAGAACTCAAGGAGACCATTCGCATGGCTACTGAACGCACTCTTTCTATTATCAAGCCTGACGCCGTTGCCAAAAATGCTATTGGTGAGATCATCGCTCGCTTTGAAAAAGCTGGCCTGAACGTAGTAGCGGCCAAAATGGTACACCTTTCTGAAGAGAAAGCTGGCGGATTTTACGCCGAGCACAAAGAGCGTCCTTTCTTTAAAGACCTCGTTGGCTTCATGACCTCTGGCCCGGTTGTGGTTCAAGTACTTGAAGGTGAAGGCGCCATTGCTAAAAATCGCGACTTGATGGGCGCCACTAACCCGAAAGATGCCGCTGCTGGCACAATTCGCGCCGATTTTGCGGAAACAATCGACGCCAACGCTGTCCATGGTTCTGATTCTGCAGAAAGTGCTAAGCGCGAAATTAGCTACTTCTTCGGCAACGACGAAATTTGCCCGCGCTAAGTCTGACTGATAGGCCTGACTGATGGGCCTAACTGATGGCGCCGCCGTATCGACTTTCGTTGCCGGCCATTTTGCGGAGGCTACGCCTCCGCCCTTCTCTTTAACGCTGATCGCCATGACCACCACTGTAGCCCAACATACGCCCGCTCCTCGTTCTGATGCCGCCAGCACACCTGCTGCCAAAGCGTCACCTGAACGCCACAACCTGCTCGGCATGTCCCGCGAGCAGATGGAAACGTTCTTTTTGTCGATTGGCGAAAAGAAATTCCGTGCTGCGCAGCTAATGAAGTGGATTCACCAAGAGGGTAGCGATGATTTTGCTGCCATGACGAATCTCTCCAAACCGCTGCGTGAAAAACTGGCGCGGGTAGCAGAAATTCGTGGCCCTGGGGTAGTCTATGAAGGCACTTCCAGCGACGGCACCCGCAAATGGGTACTGGAAGTAGAAGATGGCAGCTACGTAGAAACGGTATTGATTCCGGCTGAGAACGGCAAGCGCCGCACGCTCTGCGTCTCTTCTCAGGTCGGCTGCTCGCTGGACTGCAGCTTCTGTTCCACCGGCAAGCAAGGGTTTCAGCGCAACTTAACCGCAGCTGAAATCATTGGCCAGGTGTGGGTCGCTCAGCGTAGCGTTGGCCCGCGCCGTGATACGGCCAACCGCCCGGTAACCAACGTTGTCATGATGGGCATGGGCGAGCCGTTGCTCAACTTTGATAACGTTGTGCCGGCCATGAAGCTGATGCTTGACGATAACGGCTATGGCCTGTCAAAGCGCCGCGTGACACTGTCGACCTCCGGCGTTGTGCCGATGATCGACAAGCTCGGCGATGAAATAGACGTTAGTCTGGCCATTTCGCTGCACGCCTCAACGGACGAGCTGCGCAATACGCTGGTACCCATCAATCGCAAATATAACATTCGCGCGTTGCTGGATGCCTGCCATCGCTACCTGTCCAAAGGACCAGACAATCGGCAGATCACCATTGAGTACACGCTGATCAAAGACATCAATGATCAGCAGGAGCACGCAGAGCAGCTCGCCGCTTTACTTAAAGAGCTGCCGTGTAAGATTAACCTGATTCCGTTTAATCCGTTCCCTAATTCCGGGTACGAAAAACCGTCGCGCAACCAGGTCATGCGCTTCCAGCAGTGGCTTTACGATGAAGGCTACAATGCAACGGTGAGAACAACTCGCGGTGAAGATATTGATGCCGCCTGCGGCCAGTTAGTTGGGCTCGTGAAAGACCGTACTAAACGCAGTGCGCGCCATATCCAGTCGGTACAGCTTGATGCCGACTAACGCAACGGTTACAAAACAGGGCTTGGCTTGACTTCCGCCTAGCGCGGCGCTTTGATGGTCACGGTTTTTATTGTCACGGCGCTATGCTTTATTTGCACTGTTATTAGTCGTTGGACGTTCACCACGAGAGGATTGATATGATCGCTCACCGCAAGCGCCAACACCCAATTCGGGTGCACCTGCTGACCGTGCTTATCGGCAGCCTGTGGCTTGCTGGCTGTGCTTCATCCAACACGGCTTCACCCCAAGCCAACCCAGCAGCGGCCGATGCCTATACGCAGCTTGGCGTCGCTTATCTGGAGCGCGACAATCTTCCCCGCGCGCTTAATGCACTGGACCGGGCGCTCGATATTGCCCCTCACCATGCAGAAGCGTTGCAAGCGCTAGCATTGGTTTACCAGCGCCAGGGCGAAAATGCACTGGCCAACGACTATTTTCAACAAGCGGTTAACGCTGAACCTGATTTTACGCGCGCCCGTAACAACTATGCGGCGTTTTTGTACGGCCAGGGCCAGTTTGACCCCGCCTGTGAACAGCTAGAGACTGCATCCCAGGATGCCCAGTACGCCAACCGGTCCCAGTTATTTACCAACCTCGGGCAGTGTTATGTGGCGCTGGAAGAATTTGATGACGCGCGCGCCAGGTTGCAGCGTGCGCAAAGTATTGATCCGCGCAATGCGCGCGGCTATTTAATGTTAGCTGAACTCGAATATTCGCAGGGCAATTACGCTCAGGCCTGGTCACCGCTGCAATCTTATTTACAGCTCGCTGAGCCCGACCAAGCAGCGCTAGAGATGGCAGTTGATATCGCCCATGCCCGCGGTGACCATAGCATCGCCGCCGACTACCAGCGCCAGCTTGGCACCGACTGATTGATTGACGCCCTGACCACCGCTTATTTAATGAAGGATGCTCAGCCATGAGCGATACACAGTCACAAGAAAGCGTCATTAATAGCACCAACACCGTTTCTCCTGGTGAGCTTCTCTCTCGCCAGCGAGAACAGCTTGGCGTGCCGCTCGCCGATGCCGCCCGAGCGCTGAACCTGCGCCCGGCCGTGGTCAACGGGCTAGAGCAAGATGACTACCAAGAAATTCCCGTCGCGGCCTATCGCCGCGGCTACCTGCGCGCCTACGCAAAATATCTCGGCATGGATGACCGCCTCGTGCTCGAGGCTTATCAGGCCCGCCATGGCAGTATCGATGCTGAGCGTAAGGTCATCCCGGTATCGACTACCCGGCCGCCTTCCCGCATTGGCGCCTGGCTGTTCAAACTCGTTACTCTGCTGGTCATTGTTGGGCTAATTGCGGTAACGGTGATGTGGTGGCAAAGCCGTGGTGGCAATGAACCGCCCGGCCTTGGCTCCTCGTCTACAGAAGAGACGCAGAATGCGCCAGCAGAGCCGCCGGAAGCAGACAGTGCCGCCGTCGAGCCCAGCATTACCAGCGCTGATGAAAACGCAGCGCCGGTTTCCCAGGAGCAAGCAGGCGGCGCCGATGCCGTCGCTGTTCTCGACCCGCCGACGCTGGTCAGTAGCGACGACGCGCCGCCGGCAGAAACCGCAGCGGTAGAAAGCGATTCTCAGGACACCGCCGACGCAGAAGTGACAACGAACGCCAACGTTCTTGAGCTAACGTTCAACGAACAGTCGTGGACCGAAATTTTTGACGCCACCAATCAGCGCATTTTTGTTGGCCTGCAAACGCCCGGCACGTCCACCAGTGTCGAAGGCCAGCCGCCGTTTCGTTTAACAGTGGGCAATGCCACTGGCGTTGAACTGCGCTACCAGGGTGAGGAAGTTGATCTTCCCGCCCAAGCCGGTGCCAATAACGTAGCCCGATTTACCCTGGGAGAGTGACCCGCCCTATGCACGCCCCTTCTCCGATTAAACGCCGTTTTTCCCGCCAGATTCACGTGGGTAACGTAGCGGTTGGCGGTGATGCTCCGATTTCTGTACAGAGCATGACCAACACAAACACGCTTGATGTCGCCGCCACTGTGGCACAAATCCAGCAACTGGAAAAAGCCGGTGCGGATATTGTGCGTGTCTCGGTGCCTGACATGGACGCTGCGGAAACCTTTGGTAAAATCAAAAAACTCGTCAACTTACCGCTTGTCGCCGACATTCACTTTGATTACAAAATCGCCCTGCGCGTTGCAGAGCTTGGCGTGGACTGCCTGCGCATCAACCCCGGCAACATTGGTAGAGAGGACCGCGTGCGCGCAGTGGTTAGCGCGGCTCGGGATAACGGCATTCCCATTCGCATTGGCGTTAACGCCGGTTCTTTGGAAAAAGACCTGCAGAAAAAGTACGGCGAGCCGACACCGGCTGCGCTGGTTGAATCTGCCATGCGACATATCGACCATCTCGATCGTCTCGATTTTCAAGAATTTAAAGTCAGCGTAAAAGCCTCGGATGTGTTTATGGCGGTAGCCGCCTATCGCGACCTTGCTGCACGCATTGAGCAGCCGCTGCATCTGGGTATTACTGAAGCGGGTGGGCTGCGCTCAGGCACCGTCAAATCATCGATTGGCCTAGGTATGCTGTTAATGGATGGCATTGGCGACACCATCCGCGTCTCGCTGGCGGCCGACCCGGTAGAAGAGATCAAGGTCGGCTTTGACATGCTCAGAAGCCTCAAGCTGCGCGCTAAAGGCATCAATTTTATTGCTTGCCCCAGCTGTTCGCGACAGAACTTTGACGTTATCGACACCATGAACCAGCTGGAAGAGCGGCTGGAAGACGTCATGACGCCGCTCAATGTATCGGTGATTGGCTGTGTGGTAAATGGCCCAGGCGAAGCCAAAGAGACCGATATCGGCCTTACCGGCGGCAGCCCCGCCAACTTGGTTTATATCGATGGAAAACCGGCCAGCAAGCTACGCAATGACCATCTGGTAGATGACTTAGAGCGACTGATTCGTGACAAAGTACGCGAAAAACAGCAGCAGCAAGATGACATGATTGCCCGCAGCACTTAAGCGCTGAGGGTGTACTGCCAAGCTCGCCCGAATGAGTTTCACACCAAGACTGTGAACGCGCGGCGCCTAAAGGCAGACTAAGGAGTTTTCATTGAGCAAGACTGGCGTTAAAAAGATTCAAGCCATTCGTGGCATGAACGATCTGTTACCCAGCGATAGCCCGCGCTGGCAATTTTTTGAAACCAAAGTGCGCCAGCTCATGCTGCGTTACGGTTTCAATGAAATTCGCACGCCTATTGTTGAGCAAACGGCGCTGTTTGCGCGCTCTATCGGTGAAGTGACCGACATCGTTGAAAAAGAGATGTACACCTTCGACGATCGCAACAGCGAGAGCTTGACCCTGCGCCCGGAAGGCACCGCCAGCTGCGTGCGCGCGGCGATGGAACATGGCCTGCTATATAACCAAACCCAGCGGCTGTGGTACCAGGGACCCATGTTTCGCTACGAGCGCCCGCAAAAAGGCCGCTATCGTCAGTTTCATCAAATTGGTGTCGAAACCTTTGGCTTTGACGGCCCCGATATAGATGCCGAAGTGATTCTCCTCTCGGCCCGCCTATGGCAAGAGCTGGGCCTGATGGAACACGTCACCTTAGAGCTCAACTCGCTGGGTTCATCTGAGGCGCGCGCGGCCTATCGAGACACGCTGGTTGCCTATTTTGAGCAGCACCGCGACGTGCTGGATGAAGACTCTCTGCGCCGCTTGACCAGCAACCCGCTGCGTATTCTGGATTCTAAAAATCCGGCGATGGCTGACATGCTGAATACGGCACCGCAGTTGATGGATCACCTGGATACTGAATCACGCGAACACTTTGAGCAGCTCACGAAGATACTTGAGGCGGCGGGTATTCCCTACGTCATCAATCCACGCCTTGTGCGCGGGCTTGATTACTACTGCCGCACCGTATTTGAGTGGACTACCACAGCGCTGGGCAGCCAGGGCACCGTGTGTGCGGGTGGACGCTACGACGGCCTCGTCGAACAGCTAGGCGGCAAACCAACCCCCGCGGTAGGCTTTGCCATGGGCATTGAGCGGCTAATTCTGCTGCTTGAAACCCTGCAGTTAATTCCCGACGATGCGCTGGGCGGCTGTGACGTCTTCTTACTGCCAATGGATGATAACGCCACTCTGGCGGCAATCACCCTGGCCGAGCAGCTTCGTAGTGAGCTTCCCACACTCCGCCTGCAGCTTCACTGCGGCGGCGGTAGCTTTAAAAGCCGTATGAAGAAAGCCGATAAAAGCAACGCCACCATGGCCATACTGCTCGGCGAAGATGAAATTGCTGAGCAGTCGGCGACGCTAAAATTCCTACGCGATGATCGCGAACAGCAGCGAGCGTCTATTGCAATGCTAGGCGATACGCTACGCGAACTGTTAGTCATTAATGCTTAACGCCCAGCAGGCACAGAGTGCCTGTTCGTGCATACCCACTAAAATAGGAGGCCGCCCGTGGCGGAGCTGAGAAGCGACGAAGAGCAGCTAGACGCAGTCAAGCGCTGGTGGAAAGAAAATGGAATCTCCTTGGTAGCAGGCGCGGTCCTCGCGGGAGCGGGCGTATTCGGTTGGCATGCTTGGCAAAATTATCAACAGGGCCAGTCAGAAGCCGCCTCCATGCGCTACCAGCAGATCGTCAACATGACCACGAACAATGAGCTTGCCGATGATGACGTGGCCAGCGTACGTGAGATGGTCAATGAGCTGAATGAAGAGCATGGCAATACGCTGTATGCCGAACTTGCCCTGTTGCTCGATGCGCGTTTAGCCGTGCAGCAAGATGACCTGGAGGGCGCTAAAGCCTCCTTGGAAAGCGTTGCCAATGACTCCTCGCGCCGCTACGTGCAGAGTCTTGCTTGGCTGCGCTTAGCGCGAGTAGAGCTTGCCGACGGCAACCCCGATGAAGCGCTAGCGCTGTTAGAAAAGCCGATTAGCGATGCGCTGGCAGCTCAGCGGGCAAACGTGCGCGGCGATGCGTTTGTTGCCAAAGGCGACACTGATGCTGCTCGCGATGCATGGGAAAACGCCATGGAGCTTGCCCAAACGCAAGACCAGCCGCTTTACGGCGTGCAGTTCAAGCTTGACGATCTCGGCGCTGAGGAGGCGACACAATGATTACCAAACACATGATGCGAGCTGGTTTAGGCGCGCTGACGCTGGCGCTGTTAGTTGGTTGTGCCAGTAAAGGCGAGCCTGCCTATACGCCGAAAGAACTGCGCAGTTTCAACGAAACCGCGTCGCTAGACACCCAATGGCGGCGCAACATTGGCGATGGTTTAGGCCATGCACGCTACCCTATTGCGCCTGATCGTGAAGGCGACAGCGTCTTTGCCGCTGATGCCAACGGTGTTGTGATGGCAATGAATGCGGACAACGGCGACGTTGAGTGGAAAATAGATCTTGAAACGCCTATTTCCAGCGCACTAACGGCGATTGCTGGACAGGTTTATTTAGCCGGTAACGGCGAAGTGATCGCGCTGGATCAGCGCGATGGCAGCGAAAGCTGGCGTGCTCGGGTATCCAGTGAAGTGCTGGCTGCGCCACAGGCTAACCAGCAGCTGCTGATCGTACAAAGCGTTGATGGTCAAATTACCGCGCTGGACCGCGCCACGGGCGAAGAGCGCTGGGCATACACTAGCTCACAGCCGTCGCTAACGCTGCGCGGCACCGGGACGCCGATGGTGATTGATCCTGTCAGCTTTATCGGTTTAGCGAATGGCCGCTTAGCGACGCTTGATAATCGCAACGGCCAGCCACTTTGGGATATGCAGGTTGCCACTCCGCGTGGGCGTAGCGAAGTAGAGCGCCTGGTGGATCTTTCCGGCCAGCCGATTATCACTCCCGATGGCCGCCTGTTTGTCACCAGCTATAACGGCCGAGTCGTCGCACTGGAAGCCACCCAAGGCGACCTGCTTTGGGAAGCAAACCTTTCCAGCCGCCATACGCCGCTGCTGGTCGGTAACTTGCTGTATATCGTCACCGATGACAGCAACGTTGTGGCGCTAGATGCAGACAATGGCCAAGAAGTTTGGCGCAACGAAGATTTAGAAGATCGCTGGCTAACCGCACCTGCGTTTGCCGGCGGCCGCATTGTGGTCGGTGATTTTGAAGGCTACCTTCACTTGATCGATGCACGCGAAGGCGACATTGTCGGACGTACGCGCGTGCACAAATCAGGCATTAGCGTGCGCCCCGTCACTGAAGGCAGCACCATTCATGTCCAGGCCAACAATGGTCGCCTGGAAACCCTGGAAGTCACTCCATGACACCCGTCATTGCTTTAGTCGGTCGCCCCAATGTGGGCAAATCGACGTTGTTTAACCGCCTAACGCGTTCGCGTGATGCACTCGTGGCCGATTTTCCGGGCCTCACCCGCGATCGCAAATATGGCAACGGCATGCTGGGCGATAAAGTCTATACAGTGATTGATACCGGCGGCATCAGCGGTGACGAAGAGGGAATCGACGCCGCGATGGCGGAGCAGTCACTCGCTGCTATTGATGAAGCAGATATTGTGCTGTTTATGGTCGACGCGCGCGCCGGCCTCATGCCCGCAGACCAAGCGATTGCTAATCACCTGCGGGTTAATCAGAAAAAAACCTGGCTGGTAGTGAATAAAACCGACGGCCTAGAAGAACACTCGGCCATGGGCGATTTCTGGTCGTTAGGGCTTGGCGACCCATGGCCGATTGCCGCCGCACACGGGCGCAATGTTTCTACGTTAATCGACGTGGTGCTTGAGCCGTTTCCCGAGCGCGATGCCAGCATTCCTGCTGACACCGGCAGCAAGGGCGTTCGCATTGGCGTGATTGGCCGACCTAACGTCGGCAAATCAACCCTCGTCAATCGTCTGCTCGGTGAAGACCGGGTAGTGGTCTTTGATGAGGCCGGCACCACCCGCGACTCTATCGAAATTCCTTTTGAACGCCGCGGCAAGCCCTATGTATTGATTGACACGGCGGGCATTCGGCGGCGCAAGAACGTCCGCGAAATCACCGAAAAATTCTCTATCATCAAAACCCTGGATGCGATCAAAGAATCGCATGTAGTGATCATGGTGTTGGACGGTTCCAGCGGCTTGGTTGAGCAGGACCTGCACCTACTCGACTATGTATTGACCACCGGGCGCGCGCTGGTACTGGCGGTGAATAAGTGGGATGGTCTAGAGAGCGAAGCCAAGGAGAAAATGCGCGTTGAGATCAAGCGACGCCTAGGTTTTGCTGACTACGCAGAGCTGCACTTTATCTCCGCTCTGCACGGCACTGCGGTGGGTGATCTTTACCCCTCGATTGACCGTGCCTTTGACGCGGCGAATGCCCACTGGTCGACCAATCGCCTAACTACCCTGCTGCAGGATGCGGTAAGCCAAAACCCACCCCCGATGGTACAGGGGCGACGGATTAAGCTTCGCATGGCGCACCAGGGCGGCAGTAATCCGCCGATTATCGTGGTACATGGCAATCAAACTGAGTCCGTGCCAGAGGCCTATCGCCGCTACCTCACCAACACTTTCCGTAAAGTGCTGAAGGTTCGCGGAACGCCGATTCGCTTTGAGTTTCGTTCGGGCAGCAACCCGTTCGACCACATGGCGGGGGCCAGTGACAAAGAGAAGGCCAAGAAACGCGAGCTTAATCGCACCAAAGAGGCGCGCAAGAGCCGGCGCTAATGCGTTAACGTTTTACCTTGTGATTCACATTCGCCCGCTTGCATCGTCAAGCGGGCGTTTTGCCTTACTAGCCTTACGAGGAATGTTATGTTCAATGCTGCTCTGCGCTGTCGCTGGCTAATCTTGTTGGGCCTTGCCAGCCTGCTGGCCGGCTGTCTTGCCCTACCCCAAACAGGGCTATTTGCGTTTCGTTTGGCGATAAATTCGCTGGGCATTGAAGATGTGCGCATTGGCCCTTACAACATCAAAGCAGGGCTAGATACCAGTGACCTAACCAGCCTGATCGCCTCTAGTCTTGGTGCGGGAAGCCTACCCATACAAGCCACCGTTGCAATGGGCCTGGGTTTGCCCGCGGGCATGCCACCGGTCGAGATGTCAGGCTTTCGCTGGACGCTGGATATGCCCGGCGTTGACCCTGTTCAGGGCCAATATAAGCAAGACGTTACGCTGACTTCCGGCGACGATGCTAACTTACGCCTCCCGGTTGCCTTTGACGTGCTGGCCACCGACACTCAGCGCATGGCCCCCATGCTTGAGCTTGCCAGCCAATTAGCCACTCAAGGCGAGCTGCCACCCGGCAGCCAGCTGGCGATTACGCCAGGGGATCTACGCGGGCTAGGTATGCGGCTTCCCGCAGGGTTATTGACTCCGACCATTCGTCTGAACGTGGGCGCTGATGGTCAGCTAATACCGCAAGGATAAGCTATTTCAGTCAAGCGCCTTAAACGGCGCTGCCGTTCAGCGTCAATACTTACCCTTTAGGTAGGTTATGATAGTAAGGATTGATTGACTGCTTTCAGCGGCTATCTTATGAACAAAAAACTCATTCGTCTAAAAGGAAAACGTCTTATGCGCTGGCTTCGCCCTTTTACTATGACCGCTTTATGTGTGTCTATCGCTGCTTGTACCACCTCGCCGACAGGACGTTCGCAGCTGCTATTGATGTCTGACAGCGAACTTAATGAAATGGGCAGTCAGGCGTTTGCTCAGTACCAGCAAGAGCTTCCCGCTGCCAACCAAACTAGCCAACGCTATGTGCAGTGTATTGCCGATGCTGTTATCGCCGCACTGCCCGCCGAGCAGCAGCAGTTAGACTGGCAAACCCGCGTATTTAAATCCGAACAGCCCAACGCCTTTGCATTGCCCGGCGGCTATATCGGCGTGAACACCGGCATGCTGGACGTTGCCACTAGCCAGGATCAGCTGGCATCGGTCATTGGGCATGAAGTCGGCCACGTGCTGGCAAGCCACGCTAATGAGCGCGCCTCCACTCAAAACGCCACATCGCTAGGCTTATCGGCTATTTCCAGTGCGTCAGGCATGCAGTCCGCCGGCGGCCAACAGCTGATGGGCGTGCTGGGCATGGGTGCCCAGTACGGTATCGTGCTGCCATTCTCTCGGGCGCATGAAAGTGAAGCCGACGTGATTGGCTTGGACCTGATGGCGCAAGCAGGCTTTGACCCACGCCAAAGCGTGACGCTATGGGAAAACATGCAGGCCGCCACCGGCGGCGGCGCGCCCCCTGAGTGGATGTCGACTCACCCCGGCCAAGGTAATCGGATTGAAGGCCTACAAGCCAATATGGATCAGGCTCTGGCTACCTATGAGCAAGCCCGCAGCAATGGCCGTAAGTCCAACTGCTCGCGCCCTTGATAGCTTGCGTTTAAAAAAAAGCGGGGCCGGATGATGAATCCGGCCCCGCTTTTTACTCAGAACTAAGCGATTGGCGCAGCATTTCACGCACGGATGTCGTATCAGGGCGCACGTTGCGCCACAGGAAAAATGACTCCGCGGCCTGCTCGACCAGCATGCCTAAGCCGTCTAGCAGTTTAGCGCCACGTGGCCCGGCCCATTGCAAAAATACCGTCGGTTCTGCTCCGTACATCATGTCGTAGGCCCAGGCATGGGTATTAAACAGTGCATCAGGTAGCGGCGGCAAGTCACCTGAAAGACTAGCGCTGGTGCCGTTAATCACCACATCAAACGTCCCGTTAACCGTGTCAAAACTACCGCCCGTGATAGATCCCAGATCAGCAAAATCGCGGGCCAACTGTTCGGCCTTGGCGGCGGTGCGGTTAACCACAACGACTCCACTGGGCTGTTCGGCAAGCAGTGGTTCCAGTATGCCGCGCACTGCTCCGCCGGCCCCCACGACCAAAATCCGCTTTCCGGCTAACGCCACCCGATGATAGGCCAGATCACGTACTAGCCCGATGCCATCGGTGGTGTCGCCGTAGGTGCGCCCATTGCCTCCCACCATTAGCGTATTCACCGCTCCGGCTCGGGCGGCTCGATGGCTCAGCGTATCGCATAATGCAAAAGCATCACCTTTGAATGGCACGGTGACGTTGGCACCGCGCCCTCCCGCCTCAATAAATGCTTGCCAGGCGCCCGCAAAGCCATCAATTGGCGCCTCTTGGGCAGTGTACTCAATCGTTTGCTGCGTTTGATGAGCAAACTCGGCGTGAATCAGTGGCGACCGGGAGTGTTTGACGGGATTTCCAAACACGCAGTAGTAATCGGTCATAAAGGCGCTTCAATAGAGTTTTGATGAGGCACGCCCTCGGCGACTTCGCTGAGCCAGTCCCGGGGGTGTAAGAAGTTTTGCAGATCAGCTTCAGCGCTGCCCGGCTCGGGCGTAAAGGCATACTCCCAGCGCGCGAGCGGCGGCAATGACATCAAAATAGATTCTGTACGCCCACCGCTTTGCAGGCCAAACAGCGTGCCGCGGTCCCACACTAAGTTAAATTCTACGTAGCGACCGCGCCGATAAAGCTGAAAATCACGCTCGCGCTCGCCCCAAGCATCCTGCTTACGACGCTCCACAATAGGCAAATAAGCGGCTAGGAAGCTGTCACCCACTGCTCGCTGAATAGCAAAGCATTCTGCAAAATCGCCTTCGTTTAGGTCGTCGAAAAACAGCCCGCCCACGCCGCGCGTTTCATCACGATGCTTCAAGTAGAAGTACTCATCGCACCATGCTTTGTAGCGCGGATAAACATCGTCTCCGAACGGCTCGCAGGCCGCTTTGGCGACGCGATGCCAATGCTGTACGTCTTCCACCACTGGGTAGAAGGGCGTCAGATCGAAGCCGCCGCCAAACCACCAGACCGGCGGCTCTCCGGCTTTCTCAGCGATAAAAAAGCGCACGTTGCCATGGCTAGTAGGCACATGTGGGTTTTCAGGGTGCAGCACCCAGGAAACGCCCAGCGCATGAAAGCTGCGCCCGGCAAGCTCAGGCCGCGCGGCGGTGGCCGACGGCGGAAGCTGGGCACCGTAAACATGCGAGAAATTGACGCCGCCCTTTTCAAACACGTCACCGTTCGTTAACACCCGGGAACGGCCACCGCCGCCCTCTTCACGATTCCAGCTATCTTCTTTGAACTGACCCTCGCCATCGGCTTGAGCTAACCCTGCGCAGAGCCGATCCTGCAAATCCAGAAGGTAGCGTTTAACGTCATCAAGATGCTCGTGGGCCACGGTAACTCCTGGGTAGTGAATGGTGATTGGAGAATAATAAGTAGTTGGAGAGCCGGTTAAGCACGCATGATTTTACCGGTGGCTAAGTCTCTAATGGTACTGGGCTTGGCATTGCCACCGAGAGTGCCTTCCACCACATAGGCGACCTCATCGCCGAAAATCGCCGTGATCTCGGCAGCGCTCATCGCAGGCGGCTCTCCCGAACGGTTGGCCGACGTTGACACCAGTGGACCACCAAAGGCTTCGCACAGTGCTTTCATCACCGGATGGTCGGTCACGCGGAGCGCTACACGCGCATGGGCGCCACGCACGAGCCCATGGCTACGACCGTTGTCAGGCACTAACCAAGTATTAGGACCAGGCCAGCTAGCGGCCAATGGCGCGTGCATGGTAAGCGGCAGCTGGCTTAACCAAGGTTGAAACTGTTGGATACTGGCGGCAACAAGGATGAGGCCTTTTGCAGGGTCGCGCTCTTTCATGCGCATAAGATGCGCCAAGGCTTCGTCATTTTCAGGGTCGCAGCTAAGCCCCCAGACCGATTCCGTGGGGCATGCAACCACACCCCCTGCACGCAGCGCGCTAATCGCAGGGGTTAGGTCGGTCGCCAGGCTCATGGTCTCTCCTCACCGTCAGAACTAACGTGTCTTTAATGGTTTTATCCTATCATGGGCGCGGCAGCCGCACCCAGCCTCCCGCTTGCTGGGCTACCCAGCCGTCTAGCTCCAGCATCAGCAACCTTTGCTGGCAGTCGCTGACCGTCACACCGGTTGCGTGCACCAGTAAATCAATAGGCGTTGGCGTAGCCGACAGCGCCTCTAGTAGCGTATCCGGTAGCGGCTCTGCGCTAGCCGGGTTACCTTCCAACGCCCCCAAGCTAGGCTGAATGGCATCGGTCTCGGGGATAAACGCCCCCGCCCAGTGGCCAAGATCAGCGATGATATCGTCAACGCTACAGGCCAACGAGGCACTTCCCTGACGCAATAGCGCCAGGCAACCACTTGCCTGCACGTTATGCAGTGAACCGGGTAGCACGAATAATTCACGATTCTGCTCTAACGTGAGCCGTGCACTGACCAGCGAGCCGCTTTTCTCGGTTGCCTCGACCACCAACGTGCCGAGGGCAAGGCCGGTGACGATTCTATTGCGGCGAGGAAAGAACGCAGGCCGCGCCATCGTGCCAGGCGGGTGTTCCGACAGCAGCAGCCCGCCAGGCACTTGGCTGAGCTGTTCGTGCAAATCACGATGTGAGGCAGGATAAATCACGTCAACGCCGCAGCCCAGTACGGCGATTGTGCTGCCACCCGCTTTCAGTGCCGCACGCTGAGCAACTGCGTCCACGCCGAGCGCCATACCGCTGACCACACACCAGCCACGACGCACTAAGTCACGGGCAAACGTTTGTGCATTGTGGCTGCCTTCGCCGGTCGGACGGCGGGTTCCCACGATGGCAAGCTTAGGCCCTTCCAGTGCGTCAAGATCGCCCTGGGCCCACAGCACCACCGGCGGATCGGCGACTTCATTCAACAGTGCCGGCCACGCGGGGTGGTCGCGGTGCAGCACATGCCGATTAGGGATGTTTTTCTGCCATGCCAGCGTGTCATCAACCACCTTTTGCAGCGGGCTACGAGCAGGATGCTCAAGCCACACACGCAGCTCTTTGGCTGCGCGGCTCGGCAGCGCTGCCAGCCAGCCTTCCGGCCACTGAGGCTGACGGGCAACCAACTGCGCAATCCGCAGTGCGCCCATACCAGGCAGCACATTGATAACCAGCCATTGCTGCGTGTTCATACCGCCTCCTTACTCACCAACGTTGATGCTTCCCGCTTAATTAACGAACCGATGAAGAGACGTGATCACCGACTTCCAGCACGCGCGATGCCTGCATCACCAGCCCATAGCTGACGTGATCAAAGGGCTTAAACACCATAACGCTGCCCGCCTCGGTACTGGGCAACTGAATCATCTCCTCGCTGCGCGGATCGCTAACCCGCTCACCCTGCTGCTCAATCTGCAGCACGTGGCCTGGCTGCAGCCCATCAAGGCGGCCCAGATCCAGCGTAACGATTTGCAGGTGCCCAATAAAGCGCACGCCATCAGGCACGGCAATGATGTGCCCTTCAACTGACGTTAACGGCGCGCGCGGGATCAGCTCAGCGCCCAGCGCAGGCTCTGGTAGCGGTAAAACAAGATCGTTAACCCGCACTTCCTGATGGGAGCTAAGCACTTCAAGCTGCACAATGTCGCCGTCATCGCTCACATGCCGAGCAGTGCCGACGTTAATAAGCTCGATGCCTAAGGGCGCGCCATCCAGCGTTTGATATGGCGCTGACTGGCGGTAAATTCCCACTTGAGCGTGGCGTGGGACGTCGCCTCTCACATAGAGCTTATCGCCCGCGCCACTCATCAAGCGGCGATCCTCACCGGCGACAACGTAGGCCAGCTCGTTGATATCTTCAGCGCTATTGACCACGCGATGCTGTCGTAAAAAGGCTTGCGCTACGTCTATCGAAACAGGCACCTGAGGTGAAAGCGTCACTACCCGCTGGCCGTTCTCAGCGGCACAAGCAACGCCTACTAGCAACGCGGCGCTCAACCACAGCGCGCAAAAAGCGCGACGAGAAAGGTGTTGTTTTATCGCCATCCTGCTCTCCCCGGTGCGATGATGATGTAGATGATGAAACGCTGTAAGCAGTGGGCGCGCATGCCCAGAAACGTTGACAGCATGGTATAGTGGCCCATCATAAAGTACTTAGGCTGGACGACGCTGCTCACAGCCTAGTTTGACTTAATTTAGACTCAGCATAACGGTGATTGTAACGCCATGGCCAAACTTCCTATTCTTGAATTCCCCGATGAGCGCCTGCGCACCAAGGCCGCTGAGGTGGAAACCGTCGACGATGAGGTACGTACGCTTGTCGACGATATGCTGGAGACCATGTATGACGCTCGTGGTATCGGTCTAGCCGCCACTCAGATCGATGTCCACCGCCGTGTCGTTGTCATGGATGTCAGCGACGATAACTCCCAGCCGCTGGTGCTCATCAACCCGCGCTACACCCCGATAGGCGACGTGAAAGAGCCGCTGTCGGAAGGCTGCCTGTCGATCCCGGAATATTACGCCGAAGTGCCGCGCTATCTTAAAGTGCAGCTCAACGCGCTGGATCGCAACGGCGATGCCTACGAGTTAGAGGCAGAAGGCCTGCTGGCACACTGCATTCAGCACGAGTATGACCATCTTGAAGGCGTGCTGTTTGTTGACTACCTGTCGCCACTTAAGCGTGATCGCATCCTCAAAAAAATGCAGAAACGCCATAAGCAAATGCAGGACGCCTAACGTTTTCTACTGATACTTTACATAAGCTAGGTAACCCCCTCTTTATGTCACGATTGCGCGTTGTTTTTGCCGGCACGCCTGAATTCGCCGCTTCAAGTCTTGCAACGCTGCTGGAAAGCCAGCATGACGTGGTGGCGGTTTATACGCAGCCCGACCGCCCTGCCGGGCGTGGTCGCAAACTCACGCCCAGCCCGGTGAAACAGCTGGCGTTGGAACACGACCTGCCGGTGTATCAGCCTCAGAGCCTAAAAGAGCCCGAGCCTCAAACCGAACTGGCCGCGCTTAATGCAGACATCATGGTGGTGGTCGCCTATGGGCTGCTGCTTCCTCAAGCGGTACTGGATATACCACGATTAGGCTGCATCAATGTGCACGCTTCGCTGCTCCCCCGTTGGCGCGGCGCAGCGCCCATTCAGCGGGCCATTGAAGCGGGTGATAGCGCCTCCGGCGTGACCATCATGCAGATGGATGCTGGCCTGGATACTGGCGCGATGTTGTCAGAAGTGCGCACGCCTATTACGTCGCACACCACGGGTGGTGATTTACACGACCGCCTCGCGACTCAAGGCGCGAACGCCCTGATTCACGTGCTGGACTCCCTGATCACCGATGGCATTCATGCCACGCCACAGCCTGCAGATGGCGTCACCTATGCCGCCAAACTGAGCAAGGCCGAAGCGGAGCTCGATTTTGCTCAGCCGGCTCAGTTCTTAGCCCGCAAAATCCGCGCGTTCAACCCCTGGCCAGTGGCCTGGTGCGCACTGGGAGATGAGCGCCTTCGGCTGCTGATGGCGAGCGTGGAAGAAGGCGATCACGCCGCCCGTGCCCCAGGCACCCTGCTAGACCACGGCGATGATCACCTGCGGATTGCCTGCGGTGTCGAAGGCCGCGAGGTGCTATGCGTGAGCAGCGCGCAGCTGCCCGGCGGTAAAGCCATGGCCGTACGCGACCTATTGAATGCGCGCCACGCGCGTCTTGCCACCGGCACTCGTTTTGGTAAACCAGCAGCACAGTCCAGCGAAGGAAACTCACGATGAACCAAAAGCGCTCCCCACAAAGCGGCGGTAGTGGCCAAGAAGTACGCGCCGCTGCAGCGCGCGCGCTGGCCCCGGTGCTCAGCGACCAAGGCTCACTGGCTGGCTTAGATGATCACAGCGTAGTGGCTCGCGATCGCGGGCTGCTAAAAGAACTTTGCTTTGGCACCTGCCGCCGCTTACCGCGTTTGGAAGCCTTAGCCAGCGTGCTGCTTAAGCAGCCGTTTAAGAAGCGCGACAGCGATGTTCAAGCGCTGCTACTGATCGGTATTTATCAACTGCTGTACATGCGCATCCCGGCCCATGCGGCCGTCGGTGAGACAGCGGGTGCTGCACGCCTACTCAACAAAGAGTGGGCCACCCGCGTTTTAAATGGCTGCTTACGCCGCCTGCAGCGCGAGTCCGAAGCGCTCCAGGCGCAGGTAGACCAGGATGAGAACGTCGCGCTAGAACATCCGCCTTGGCTGCTCAACGCGCTGCGTCAGGCATGGCCTGAGCAGTGGCGCGACATCATTGAGGCCAACAACCACGCAGGCCCGATGACATTAAGGGTGAATCAGCATCACAATGACCGTGAAGCCTATTTAGCCCTACTGACCGAACAAGGCCTGACTGGGCAGCTATGCCTGCATGCCCCCGATGCTATCACTCTGGAAACGCCCTGCGATGTCACGGTGCTGCCCGGTTTTGAGGACGGCCACGTTAGCGTTCAAGATGAAGCGGCCCAGCTGTCGGCGGCGTTACTGGGGCCCGCACTTGCGCCACGTCCCGGCGCTCGCGTGTTGGATGCTTGCTGTGCACCCGGCGGTAAAACAGCCCATTTGCTTGAGCAGTTTGATATTCAACTGACCGCCATTGATAGCGATAACCAGCGCCTAGCGCGCGTGGAAGATACGCTAAGCCGTTTAGGCGTTGAAGCCGTGCTGCAACATGCCGATGCCACCGAGGGCGAGTGGTGGAGCGGCACACCGTTTGATGCCATTTTGCTCGATGCACCTTGCTCGGGCACTGGCGTTATCCGACGCCATCCAGATATCAAAAAACTGCGCCGTAAGGACGATATCCGCCCGCTGGCCAAGCTTCAGCGTCAGCTGCTAGACAATCTTTGGCCCATGCTGCGCGAAGGCGGCACGCTGCTGTACGCCACCTGTTCTGTGCTGCCGGAAGAAAACGCTGAACAGATTGAGGCATTTCTTGCTCGCACCCCAGATGCCCACGTTACGACGCCTAACGACGTCGCCTGGGGCATTGTCAGCGGCGCAGGTCGTCAATTGTTTCCTGCCGTGAGCAGTCACGATGGCTTTTTTTATGCCAGACTAGAAAAGCGCACTGCCTAGCCGTGGCTACGTTGTTATCGCCCTAGCCTGGGCAGTGAATTTATGACAAGGAAGGAGATATCATGAGTCATCATACCTACAAGCATGTAGAGCTAACCGGGTCTTCCGAGAAAGGCATCGAGGAAGCAGTACAAAACGCTCTGGCCAAAGCATCGCAGACGATTGAACATATGCGCTGGTTAGAAGTGATTGATACCCGTGGCCACATTGAAGACGGCCAGGTAGCGCACTGGCAGGTCACGGTTAAGGTCGGCTTCACGCTAGAGTAATACTCACCTGCTTTTCAGCGGCGGCTAGTTTACACTGGCCGCCGTCTTTATTGCAGCGCATGATAGACGCCCTGGCCCAAAGCACTCGTTCATAAACGCCAGGGTTTTGAAGGAAGGAGTCAAAAGGCCGCCTCTCGGTCTTTCGACATCGCGCTGGTGCTTTTAACGGAACCGATGCTCAGCAATGAAAATCATCATTCTTGGCGCCGGCCAGGTCGGCGGCACCTTAGCAGAACACCTCGCTCGCGAAGAAAACGACATCACCGTCGTCGACACTGATGCCAAAAAACTGCGCGAGTTACATACCAAACTCGACATCCGCACCATCACGGGGCCGGGTTCTTATCCTATAGTGCTGCGCCAGGCGGGCTGTGAAGACGCCGATATGTTGATCGCCGTGACGAACAGCGACGAGATCAACATGATCGCTTGCCAGGTAGCGCACACGCTGTTTCGTACGCCCACCAAAATTGCCCGAGTGCGGGCCACAGCGTACTTAACCCGCAAAGGGCTTTTTGCCCACGAAGCCATTCCCATTGATGTACTGATCAGCCCAGAGCAAGTGGTCACCGACCACGTACGCCGTTTGATTGAGCATCCAGGGGCGCTGCAGGTACTGGAGTTTGCCGGTGGGTTGGTTCAGCTGGTGGCGGTTAAGGCCTTTTACGGCGGCCCGTTGGTGGGTCAGGATCTCGCCTTTCTGCGCCACCACATGCCCAATGTAGACACCCGCGTAGCCGCTATTTACCGACGTAACCGGCCGATCATTCCGCGCGGCGATACCGTGATTGAAGCCGACGACGAAGTGTTTTTCCTGGCCGCCCGTCGCGACATTCGTGCGGTAATGAGCGAGCTGCGCCGAGTCGAACGCGACTTTCGCCGCGTCGTCATCGCCGGTGGCGGTAATATCGGCGAGCGGCTGGCAGAGCACTTAGAGCACAGCCACCAGGTCAAGATTATCGAGCACAACCTGGAACGCTGCACCACGCTCTCGGAACGACTGGACCGTACCGTCGTACTGCATGGCAGCGCCACCAGCAAGAGACTGCTGGAAGAAGAGAACATTGAAGAGTGCGATATCTTCTGCGCGCTGACCAACGATGACGAGGTCAATATCATGTCATCGCTGCTCGCCAAGCGCCTAGGGGCGAAAAAAGTGCTCACGCTGATTAACAACGCGGCGTACGTGGATTTGGTCCAAGGCGGCGAAATCGATATTGCAATCTCCCCTCAGCAGGCCACCATCGGCAGCCTGCTCACCCACGTACGGCGCGGCGACATCGTTAACGTGCACTCGCTACGTCGCGGAGCGGCCGAGGCGATTGAAGCCATCGCCCATGGCGACAAGCAGTCTTCCAAAGTAGTCGGACGTGCCATTCGTGACATCGACCTACCCGACGGCACCACCATCGGCGCAATTGTACGTGGCAAAGAGGTCATTATTGCCCACGGCGATGTCATGGTAGAGAGCGGCGACCACGTGATTCTGTTCGTGATCGATAAACGGCGTATCCGCGATGTAGAGCGCCTGTTCCAAGTTGGTTTAACATTCTTTTGATACCCCCAGCATCACTGCCACCCAGAACGAATAACAGGAGCATGCGACAACCATGAGTCTGCGGGTTATTTTGCGCATTTTGGGGCTGCTGCTGATGCTCTTCAGCCTTACCATGCTGCCTCCCACGCTGATGTCACTGTGGTTTCGTGACGGCGTGTGGAGTGCCTTTATCATCGGCATTGCGATTTCAGTCGCAACCGGGCTATTGCTGTATTTACCCAACCGGCGCTCTCAAAAAGAGCTGCGGATCCGTGATGGTTTTATTATCGCCGTGATGTTTTGGACGGTGCTGGCGCTGTTTGGCTCGCTGCCACTGATGCTATTTGGAGAAGGCTCGTTAAGCATTACCGACGCGGTGTTTGAGTCGTTCTCCGGCTTAACCACCACCGGGGCAACGGTAATTACCGGCATCGACTTTTTCCCCGAATCGATTCTTTATTATCGTCAGCAGCTACAGTGGCTAGGCGGCATGGGGATTGTGGTATTGGCAGTGGCTATTTTGCCCACCCTTGGCATTGGCGGCATGGCGCTTTATCGTACCGAGATCCCGGGGCCGCTCAAAGACTCCAAGCTCACCCCCCGCATCACCGAAACGGCGAAAGCCCTGTGGTACATCTACGCCACGCTGACGATCGCCTGCATGATTGCGTATATGCTGGCGGGCATGAGCTGGTTTGATGCGTTGAGCCACAGCTTTTCCACCGTTGCCAACGGTGGTTTTTCAACTCATGACGCTAGTATCGGCTATTTTGATAGCGCAACGATTGAAATGATCTGTGTCGTCTTTATGCTGATTTCAGCCTTTAGCTTTAGCCTGCATTTTATCGCTTGGCGTGAAAAAAGCCTGCTGCACTACTTTCATGATCCGGAAGCACGCTTTTTAATGCTCTTCCTGCTCGCCCTGGCGGTGATCACGGTGCTGTCGCTCTGGCTGACCAATGCCTACGAAACGGAGCGCGGTTTACGGCACGGGATTTTCCAGGTGGTGTCTGTCGCCACGACCGCCGGTTATAGCGTCGCCGACTTCTCGATGTGGCCAGGCGCGCTGCCGTTTTTACTCTTTGTCGCAGCCTTTGTGGGCGGCTGTTCCGGCTCGACGGCGGGCGGCATGAAAGTCATTCGGATTATTTTGATCCTTAAGCAGGGCATGCGTGAAATCATGCGACTGATTCATCCCAACGCGGTGATTGCGGTGAAAGTCGGCAAAGTCAGCGTTCCCGACAGCATTGCCCAAGCCGTATGGGGCTTCTTTTCCGTATACGTCTTGCTGTTCTTTTTAATGCTGGTAGGAGTAATGGCGACCGGCGTAGATCAAGTGACGGCTTGGTCGACGGTTGGGTCAGCGCTCAACAATCTTGGCCCCGCACTGGGTGAAGCCAGCACTAACTATGGCGACTTGCCTAGCCTCGCGAAATGGATCTTGGTGATGGCCATGCTGCTAGGACGCCTGGAAATTTTTACGGTACTGGTGCTTTTTACTCCCGCCTTCTGGCGACGTTAAAGATCACACATCAGACCTACTTATTTGATCGACTTGAGAGCCGTTAATGAATCACGAAGACACGTTCCCTGAAGAAGCGTCTGGTAACGATATGCCGGACACGCCGACCTCACTCCCAACCACCAGCGGGCCGCTAAAAACGATCGCCATCGGCGATACCCGCTATACGCTGCTGGGCACTGCCCACGTATCAGCAGAGAGCGCGGACGATGTGCGCAAGCTGCTGGACAGCGGCGCGTTCGATGCTGTGGCTATTGAGCTCTGTGATGCTCGCCATCACAGCATGTCCAACCCAGATGCCATGGGCGAGCAGGATCTGTTCCAAGTATTTAAAGAAGGCAAAGCGGGCATGGTGGCCGCAAGCCTTGCACTGGGCGCTTTTCAGCAGCGCATTGCCGATCAGTCCGGCATTCAGCCTGGGGCAGAAATGCGCGCGGCGGTGGAAGAAGCTAGCCGGCTGCAGCTACCGCTTCTGCTGGTGGACCGCGATGTAGGCCTGACGCTAAAACGCATTTATCGCAACGTGCCGTGGTGGCAGCGCTTCTCGCTATTTTCAGGCCTTATCGGCAGCGTGCTATCACGTCAGGATGTTTCCAAAGAGGATATCGAAAAGCTCAAAGAAGGCGATATGCTTGAGGCAACGTTCAATGAATTTGCCGCCGAATCTGAAGCGCTTTATGCGCCGCTTATTCGCGAGCGTGACCGCTATATGGCGCTACGCTTGGCAGAAGATGCCCCCCCGGGGCGCTACCAGCACGTGCTGGTGGTCATCGGCGCAGGCCACCTGAAAGGTACCGTTGAGCATCTTGAAGCACCACTGCCCGCTGACCCTAAGGTTGAGCGCGAATCACTTGAAGCGACTCCGGCGCCAACGAAACTCTGGAAAATTCTGCCGTGGCTGATTACCGCGCTGGTGTTAACGGGCTTTGCCATCGGCTTCTCGCGCAACACCGGCCTTGGCTGGCAGCTGGTTCTTGAGTGGTTCTTGATTAACGGGATTCTTGCGGGCGGTGCGACCATCATCGCTTTAGCACACCCGGTGACCGTGATCGCCACCTTCTTCGCCGCCCCGCTGACATCGCTGAATCCGACGATTGGCGCAGGCTTCGTAGCTGCAGGTGTTGAGCTGTACATGCGTAAACCCAAAGTGCGCGACTTCTCAACGTTGCGCCACGATGTCACGCAGCTAAAAGGCTGGTGGAAGAACCGTGTGTCGCGCACCTTGCTGGTCTTTATTCTCGCCACTCTCGGCTCGGCAATCGGCACCTGGGTGGCAGGCTTTAGAATTGCCGGTGCGTTATTTGGCAGTGCGTAAAAGCGCTCTTCGTAGCGCTCACTCCCCGGTGAGCGCTACGTCTCGCTGTGCGGAAAGACGCTGCATGGCGGCGGTCGGCGGGTCTATTTTGTGATGCAGTCGGCTCGCCGCATAGCTATCGTTAAACACATCAAAATAATCATCTAACCTATCCGCAGCGGCGATATCACCGCCCTGGCGCAGCAGCTCGATGGCCACTTCTGCCGTACACAGATGCGCTTTAGACGCGGGCTTTCTTAATCGATAGCGGGTTTCACGCTCGGTATGTAGCGGCAGAATCGGCAATTTATCCAAATAGATGCTTCTGCGAAACATGCGCCGCGCCTGACGCCAAGTGCCGTCTAAAATAATAAACACCGGAATGCGCGCCTGGCTTTTAGCTTCTTCAACCGCATCCAGCCCCACTACTCTATCGGCGTAATCTGCCTGATCGTCTGGAAAAATCAAAAAAGGCGCATAGCGCGGATCTTCCAGCAGTGCCAGCAAACGTGCATCCGGCGCCACCCTATACCAGGTAAACACCTGCGTCGTCGTCAGCACATCGCGTATCAAACGCCCGGTGTTGGTCGGCTTAAAATGTTCGAGTGGGTGGGTCAATAGCCACACCTGCGCATGGCTCTCAGCCTTCACCTGGTACGGGCACAAACAGTTCATGACGGGAAGCTGGCAAGCCTCACAGCGCGTCACAAAACTGCCGCGCGCTTTGAATTCACGCCGAGGTGGACGCGGATATTCGGCAACGGAGCCGTCGCCATGTCCAGAAGAGCTATATCCAGAAGAACCATGTCCAGAAAAACCAGGCCCCGAAGAATCAGTATCAACGGGGCGATCAAAAGCAGACATCCGCGCTCTCAAGTGTGGAAAAGGGCGCAGAGTATAAAGGAGCGCGCGCTATCTTGACGAATATTTCCATCGCCACCGTAAACCTAAAAACTTTCCAACGTTGACACATAAAGCGCAACGCCGCTAAAGTCTCGTCAACTATTAAAACCCAAAAGGTTTACATCATGCCATTAGCCCGCGAAAAACGCCTTAGTCAGCGTCACGACTGGACGCTGGATGAAATCAACGCGCTTTTCGCGCTACCGTTTAACGACCTACTGTTTCAAGCCCAGCAGGTTCATCGTGCCCACTTTGATGCTAACGCGGTGCAGATTTCGACGCTGCTATCGATTAAAACCGGCGCCTGCCCGGAAGACTGCAAATACTGCCCCCAGTCCGGTCACTACAATACCCAGCTTGAAAAAGAGAAACTGCTGGAAATCGAGAAAGTCGTCGAACAAGCCAAAGCGGCTAAAGAAGCCGGTGCGAGCCGTTTTTGCATGGGAGCAGCGTGGCGAAGCCCGCGCGATAAGGATCTATTGTTAGTCGAAGAGATGGTGCGTCAGGTAAAGGCGGTCGGTCTGGAAACCTGCATGACGCTGGGAATGGTGGATGGCGAGCAAGCTAGCCGGCTTGCCACGGCGGGCCTTGATTACTACAACCACAACCTGGATACCTCGCCGGATTACTACGCTGAAATCATCACCACCCGCACCTATAGCGACCGCCTGGAAACGCTGTCTAACGTCCGCGACGCGGGTATGAAGGTTTGCTCCGGCGGTATTCTTGGCATGGGCGAAGAGGCCAACGACCGCAGCGCCCTGCTGCAACAGCTGGCCAAGCTGTCGCCGCACCCGGAGTCCGTGCCGATCAACATGCTGGTCAAAGTGCCCGGCACGCCGCTGGAAAGCGTCGAAGATTTAGATCCCATTGTATTTATCCGCGCTATTGCGGTCGCCCGCATTATGATGCCGCAAAGCCACGTGCGGCTATCCGCCGGCCGTGAGCAGATGAACGAGTCGACCCAGGCGCTGGCATTTTTGGCCGGGGCCAACTCGATCTTCTACGGCGACAAGCTGCTGACGACCAGCAACCCTCAGGCGAATCGCGATCGTGCATTGTTTACTAAGCTTGGCCTTCACCCTGAAACACGCGACACCTGTGAAAGCGACGCTATCCACGCCGCCCGTCTCGCTCAGCAAGCGCAGCAAGCGCAGCAGCAGGTGCACGCCGAACGCGTGGCAGAGTTAGCGGTGGATGTCAGTGCTTGATGCCTGGCAACAACGGCTAGACGATGCACGCACGGATCGTCTGCGGCAGCACCGTTGGCGAACGCGCCAAGCACTGGCGCGTGACACGCTCGACTTTGCAGGTAACGACTACTTGGGTCTTGCCCACGATCCACGTGTCAGCGAGGCCCAGGCCGAAGGCGCACGGCGTTTCGGGGCAGGGGCCGGCGCCTCCCATTTGGTCAGCGGTCACTTGGATGTTCACGATGCGCTGGAAGAAGCCTTGGCAAGCTGGACGGGGCGGCAGCGGGCGCTGCTTTTTTCCACTGGCTATATGGCGAATATTGGCGTGCTGCAAGCACTGGCGGATAGCCACACGGCTATCTTTCAAGACCGCCTCAACCACGCGTCATTACTGGATGGAGCCACCTTAAGCGGCGCGCGCTCCAGGCGCTATCATCATCGCAATATGAACGACCTGGAAAATCTGCTGAAGCGCAGCGATAGCGTGCATAAGCTCGTCATCAGCGATGGAGTCTTCAGCATGGACGGCCATATCGCCGATATTGGGGCGCTAGTAACAGTAAGCCAACGCCATAACGCCTGGCTGATGATCGACGATGCCCACGGCGTAGGAATACTCGGCGACGCAGGCGGCGGCTGCGTGGGCAGCGCCTGGCGTAGTGACGATGTGCCGATTTTGGTCGGCACGCTAGGCAAAGCATTGGGCACTGCAGGAGCATTTGTGGCCGGGGATGCCGCGTTAATCGATCATCTGACTCAGTTTTCACGCAGCTACATCTACACCACCGCTCAGCCCCCGGCCATTGCCAACGCAACCCTCAAAGCGCTGGAGATCGTTCAGAAGGAACCAGAACACCGAGCCCATCTGAACGCTAACATCGCTTACTTTCGCCATGAGGCGTTGCACTTGGGACTATCGCTCAGCGATTCGTCCACCCCTATTCAGCCACTAATATTAGCAGACGAGTCGCGCACGCTGCGTTGGGCCGCTCAGTTACGAGAACAAGGTATACATGTAGGTGCGATTCGACCACCCACGGTGCCTAAGGGCGAAGCCCGGCTACGTATTACTCTTAGCGCACGCCATCAGCACGAGGATATTGATCGACTGCTGGCGGCACTTCACTACTGCCAGCAGCAGGAATCGCTATGAAACGCCTGCGCTTAATACTGCTTTCAGGCTGGGGAGTTGATAGCCGTATATGGCGACCGCTACAAGCTTACTGGCCAGACTCTTTTGAGATTAAGGCTATTGAGTGGCCTGGCTATGGCGATACCCCTGAGATAAAAAATCATGCAACGCTGACACCGTTAGCCGACGCTATGGCATCGGCATTATCCAGCAATGCGGTATGGGTCGGCTGGTCATTAGGCGGGCTACTGGCAACGGCGCTACTTGAACACCTTCCCCCACCACGCGGTCTAATTCTGCTCGGTGCGGGCGATACTTTCTGTTCCCGTGGCGAAGACAGTGCCAGCGGCGGTGTCGCTACTAGCGAGCTAAATGCGTTCAAACGTGCCTTTCAGCGCGAACCTATCGCGACGTGGCAACACTTTTTGCGCTGGCAGGCGCAAGGAGAACCCAACCCTCGGCAGGCATATCGGCAACTACGTGGCTTGCTGGGCGATACGCCACCCGCCGACAACACCACCCTTGCTACCGGCCTGCAGTGGCTGGCGTCGATTGATAATCGCTCATGCTTAGCGGCATCCCCCTGCCCGGCTGTGCGTCTCACCGGCGAATGTGATCCCTTCATTAGCCGCGCTCAGCACCGTAAAAGCGAAACGCTAAGCGGTGTCGGACATTGCCCGATGCTCTCCCAGCCGCAGGCTCTCGCGGCGTCGATTATCCGCCATGCGACCCAGATGGCTCATGCCAACATGGCGGTTTTATGATGGATCTAACGCTGAACAGCGAAGCTAACTGGCAGGCGCGAGTCGCCCATGCCTTCTCCCGCGCCGCTCCTCGCTACGATGCGCTAGCCACTGCGCAGCGCCAAATAGGCGAGATACTTTGGGGTTCGTTACCTACCCATGCTTTTAACGTGTTGGATATGGGGTGCGGCACCGGCTACTGGGCCCAGCGATTGGCAACCCGTTACTCCCGCGCGCATATCACTGGATTAGATTTAGCGCCCGGCATGCTGGAACAGGCCCGCCAGCGCCACGGTGAAAGCATTGACTGGCAACCAGGCGACGCTGCCGCCCAGCCATTTGATGAGCGTTCATTTGATCTGGTGTTTTCCAATCTAGCGGTGCAGTGGTGTCCCGATATTGGCGCCGTCATGAATGAACTCTACCGCGTGTTACAGCCTGGTGGGCAAGCGCATATCACGACACTACTGCCAGGAACGTTGAAAGAAGTTGCCCAAGTCTGGCAGAGACCCGAAGCACTGTTAAAAACGCCTAACCAAGCAAGTGTCGTGCAGGCCATCGGTAAGAGCCGCTTAACCATTACTCAGCAGACCGCATCGATTGAGCGTTTCTACTATCCCGATCTAAATGCCGTTATGGCGTCCATTAAAGGGGTGGGAGCACAGCTTGCTCGATCACACACCCACCTTACGCGAGCTGACATCGCCACTGCACAAACGCGCTTTGAACAGTTGCGAGAGCGGGAGGGTCTGCCGGTGAGCTATTGCTGTTTAACACTGCAGTTGGAAAAATCGCTATGAACGCCTGGTTCGTGACGGGTACCGATACCGATGCGGGTAAAACACTGGTGACCAGCGCGTTGCTATATGCCGCCCACCAACAGCAGTTGAGCACGTTGGGCCTTAAGCCTGTAGCCTCCGGCAGTGAGCAGACAAGCGACGGCCTGCGTAACGACGATGCCTTGGCATTACAGCGACAGAGCGTGCCATCTGTCGACTACGCCACGGTGAACACCATTGCTTTTGCGCCCGCTATAGCGCCTCATCTCGCTGCGATAGAAACAGGCCAACCGCTGAAAGCCAGCGCCATCACTCATTTACTGCGCAAAACGTTTATCCAAACACCGAGAAACTTCACCTTAGTTGAAGGTGCTGGCGGTTGGCGGGTCCCGTTAAACGATCAGGAAGATTTCGCCGACCTGGCGATCGCTCTCAAGCTGCCGGTGATTCTGGTCGTCGGCCTAAAGCTAGGCTGCTTGAATCATGCCCGCTTAACAGCAGAAGCCATTCGTGCCAATGGCCTGCAGCTCGCAGGCTGGGCAGGCAGCGTGGTCGACCCCGCCTTTGCCGCTGACTCAACTCGCTTTGAGGCCAATATTGCCCATTTAAAAATGAAGCTGGCGGCCCCCTGTTTAGGCATTATCCCTCATCTTGATGCCCCTGAGGCCGCTACTGCCGCCCCCTATCTCTCCCTGGAGCCGTTATGAATACGCCGGTTTGGCATCCTTATTCACATCTGAAAACACAAGCATCCGCACCCAAGGTAGTCGGCGGTGAAGGCACACACTTTGTGCTTGAAAGCGGCGAACGCCTGCTGGATGCCACCTGTTCCTGGTGGTGCATGATCCACGGTTACGGCCACCCGCGCTTGGTGGGGGCTATTCGTGAGCAGGCCGGCGAGCTGTGCCATGTCATGCTTGGCGGCTTAACCCATGAGCCCGCCGACCAGTTAGCGCGTGAGCTGGTGCGTATTACGCCCGCCGGGCTGAATCATGTTTTCTATTCGGACAGCGGCTCGGTGGGCATGGAAGTGGCAATGAAAATGGCCTTCCAATATCAGGTGCTCATCGGTAATCCCGGCAAGGTAAAGATGCTTTCGCTGATGAAGGCGTACCACGGTGACACCACCGGCTGCATGGCGGTGTGCGACCCAGAAGAAGGCATGCACAGCCTTTTTTCAGGCCTGCTGCCACAGCATCATTTTGCCCCGGCACCTACGGCTCCTTTTGATGCCACCGCAGAGCAGGTTGAACACGATCTTCATGCTCTGCGAGGTGTGCTTGAGCAATATCATCACGAGATCGCAGCGCTATTGATGGAACCGTTGCTACAGGCTGCTGGCGGGCTCAACATGACGTCACCGGGCTATGTTGCTGGCGCCAGGGCACTGTGCGATGAGTTTGGCGTGCTACTGATTTTCGATGAGGTAGCCACCGGCTTTGGCCGCACCGGCAAGCTGTTTGCCGCTGACCACGCGAACGTCACGCCGGACATTATGGTGCTCTCCAAAGGCTTAACCGGCGGCTATCTGGGTCACGCCGCCACTCTGGCGACGGATCGCGTCCACGACGCCTTTATCGGTGACAGCCCTCAGCATGCTTTTATGCACGGCCCCACGTTTATGGGCAACCCGCTCGCCTGTCGCGTGGCGCTGGAGAGTCTGCGTGTATTTGAGGAAGAGAATTACCTGGGCAAAATCGCGAGACTCAGCCAGCAGCTGCAACATGAACTACTGGAAGACCAAGCGCTAAACGCACATCCAGCCGTTGCCGACGTTCGAGTACTCGGTGCCACCGCTGTGATCGAGGCGTACTCTGCAGAGACGCTAAAAGGCGTAGGAGACTTTGCCCGCGCACGCGGCGTTTGGCTGCGCCCTATTGGTCGCTGGCTGTATACCATGCCCGCCTATATCACCTCTGAAGCGGAAATCACCCAGATTACCGACGTCATGAAAGCGTGGTTTTTAAGGGCTTAATAAAGCCAAAGGCTGTACCGACTCACTGGCGTCTCAAATTTTCAAGACAGTCGTAAATTACCTTGCTGCTTCCAGCGATTGACCAGCGCGGGAACACCCTCGCCCGCGGTGGCATTGATCGCCAAGACGCCCGGCGGGCTGAGTATATCGGCCTCTGGGTCGACCAGCGCGCAGGGCGTCTCGTAATCAATGTACGAGAGCAGCGAAGCGGCAGGCATCACCGCCAGCGAGGTACCCACCACCAATAGAAAATCAGCCTTACTGACAAGTTCACAGGCCTCGGCAAATAGCGGCACCGACTCGCCAAACCAAACCACATCAGGGCGTAGCTGGCTGCCTTTGTCGCAAACCTGGCCCAGTTCGATGCCCCCTTTAGGTAGCGGATAGCGCATGCGGTCATCAATCGATGAGCGCGCCTTTAAAATCTCACCATGTAAGTGCAGCACATGACGCGAACCTGCCCGCTCGTGAAGATCGTCGATATTCTGGGTAATGATGCTGACGTCAAACCCATCCTGCTCAAGGGCCGCCAGGGCTTTATGCGCCGCATTGGGCTTAGCTCGGCGGATCTGCTCGCGGCGCTGATTATAAAAATCCAACACCTGCTGTGGGTTACGCTGCCACGCCCGTGGTGTGGCGACGTCTTCAATCGGATAGTCCTCCCAAAGGCCGTCGCTGGCACGAAACGTTTTGATGCCACTCTCGGCGCTGATTCCCGATCCGGTAAACACCACTAAATGCGGCCTTGCTGTCATGATTCCCTCATTACTTATATTCCAGTGCATGCCCATAGAGTCGCTAGCTAGCCTGAGTAGAACAGGTCATCAGCGTTAGTCGATGGACTCAATACGTTGGACCTGTAGGCAGAATGGCCCAGCGGTGCGATCAGCAATCAAGAAACCCAGCATGTGAATATCACTAGGCGTTATCGCAGGTGCATCGCGGAGTAGCGTGCCACGTCGCACTGCTTCAAAGTCACCCCACGTGAAGCTCAGCGTCTTCCAGGTGTCGATGGAAGGCGTAAATTTCACCCGATACGCCGATGCATCGCCGAGCGCGGTGCTTTTCAGGCGTAATTGATAGGTGCGGCCATCGCCTAGAACGGTAACAGCGATACCCTTGGCTCCCGCTAGCGTGGATTCAAAATCACTAGGCTCACGGCGCACAGAGGCAAAGCCGCCGCCGTTTTCGAGCGACACCTCACCCTGAAAACGACCTTCACCGTCGGCGACGCTAAACCTGCTTTGGGAAACACCGCCCATGACGCCATCATCCACTGCGTACCAGCGCTGCTGCTCGTCAGGGTTATTAAAGGTCAGCGTCATAAAACCACCTCGCCATGGCTCATAGATAGAAAAAAAATAGATAGGCAAAATAACTAAGAAAAAGCCCCCGACATCATACCGTCAGGGGCTTACCACAGTAGCCTAATCGCTGGCTCGCTTACAGCTTAGCGGCAGTTGATACGGGTTCGCTCTTATCCAGATCCTCAGGTGAGGCGGACACTAGCGCAAACTCTTCTTCGGCGGTTTTCGCCACCAGATGATGTTTGCTGTAGAGAAAGAAGTAGGCTGCCCCCGCGATAAACAGCACGATGGTGTAGTTAAACGCGCGTGGATCAAACGCGTATACGCCGGTTAAGGCTATTAAGGCCAGCACCAGCGCGATCGATGAGGTCACAATGCCCCCCGGCGTTTTATAGGGTCGTGGCAAATCAGGCTGTTTTAAACGCAGTAAAATATGGCTTAGCGCCATCAGCGCATAGGAAATAGTGGCCCCTACCACGGCCATTGCTAGCATCAGGTCGCCTTCCCCGCTTAGCGATGCCAGAAAGCCAAACACACCGGGTACAATCAGCGCCAGATAAGGCACTTTACGCCCGCTGGTCAGCGATAGGCGCTTAGGCAAATAGCCCCCGCGTGAAAGCGCAAACACCAACCGGCTATAGCCATAAATAATCGAAAAGAACGAGGCAATTAGCCCAGCCAAGCCCAGCACGTTAACCGTGGTCGCCAGCATCGGGTTGCCGGTCGCATTAAGCGCATCAACCAGCGGCACGCCGCTTTGGCCGATCATCTCAGCCCCGGCAGCACCGGCTAACAGCACAACCACCAGCAGCGCGGTGAACAGCAAAAACAGCATCGCAGCGATAATACCTTTAGGCATATCGCGTGCGGGGTCTTTAGCTTCTTCAGCGGCCAGCGGTACGCCTTCGACCGCCAGAAACAGCCACATCCCAAACGGTAGCGCCGCCCAAACGCCGTACCAACCAAACGGCATAAACGTGCTCGCGCCCGCTGCATCGGTGGGGGCTATATCAAATAGATTGGCCGCGTCAAAACTGCCAATCAGCGCCACAGCGGTCGCTAAGATGGCAAATACCGCCAGGCCGCTAATGACCATCATGACTTTAAGCGCTTCACCCACGCCAGCCAGATGAATGCCGATAAACACCGCGTAGAAAATCAGGTAAACCAATGGCCCATTGATGCCTAGCAATGACTCAACCGCTGCGCCAATAAAAATCACAATCGCGGCGGGCGCTAAGGCGTACTCGATCAATACCGCAAGCCCGGTTAAGTACCCGCCTGCCGGCCCCATCGCTTGGCGAGCAAAGCTGTAGCCACCGCCCGCGGCAGGTATCGCCGCCGACATCTCCGCCAGCGATAGCACCAAAGCTAGGTACATTAGCGCCATTAAGCAGGCGGCAATCGCAAAGCCGCCCCATCCCGCTTCGGCGATACCAAAGTTCCAACCGGCAAAATCTCCGGAAATCACGTAGGAAACGCCAAGTCCTGCTAGCAGCATCCACCCAGCAGTACCTTTACGCAGCTGGCGCTTTGCCAGATACGCCTGATCAATCGAGGGTTGTGTCATCATTGCGGCCTTTTCATGTGGAACGAAAGAGTTGTCAGCGGCGTGCCGTTCCTCGTTTCAAGTACTGATTACGACGTTCCAGATTGTTGTTAGAAGATGTTGATTTGATCGATCTAGAAGGCTCTTTTCAGAGTGCAACTTGCATGGATTAACCGCTTTAATCGGCAACCAAAAAGTTACGCGTGGAGCCGCTTGCAGAGGCATCGCCTTCGAGCACATCGTCTTCGCTGCGGTCTTTCAACGTAACGCCTGACAACTTGCGCTGGCGGGCCTCCTTTAACAGTAAAAAAAAGCGCCTGGCGGCTTCTTCGACCTGCAAGCCTGCCGGGCGCACGTTAGAAATACAGTTGCGGCTATCGTCCTTAAGCCCTGGCTGCGGCGCCCAGGTCATATACAGCCCCAGGCTATCTGGCGAGCTCAACCCGGGCCGTTCACCGATCATAACCAGCACGGCATCGGCATTCAGCAGTGCGCCTATCTCGTCGCCAATCGCGACCCGCCCCTGCTCAACAATCGTGAGCGGCGCTAGCTGCCAATCGACGCTATCGTTTTTGAACAGTTGATAAAGTGCGCTGAGAAACGCTGCACTGTTCTGCTGCACAGCCAGTGCCGACAACCCATCGGCAATCACCACCGACAGGTCAAAGCGCTGCTGAGATGTGGCGGCTTGCTGCAATTGCTCGCGGGTTTCGTCGTTAAGCCGTCGGCCGTAATCGGGCCGCTGAAGATACGTCGCACGGTCTTGAGCATGGCTATGCAGGCGCAGGGGTAGTTGAGACAACTCAAGAGCCTGAGCAAGCTCATCGGCCAGTTTTTCGACGTCTAGCGGGCAGTGGACCGCATCTTGTGCCTGAGCATGGGCCAGCTGGAATGCCAGCAGCTTGCTGGTCGGCAGGCTGATGCCCGCTCGCCCTAAGCCAATGCGTGCATCGGTAAAGGCACTGAGGCGCTCCCAGGGGTTCTCCACCACGATAGGCGATGATCCGTTATATGCCATGGCGAGGCTCCTTAGGTAGATGACGCAGACTATTCGCAAAGGCAGCAGGCAGTTGGTCATTAAGCCGATAGGTACTCACATCCTGGAAAATCTGCATTTCTTCAAGCCATCGCTCAAATTCTGGCGCCGCTTTCAGCCCCAGCACTCGGCGCGCATAAAGCGCATCGTGAAAAGAGGTGGTTTGATAGTTGAGCATGATGTCGTCAGAACCGGGGATGCCCATGATGAAGTTGCAGCCCGCCACGCCAAGTAGCGTCAGCAGATTATCCATATCATTTTGATCGGCTTCAGCGTGGTTGGTGTAGCAAACATCGCACCCCATGGGCACGCCCAACAGCTTGCCGCAGAAGTGGTCTTCAAGCCCGGCGCGGGTGATCTCCTTACCGTCAAACAAATACTCGGGGCCGATAAAGCCCACCACGGTATTCACCAGCAGAGGGTTGAACTTACGCGCCACGGCATAGGCACGCGCCTCGCAGGTTTGCTGGTCGAGCCCGTGATGAGCATCGGCGGAAAGCGAGCTGCCTTGGCCGGTTTCAAAGTACATCACGTTGCGCCCCACCGTGCCGCGATTAAGCGACTGCGCCGCAGCTTCGGCTTCCGCCAGCGTGCTCAAGTCAAAGCCGAAGCTGCGGTTAGTCGCCTCCGTTCCACCGATGGATTGAAAGACCAAATCCACAGGGGCGCCCTGCTCTATCGCTTCCAGCGTGTTGGTCACATGCGTGAGCACGCACGATTGGGTGGGAATTTGATATTTCTGGATCACATCGTCCATCAAGCGCATCAGCTTAACGCTTTGGGCGACGTTATCAGTGGCGGGGTTGATGCCAATCACTGCATCGCCGCTACCGTAGAGCAGGCCGTCGAGAATACTGGCGGCAATGCCGGTTACGTCGTCGGTAGGATGATTAGGCTGTAAGCGCGTGGAGAGCCGCCCAGGTAGGCCAATAGTATTGCGAAAGGCGGTAATGACCCGGCACTTTTTAGCCACCAAGATGAGATCCTGGTTGCGCATTAGCTTACTCACCGCGGCGGCCATTTCAGGCGTAACGCCTGCGCGTATGGCGGTAAGCGCCTCGCTAGACGCATGATCCGAAAGCAGCCAGTTACGAAAATCACCCACCGTGAGATGTCGAATGGGGGCAAAAGCGTCGGCGTCATGATCATCCATAATCAGCCGGGTGATCTCATCGTCTTCGTAAGGAATTAACGCGTCATTTAAAAAGGTGGTGAGAGGAAGCTCAGCCAGCATCATTTGGGCGACCACGCGCTCTTCAGCGCTTTCTGCCATCACTCCAGCCAAGCGGTCACCCGAACGAGGCGGCGTGGCTTTTGCCATTAGCTCAGCTAGGCTTGTGAAGCGGTAGCTGCGACTGCCCACCGTGGTGTGATAAGTCTGGGCCATAGTGCTTTCCTTTTTCTTTTTCTTTCGCTCTTACTTTTTCTCAATGCGGCCTTGCAGCGGCCACTTTAATCATACTGACAGATCATTGAGATTTGAAAAGTGGCGCGTTTCAACTATCGCTCCATAAACTATAGCTCCATCAATCATAGCTCCATCAATCATAGCGCTATCAATCAATATGGGTAGCAAGTTTTGGCAAACGACGAGCGCGGCATTGAATGGCAATAGAAGAGAAGAGAAGAGAAGAGAAGAGAATCAAGCCAGCCTTTCAGCCAGCTTGATTAGTCGTTATAAAACGCTTATTTAAACGTAGGCAGGTGTTTGGAGTCGCGCCCTGGCAGGCCATAGCCAAACCAGCTTTGATGCGCGTTGCTATCGTTCCACACGTGGTAGTGCAACTGCGACATCATCACCGGATCATCTAGAAAATCTAAACGCTCCAACTGACTCATTGCCGCCGGGCCCATCCTGACTGCGCGTGAAACCCGCTCGTCTCGACGCCTGCGCACGGGCTCAGCATCTGAATGCCGTGAAGCGCCTAACGCAGTGGCCAGCGCATTAGGGACGGGGTCCACCACCACCTGGGCAAAGGACGGTGCGGCCATTCCTGCGTTCATCTGGGAAAGCAATTTCACCATACGCCGCAGCACCCGCGGCGGCTGCGTCTCTTCAGGAATCCTGAACAGCCGCTTTTGAAAGCTTAAGCGCCCTAGCGAGACTCGGCTCGACAGTACCGATACCGGGATAGACACCATCAGGGAAACCACTATAGGCGATAGCCACCAAAGAAACGTCGGTTCAAGCACGTAAACGCCTGCGGCCCACACGGCGCCTATCAGCGTTTGGCTCCAATGGTTGCGTATCCCATCGCCCCAAGTGGTGTCGCTATTTTCACGTGAGGGTGAGCGCCACTGAACCTCCCAGCCCATCACGGATGCCAGTACGAAGCGGGTGTGAAACAGCATTCTTACCGGCGCTAGTAGCATTGAAAAAAGCGACTCGAGCACCATGCTGGCCAACACTTTGAGCGGCCCACCAAATTGGCGGCTACCGTTGATCCACACCAGCAGCACGCTAAGAAACTTAGGCAAGAACAACAGTAGCGCGGTCACACCGAACAGCCCCACGGCTAAGGTTGGATTCCACTGCGGCCACACGGGAAACAGCATTCCCGGCTCTGGGAAGTAGTTAGGCGTGCCAAAGGTATGCACGGCTAGTAGCGCGGTAGACAGCACTAAGAACAAACACCATAGCGGCGCTGAGAGATAAGACATTAAGCCCGTCAGGAACACGGCACGGTGTACGGGATGAATGCCTTTCGAGAAAAACAGCCGAAAGTTCATCAAGTTGCCGTGGCACCAGCGCCTGTCGCGGTTGAGTTCATCGAGTAAGTTAGGCGGCATTTCTTCATAGCTGCCTTCCAACCGGTAAGCAATCCACACCCCCCAGCCGGCGCTGCGCATCAACGCCGCTTCAACGAAATCGTGGGATAAAATCTCGCCCGACATCGACCCCTTGCCAGGCAATGGTGCGAGCATGCAATGACGCATAAAAGGGGCCAGGCGAATGATCGCGTTGTGGCCCCAATAATGCGACTCACCAAGCTGCCAAAAGTGCAGCCCCGCGGTAAACAGCGGTCCGTAAACCCGTGTTGCAAACTGCTGCATGCGCGCATACAAATTGAGCCGCCCGGAGGCCCGTGGCGCGGTTTGAATAATGCCCGCTTTGGAATGCACCTCCATCATTTGCACCAAGCGAGTCAGGCATTTGCCGCTCATCACGCTGTCAGCATCCAGCACCAGCATATAGCGGTAAAGCGCGCCCCAGCGGCGACAAAAATCGTCAAGATTGCCGCTTTTACGTTTTACACGGCGCTGTCGGCGGCGGTAAAAAACCTGCCCGAAAGCCTCCAGATCGCGGCACATCGCAAGCCAAGCGTAGCTTTCCTGAATAGCAATGTCGGCATCAAAGGTATCGCTCAGAATAAAGATGTCAAAATGCTGATCATTGCCCGTGCTGCGTAGCGATTCCAACGTGGCGCGCACGCCGGCAAACACTCGGGCAACATCTTCATTACAAATCGGCACCAGCAGCGCTGTGCGCGCTTCGGCGTGAATCGGGTCGTCACCGACTTCGCTATCAATGGCGTAGCGATCATTGCCGCGTAATAGCTGGAAGAACCCCATCAGCGCCGTCCAAAACCCTGCGGATACCCAGGCAAACAGCAGCACAAACAGTGACAGGATAGTTATCTCAAGCCACTGCTGCCCTTGAGAGGGAAGCACGGTACGCATCTGATTGGCCGCGATGATGCTTTGGCCGAAAATCAGCACCAGCAAAATCCAGCGACGCCTGGTGGCCACCCATCGCCAGGCCGCAGGAGAATGATATTCTCTTTTGCGCCGGCGGCTCCAACCGCGGTTAGCCCAGTTCTTAAGGCGCCGACCGGTATTCACAATAGGATTGGTCGACCACTGCTCCGGTGCCAGCGGCGTTCGCTTGATGGGAAGCGACGTGCGCAATCGAGTAATGCCTGACGCGTCGGTTGAAAGCACCTCAGGTGGCGCTAGCGGCGGCTCTGCATAGGCCAGCGCCAAGCGCCGGCCAACGGATGACGCGGCCGGATCACTGTCGTCGCTATATTCCTCGCTGTGCCCGCCTAACGTAGCATGCAACGACGCCATGTCGTGTTGATCAAGATCACCGACTAATAGCTTGCGCCGCTCATCGCGATCCTGAGTCTCGAGCGCCAAGCGCTCAAGGTAACGATTAGTCGGCGCAGGCGTCCTGGAAGCACTCATATCAGCCATTCGCAGGCAGCCTATAGTACCAAGTTTCAGAGATCGGCTTGCCATCGCGCATTAGCTGCGCCCTTATATCTAGCGGCTGGCTGGTATTCTCGCGCTTCACGTTGATAAACACGCGCCAGCCACCGCTAACCGGATTAGGTACAGCGCGGCTAGACGCTAAGTTGCCATTATCCCCCACGCTTGCCTGAACGCTGATGTTGGCATTGCTGCCAATACCATCAAGCGCGGGCCCAACAAAGTCGATAACGAACGCGAGCGTACCGTCGGCCTCACGAACGAGGTTATCCCTAACCACCTCGCCACGCGAGCGTCTGGTTTCATCAACCCAGGCAAGCTGCGGATCCAGATGACGCTCTTCATCGACGGTGGTCGTCATACGGTAATCAAAGGCCAGCGGCGTACCCGGCTCATACATTTCATTAGGCAACCACATCGATACGATGTTGTCGTTGGTTTCATTACTGGTGGGAATTTGAATCAGCTCAACGCTACCGGCACCCCAGTCATTAAGCGGCTCGACCCAGGCGCTTGGACGCAGGTCATAGCGCGCATCAAGATCCTGATAGTCGCTAAAGTTGTGGCCGCGCTGCATCAACCCATAACCGCCTAACTCAGGCGTTTCTTGTCGATTCATCATCAGCCTGGCCGGATTCACCAGCGGGCGCCAGGTTCGGCCATTCTGCTCATCGTTGATGAGCAAGCCATTAGAATCATGGATGGCGGGCACATAGTTAAGCGTCGATGAAGGCTGCTCTGGGCCGTAAAGGTACATACTCGTTAACGGTGCTATCCCCAGTTTTTCGACCGAGCGGCGCAAATAAAGGCGCGACTGTACATCGACCAAGGTGTCGTCACCAGGGCGCAGCACAAAGCGATAGGCACCGGTCACACTAGGTGAATCGAGCAATGCAAAAATGGTTAAATATTGGCTTTCTTGGCTAGGTTCGACAATCCACATTTCTTTAAAGCGTGGGAACTCCTCACCCGATGGCAGCCCCGTATCAACCGCAAGCCCGCGCCCTGAAACACCGTAAACCTGCCCTCTACCTACGGCACGAAAATAGCTTGCGCCTAGAAACACCATGACTTCATCTTTGCGATCAGCATCATTCATCGCATAGTTAATTCTCAAGCCGGCGATACCCAGGTCGTCGCTATTTTTAACGCCGTCAGGGATATTTAAATCACCGTAGGTAAAATCGTCAGCGTTGTAAGCAAAGCCATGAACGTCGCCCTGCTGATCAATACTATTTAACTGGATCGCACTGTTGTAATGCATTCCCTCGTGGAAAAAGCTAAGCGTAAACGGCGAACCAGTACCGCTCCAAACATCGCGATCCCGCTTATATTGGATTTGCGCATACTCCGCATAGCTGAGTTCTTGCAGCTCATTTGGCATGGCCGTTTCTGGCGCGCTGTAACCTTGCTGAGCCAATTCCTCGGCTTGTCTGGCAACATCATCAAAACCGAAGGCGAAAGCTTCAAGAGGAATGCTGCCAATCAGCAGCCCGCCTAGAACGGCGACAGAGCGAAAGCCTTTGCGGCTTAAGATGTTTCGTGGGGTAAATCCTCTCATTTAGCGTATTGCTCCTGGACAATCCTTTGACTAAGTTCAAATTCGCTTATGTGCCGAATTGGCATACCATCATGCTCATTCGATCAGTTGAATGCGCCGTATTCAAGCACAACGAAGGCATCAGTCGCCAGCAGCTTAATCAGCTACCCACCCCGATATCCTTGTAAGAGAACATTATAGACTGGTTATGGGCTAGGTGGTTCTTAAAGCTTCGGGCCGTAGCGACAGTCTCGATAAAACAGTCTCGACAAAACAGTCATCATAAACCTGTAACGACAAAACAATGCAGTGGGGGTTATTCGCAAACGCTTAGCGCTGCAGCCTGACGTGGTGTACAACAGAGAGTACGCAAAACGGCTCGCTTGGAGTATCTCACGTGTTCAATACTACCGCATGGAATCGCCTACGCTATACCGCCTACGCCCCCTTTTATGACACCGTCGCTAACCGCGCATTTCGTAAACCGCGACGCATTGCGCTCGGCCAAGTGGACTGGGAGCCAGGCATGCGAGTACTCATGGTCGGTGCGGGTACGGGATTGGACCTGCCCTTTCTACCGCATGATATTGAGCTGCACGCCACCGACTTGGCACCCGCTATGGTTAAGCGTACAGCCCAACGCGCTGAAGCACTTCGCCGCGACGTTGAATGCCGCGTTATGAATGCTGAGTCGCTCAACTATCCCGATGAACACTTTGACGTCGTGATCATGCACCTGATCATTGCGGTGATGCCTAATCCGCAGCAAGGGCTTAGCGAAGCGCATCGCGTGTTAAAAACAGGTGGACAGCTGTGCGTGATGGACAAATTCCAACCGGATAGCCAGCCTTCGGGAGCGGGCCGGCGCTTGCTGAATCAACTGACATCGGCCATTGCCACTGATATCACCCGCCAAGCGCAGCCGCTACTCACGACGGCAGGTTTTTCCATTCGTCATGACGAACCCGTGCTGATGAACGGGGTATTTCGCGCCCTGCTCGCCACCAAGCCTATGCACTCAACTGCTTAATTATGCGTCCTTTAACCGCAGCCTGCTGACTAGTGATCGATAACGATACTGTATAATCTGATCAGCTACTTAGTCGATTAAGCTCGGAATAAAAATGACAAAACGCCCATCTGTTCGCACTAGCAAACTACTGTTCACGCTGCTTAGTCGCCTGCACTTATATATTGCCCTCTTCGTTGGGCCGTTTATCCTCATCGCTGCGCTATCCGGAATTGCTTATCTGCTGAGCCCGCCGCTGGAAGAGTGGCTTTATCACGACACGCTATATGGCGTCAGCCAGGGCGAGGCTCAGCCGCTGGCCGCCCAGATTGATACAGCCCAACGCTACTTAGACCAATCGACATTGCCAAACGCCGTGCGCCCCGCACCACAGCTCGGCGACACTACTCGGCTGATGTTTAACGCGCCGGATCTTGGCCCCTCGGAACACCGTGCGATCTTTGTTGACCCTATTTCGCTGGTCGTCACGGGTGACACTACGGTTTACGGCACCAGCGGTATCTTACCGTTACGCACCGCTATTGATCACTTTCATCGCCAGCTATTAATGGGCGATGTTGGCCGTCTTTATAGCGAGCTGGCCGCCTCGTGGCTTTGGCTAGCCGCGCTCGGGGGGATTCTGCTATGGGCTTGGCAGCGTCGCTCGCTAAAAATGCTTTCCGGACGCCAGTCAACGCGACGGCGCCATGCAACGCTAGGGGTGATCTTGTCGCTAGGATTGCTCTTCTTTTCGGCAACCGGGCTTACCTGGTCCCAATGGGCGGGCGGCAACATTGGAGAGCTGCGCAATGCCTGGGGCTGGAGCACGCCAAGTGCCTCGACGGCACTAATCGACACCGATAGCCAGCCACACGATGAACACGCAGAGCATCACGGTCATTCGGCTCCCGTTACCACCAGCGTACAGCTGCTGCCCGAGGATTTTGACCGCGCGCTAAATGCCGCTCGGGCAGCCGGCTTAAAGGCCCACCGTATTCAGCTCTCTCCACCGACAAATGAAAACCAAGCGTGGCGGGTAGCGGAAATAGACCGACGCTGGCCAACACAGGTCGACCAAGTCGCACTACATCCACACAGCATGGCCGTGACCGATCAAACTGATTTTTCTACCTTTCCCTTAGCCGCCAAGCTCACTCGCTGGGGCGTTGATCTGCATATGGGGGTACTGTTTGGTATCGCCAATCAGCTAGTGCTAGCGCTAATCGCCGCGGGGCTGGTCGCACTGATCGCACTGGGCTATGTAACGGCATGGCGACGGCTGCGCGCAGCGAGCGGCCAGCGCTTTCCCACCATTGCAGAACCCTGGCTCATGCTACCGCTCACTGCCAAACTCAGTGTGAGCGTGATCGCTATCGCTCTAGGCTTAGCGCTACCGGTGCTTGGCGTGAGTCTGGCGGTCTTTATCGTGATTGATGCGCTGCGCTGGTGCATAGCCACTAAGCGGCATGCACGTAATCGCTGAGCGCTGGGTCGCTATAGTGTTCTCACCATAACGCTTACGCCAAGGCGACATACAAGTCTTCCAGAAAGTCCGCCACTCCTTTAGGCAGCGTACGCCCAGCTAGCGTTTGCACCTCAATAGTGCGGGCACTCATCTCATGATCGCGAATAGGTAAGGAAACCAGCTCGGCGCTGGCGCTTAAATGGCGAACAGAGACGTCGCCAATTAGCGTGATACCGCCCTGGCAAGCGGCAAAATGCACTAGCGTGGTGACAAAATTGCTAACTAAAACTGGTTCAATCAGCAGCCCCTGCCGGCTACAGCTGACATTAAATAGTTGCCGGATGGTAGTGTTGTCTGTCGGCAAAGCAAGCGGATGGTGACTGAGCTGTGCCAAAGAAATCTGTTTCTTCGTAGCCAGGGCATGATGAACACTCATAACGGCGTGAATGGGGGCCATAATTCGCATTTCCACTTTAATATTCTTTTCCGGTGCCGGCGAGATCGTCAAACCAATATCGGCAAGCCCTTCACATACTCGCTGGGTTACGTCTGTCGAGGAAGTGACGATTAGTTCAAAGTGAATGCCATGATGCTTCTTTCGGTATTCGCTGATGACATGCGGCAGTAAATAGCTTGAAAGCCCTTCAATACTGGCAATGCGTACGGTGCCTCGCTGTATACCCTCTAGACCCGTGATCTCCTCAATGACTCGCGCGGCATCCAAACGCGCCTTGCGGGCGTGCGCAGCCAGCAGTTCTCCTGACGGACTCAGCTTCATACCAGACGAGTGCCGTTCGAATAGCTGGCTGCCAATCTCTGCTTCCAGTCGCGTGATCTGCCGGCTGATAGCGGAGGGCGCCACGTGCAGCTTGGCAGAGGCTTTATTGATAGAACCTTGTCGCACAATTTCTAGAAAATAGCGTAACGCCGAGTCAAGCAGAATGCGCTCATTCATATCACCACCACGCTTTTGGTTTGTATTTTGCATTGCCTAAAAGGCAATGCTGCATTCGAAAAATACATCTAACGACATGACCTTGGCCAGTCTAGTATCGAAGGCACAACAACTTAGCAGCGTATAACGATGAGCGCGGCCACCATAACGCCACTCCAAATAACGCCCTGATCTAATAATATCAATGGAGAAAATAATGTTTAAACCTCTGGCTTCTTCGCGCTTTCAAAAGAAGGCTATCCTAACCGCGCTGGGCTTAGCAGGCTCGCTATCGTTTACCGCCGGCGTGCAGGCTGATACCACCGTCAACGCAGTGATGCACTCAGCATTGCGTGCACTAGACCCGGTGTCGAGCAGCGCCACGATTGCGCGTAACCATGGCTACATGATTTATGACATGCTCATTGGTCTGGACTCAGACTTAAATCCGCAGCCGCAAATGGCTGATTGGGAAATTTCAGAAGACAGGCTGAGCTATACCTTCACACTTCGTGATGGCCTCACTTGGCACGATGGTTCTGCCGTGACCGCCGACGACTGCATTGCCTCTTTAGAGCGCTGGAGCGACTACGATGCGGGTGGAAAAATCATTTTCGATAACACGGAAAGCTTAACGGCGTTGGATGACAAACGTTTTGAACTGACACTATCCAGCCCCCTTGGCGATGTCATTGGCTTACTCTCTAAACCTTCCGCTGTACCAGCCTTTATGATGCCGAAGGATGTCGCCTCAATTGAATCAGGCCAACCATTGCCTAACCAGATTGGTTCTGGCCCCTTCCGTTTTATTGCTGATGAATTTCAACCAGGCGTCAAAGCCGTTTATGAGCGTTTTGATGAATATGAGCCACGCACGGAGGCCCCCTCTGGCACGGCGGGAAGCAAAGAGGTATTTGTTGACCGCGTTGAGTGGGTACACATGCCCGACGTACAAACCACGGTTAATGCGATCAACAGTGGTGACATCGACTTCATCGAACGGACTCCCTTCGATCTGCTGCCCCTTTTGGAAGGTAATCCAGACATCACCACCGACGTTCTAGATCCGTTGGGTATGCTAACCGTTGCACGGATGAACTTCCTGCACCCTCCTTTTGATGACCCCCAGGTTCGTCGCGCAGCGCTGCTGGCAATCAGCCAAGACGACGTGATGGCAGCCCTGGTGGGCGATCCGCGCTTTTATCAGACCTGCGCCTCAGTGTTCGGATGTAATACTGCGCTTTCAACCGAAGTGGGTGGCGAGTCATTGACATCAGGCGGTGCTCTTGATGAGGCACGCGCTTTATTACAAGAAGCAGGCTACGACCAAACGCCGGTTGTGCTTCTCCAACCTTCCGATGTTGCCACGCTGGCCCCTCAGCCGGTGGTCGTCGCGCAGGCACTGCGTAAAGTGGGCTTCAATGTTGAGCTTAAACAGATGGACTGGCAGACCCTAGTCAGCCAGCGCGCTAGTCATAATGCGTCAAGCGAAGGTGGCTGGGACATGATATTCACCAATTTTAGTGTCGATAGCGTCTGGTCTCCCACTATCAATTTATTACTGATTGCCAGCGGCGCTGAAGACAGCTGGTTTGGCTGGCCAACCGATCCGAAGATGGAGGAGCTACGTGCCGAGTATGCTTTGGCCGAAAGCGAAGAACAGCGTAAGGCACTAGCTGAAGCCGTGCAGCTGCAGGCGATGGAGCAGGCAACGTTTATTCCTCTGGGTCAGTTTCAAAACGTCACATCCTGGCGTAATGAGCTAAGCGATGTCGTTGAAGGCCCGGTTCCTGTTTTCTGGGGCATGCATAAAGCTGACTAATGCACCATACCTTGCCTCTTTTGTGCAGGCAGGGCTTTGCATCCGCTCTATTCACTGTCCGAGGAAGATACCCATGCTTGGCTACTTTATACGTCGGCTGCTGGCCGCCATTCCCGTCATGTTGGTGGTGGCACTCTCCGTATTCCTGCTGCTACGGCTTTCACCTGGCGACCCCGCGGTTATTATTGCCGGTGATATGGCAAGCCCCGAGCAGGTAGCGGGTATTCGTGCCGCCTTGGGGCTCGACCAACCGATCTATACTCAGTTCTTTATCTGGGCGGGCAACATGCTACAAGGCGATTTTGGCACATCGCTTATCTCGCAAACTTCTGTGATGACGATGATTACCCAGCGCTTGGAGCCAACCATCAGCCTAGCGCTCGCGGCGATTATTTTTACCGTATTGATCTCAGTACCGCTGGGCGTTATCGCCGCTTGGCGACAAGGTAGCTGGATCGACAATCTGGTGATGTCGGTATCCGTCGTAGGATTTTCAGTGCCGGTGTTTGTCATCGGCTACATCATGATTCAGATTTTTTCCATCGAACTTGGCTGGCTCCCCGTACAGGGCTACCGCAGTCTGGACAATGGCTTTAGTGAGTTTGCCAGCCGTCTTGTTTTACCTGCATTAACCCTTTCATCGGTATATATCGCACTGATTGCACGGATGACACGCGCCAGCATGCTAGAAGTGCTGAAGGAGGATTACATCCGCACCGCGCGCGCCAAGGGTTTGAAGGAACGCTTGATTCTGTTCCGCCACGCGCTACGTAACGCTGGCGTGCCCATCCTGACGGTTATTGGAACCGGGTTTGCGCTTATGGTTTCTGGGGTGGTGGTCACCGAAAGCGTGTTCAACATCCCTGGCCTTGGTCGCTTGATTATCGATGCGGTTCTGGCGCGAGACTATCCCGTCATTCAAGCCATTATTCTTCTCACGGCGGGTCTTTACGTTTTCATCAATCTGCTGATCGATCTTTCCTACGCCATTACTGATCCCAGGATTCGCTACTGATGCAAACACAACCTCAAGTACAGGGGCTGCCTGCCAGATATAGCATGCACGGGTTAGCCACAAAACTACTGCGCATACGCCCGCGCACCACCACGATGATCGCCACCACGACCTTGGCAGTGATTATAATGCTAGCAATTTTTGCACCGCTGATTGCGCCGTTTGATCCTACCGAGCTTTCACCTTCGAACCGCTTACAAGCGATGAGTACCGAACACTGGTTAGGCACCGACGCGTATGGACGAGATCTCTTTTCACGCGTGGTTTACGGTGCGCGTATATCGCTAGCTATAGGGCTTGGCGTTGCATTTCTGACAGTGATTATTGGCCTTCCACTGGGGCTAATAGCAGGCTATTTCCGTACGATTGATGCAGTGCTGATGCGCTTTATGGATGGTCTGATGGCAATTCCTAGCATCCTCGCCGCCATTGCTATCGTTTCGCTGACCTCCGCCAACCTATGGACACTGATGATTGCGATTACCGTGCCGGAAATACCTCAAATTGTGCGTTTAGTTCGCTCTCAGGTACTGGCCACTCGCGAAGAGGCGTTCGTTGAAGCCGCGGTTCTGATGAGTACGCCAACCCACACCATTCTCTGGCGTCACTTAATGCCCAATACGTTCGCCCCGCTTATTGTGCAGTGCACTTATGTATGCGCAGCGGCCATTCTTACGGAAGCTACTCTGTCGTTTTTAGGTGTGGGACTCAGTAGTGAAACACCCACATGGGGCAACATTATGTCCGATGGGCGCATCTATTTTCAGCTTCAGCCATCGTTAATTTTTTGGGCAGGCTTACTGCTGTCGCTATGCATATTATCGATCAATTTGCTAGGTGATGCCGCCCGCGATGCCCTCGACCCCATCATGAAACGAAAGGAAGACTGATGAGCACTGAAAAGATCGTTCTGAAAGTCAACTCACTGGTGGTTGAGACCGTCGACAAGCGACCCAAGCAGATACTGAAAGGCATTTCTTTCGACATTAAGGCGGGCGAGACGCTGTGCTTAGTCGGCGAAAGCGGTTCGGGAAAATCAGTATCCTCACTGGCAACCATCGGGCTATTACCACCTGCCAGCCTGAGGGTAATAGGCGGTCAGGTGCTGCTAGACGGAGAAGACCTGCTGCAATCGACTCCGAAGCGCCTTCGCGCACTACGCGGCAGCAGTCTGGCGATGATTTTCCAGGAACCCATGACGGCCCTAAACCCGGTGCTCACCATTGGCAAACAGCTTGATGAAATGCTTGCCTGCCATACTAAAGAGTCAGCGGCACAGCGGCGAGCACGTGTACTTGAAGCGCTAGAACAGGTGCACCTGCCGGATATTCAACGCATGTACGCGAGCTTCCCGCACCAGCTTTCAGGCGGTCAGCGTCAGCGCATCATGATTGCCATGGCCCTGCTGCTAAAACCGCGCCTGCTAATTGCCGATGAACCCACCACAGCGTTGGATGTTACCACCCAGCATCAAATTCTTAAGCTGATTCGCGAGCTGCAGCAAAAACATGGTACGGCCGTGCTTTTTATTACCCACGACATGGGCGTGGTTGTGGATATTGCTGACCGCGTTTGCGTGATGAAAGCTGGGGAAATCGTTGAGCAAGGTTCCGTAAATCAGGTACTGAGCACACCTAAAGAAGCTTATACCAAGCGACTGCTGGCTGCCGTGCCTAGCCTGATGCCACGACCGCCGCGACCTGAACGAGGACCGAGATGCGTACTCGATGTAGCAGAGCTGGAAAAGGTGTTCGCCCCGACACGTAGCCTGTTGGGCTGGTTTCAACGTGGCCGCACCGGCACAAAGGCCGTAGACAACGTGAGTTTTCACCTTCAGGAAGGCCGCACGTTAGGTATTGTGGGTGAATCCGGCTCGGGAAAATCCACCTTGGCACGCTGCGTGATGCGACTGATCAACCCTACCGCCGGGGTCGTCCGTATTAGCGGCCAAGATATAGCAAGCCTGCATCCACGTAGCCTTAAGCCCCATCGCGGTCGTATTCAAATGATTTTTCAAGATCCTTATCGCTCGTTAAACCCACGTTTGACGATCGGACGAAGCCTGATTGAAGGGCCAATGAACTACGGTAAGTCGCGCCAAGCCGCCATGCTAAAAGCCAAAGAATTACTCGAACTGGTAGGTCTTCCCTCTGATGCTATCGATCGGTTTCCGCATCAGTTTTCGGGCGGTCAGCGACAGCGGATCGCCATTGCTCGGGCGCTGGCGATGGAGCCCGATGTTATCGTCGCGGATGAAGCCGTATCGGCGCTAGATGTATCAATACAGGCGCAAGTACTTCACCTGCTTGATGACATTCAGCAACGCCTTGGCGTTGCTGTGCTGTTTATCACCCATGACCTGCGCGTTGCAGCACAGATTTGCGATGACGTACTGGTTATGCAGCGCGGCCAGGTCGTCGAGTATGGGCCCGCGCACCAGGTATTGGGGAATCCACAGGCGCTCTACACACAGCAACTCATCGACGTAGCACCGGGCCGATCTTGGGACTTTGCTGCCTTTGCACCAGCCAGTTAACCATCTTCTTATGGGTATATATGAATGAACGCTTGTGATCTGAGTGCTGTTGAAGCACGCCGCTTAATGACGTCCAAAAAGCTTTCTGCCGTAGAGCTGACAGAAAGTTGCATAGCCCGCGTTGAAGCTGTTAATCCCGCTGTTAATGCATTGGTCGCCCAGGACTTTGATGCTATGCGCCGCGGCGCCCAAAAGGCTCAGCGCGCGATTGATCAAGGCGAAAAGCTGGGTGTGCTTCACGGCCTGCCGCTGTGCGTAAAAGACATGGTGGACGTGACAGGGCTACCTACCACCTTCGGCAGCCAAATTTACACTGACAATATCGCCAACAGCGACGATGCAATGGTGGCTCAACTGCGCCAGGAAGGCGCAGTGGTAATGGGCAAGACCAATAATCCCGAGTGGAGTGCGGGTGGAAACACTCGCAATGCGGTCTACGGCGTGACGGCCAACCCATTCGACGTAACCCGCTCCGCCGCGGGTTCTTCAGGTGGCTCTGCCGTTGCCTTAGCCTGTGGAATGGTGCCGTTAGCAACCGGCTCAGACACCGGCGGCAGCCTTCGTAGCCCCGCAGCTTTTTGTGGCGTAGTGGGCTTTCGCCCCACGCCGGGCGTTGTGCCTGGGCACAGCAGGCCACTAGGTTGGTTACCAATGTCGCTAAATGGCCCCATGGCACGTACTGTCGATGATGCCGCGCTGATGCTGTCATCGATGATTCGCCCTGATCGTCGCGACCCCTGGACGCCGGTAGTGGAAGGCCAACCCACTTACGCGCCCGAGCCATTTCGTCACCTCCCTCGCCATGATCTTTGCAGTGCCCGCGTTGCCTGTACGCCCGATTTCGGCTTTGCCATGACCGAAAAGCTTATCGCCGACAGTTTCAATGACAAGCTTAAGCACTTTGGCCATGTGTTCGGCACACTGAACGAGACTCATCCTGATTGCCTAAACAGTGATGACACCTTTGCCATTATTCGAGCGCTGGGCTTTTCCGGTCATCACCGCGATCTCCTGCAGCAGCATCCCGATAAAGTCGGGCCAAACGTGCGCGATAATGTTCGCGAAGCGGAAAATTATTCAGCATTAGACGTCGTGCGTGCACTCACCAACCAGACCAAGATGTATCGCCATTGGCAGCAATTTTTTGAGCATCACGACTTTATCTTGGCGCCGACCACTACCATTAGTCCACGCGATTGGCATGAGCTATATCCGACTGAAATTGATGGCGAACCCACGCAGAGTTACTACCACTGGCTCTCCATGGCCTATGCATCAACGCTGGCTGGCCATCCGTCGGTGACGCTACCTACCGGACGCGATCACAACGGTTTGCCGTTTGGCCTACAAATCATTGGCCGTCGCGGCAGCGACCTGCAAACACTGGCCTTTGCTCGCGAGCTGGAAACGCTATTTATCGGCGTTGAGGCGCTGGAACGCCCGAAAATCGACCTCAACTACCTTACCCATGCGACTCCCATTCGCAAAGCGGAAGGGTTTATGGGCTTTGCATAAGCCTCTGACCGTTGACGCGCATTCATTAGCGGCCGCAAAAAAAGGTAAATGCTATGGGTAATATCACACTGGCGAACTGGCTGGCGATTGCTGAAAAAGGGACTGACCCTGTCATCAACAGCTTGAAAAACAGCAATGAAACGCTGTGGATCAACCCAAAGCGGCGGCCCTTTACAACGGTGCGTGACGGACTGCCACTGCAGCTTTCCGATATCCAGGATGCCGCCGCTCGCTTGCTACGCTTTGCGCCCTATTTTGCCAAGGCGTTTCCAGAAACAATCGCAATGGATGGCATTATCGAATCGCCGTTGCGGCGATCTGAAAAGCTGGCTACGGCGGTTGCTCAGTGGCTGCAGGTGCCAGCCCCCCCGCAGTTACTGATTAAATACGATAGTCAACTGCCGATCTCCGGCTCGATTAAAGCGCGTGGCGGCTTTTACGAAGTGCTGTTGTATGCTGAAACCTTAGCACTCGAACAAGGCCTGCTCACGCTAGAGGACGACTTTACATGCTTTGCATCAGCGCCCTTTCAAGCACTCTTTCGCCAGTACTCCGTGGTGGTCGGTTCGACCGGCAATCTTGGTTTAAGCATCGGCATTTTAAGCGCCAAACTCGGCTTTAAAGTGACCGTACATATGTCCGCCGATGCCCGCGCCTGGAAGAAAGCACTGCTGAGGGAGAAAGGCGTGCAGGTGGTTGAGCATCAATCAGACTATAGCGTTGCCGTTACCCAAGGCCGCGAAGAGGCACTTCGTACGCCACGCTGCCATTTTGTAGATGATGAAGGCTCTACGTCGCTATTTCTCGGCTATGCCGTGGCTGCTTTACGGTTAAAGCAACAGCTGGATGACCAAGCCATTGAGGTCAATGACGAGCACCCTTTGATTGTTTACCTACCCTGTGGCGTGGGCGGCGGGCCGGGCGGCATTTGCTTTGGTCTTAAGCACGTATTTGGCGATGCCGTGCACTGCTATTTTGCCGAGCCAACCCCATCCCCTTGCATGCTGCTTGGCATGCATACACAGCTACATAATGGTATCAGCGTGCAGGACATTGGTCTTGATAACCTGACCTGTGCGGATGGCCTGGCCGTTGGTCGAGCGTCTGCCTTCGTCGGGCAAGTGGTTGAGCCGCTGTTAGACGGGATCTACACCGTGAGTGATGACCATCTCTATGCGCTGGTATCAATGGCCTCTGATAGTGAGAGTGTAGCTCTTGAACCATCCGCCGTGGCAGGATTGCCAGGCTTTGCCCATTTGGCAAAGGCATCGCAAGCAGAGCTTGAGCTCTTAGGTTTGGCAGGTAAATTGAAAGATGCCACGCATATCGTGTGGGCAACAGGTGGCGCGATGGTGCCCGCTGAGGACATGCAGACCTACTATCAACAAGGCCGGCTAGCCTTATCTAACCAGCAATAACTCACCCCCCACTTCTCACGTCGACAAAGGGCTAACGAGTAACGCGTAGCCCTTTTTTAACTTTTGATATTTCTCATCCGTAATGCAGATATTTCTAAAACCGATTTATTGTTATATTATCACATAACATAAACCCGTTTAGAGGTGATCTAGCAATGACTGCGTTCTCCCCCTTACCCGTCACCGTGCTCTCCGGCTTTCTGGGCGCTGGTAAAACCACCGTGCTCAACCATATTTTGGCTAATCGTGAAGGCCGCCGCGTGGCGGTGATCGTCAACGATATGAGCGAGGTGAATATCGATGCGGCCTTAGTGCGCGGCGGCCCTGGTGAATCGACGCTAGATGGTGAGGTCGTGCTTAACCGGTCAGAAGAGCGCTTGATAGAAATGAGCAACGGCTGCATTTGCTGCACTCTTCGCGAAGATCTTCTTGAAGAGGTCAGCCAGCTGGCAAGGGAAGGCAGATTTGATTACTTGGTCATCGAGTCCACCGGTGTTTCCGAACCGCTGCCCGTGGCGGAAACGTTTACTTTTGAAGATGAAAGCGGCCAGAGCCTTTCCCACGTTGCGCGGCTGGATACGCTGGTCACTGTGGTCGATGGCGCTAATTTCCTTGAGCAGTACCGCGAAGCGCAAAGCCTCGCTGACGCTGGCGAAAGCCTGGGCGAAGACGACGAGCGCAACGTAGCGGACTTACTCGTCGATCAAATCGAGTTCTGCGATGTGCTGCTGATCAGCAAGACCGACCTGATTAGCGATCGAGAGCTGGAAGCCTTAAAGGCCATATTACGTTCGTTAAACCCTGATGCCGAGCTAGTGCCCATCACGCAAGGCAGCGTACCGCTCGACAAAGTTCTCAACACCGGAAAATTCAACTTTGAGCGCGCTCAGCGGGCACCCGGCTGGCTAAAAGAAATGCGCGGCGAGCACGTGCCTGAAACCGAAGAATACGGGATTGGCAGCTTTGCCTATCACGCCCGCCGCCCTTTCCATCCTCAGAAATTCCACGACCTGCTCAACCAAGAGTGGTTCGGCAAAGGGCTATTACGCTCGAAAGGCTTTTTCTGGCTCGCCACCCGCCCTCAGGCCGCAGGTCAGTGGAGCCAGGCAGGCGGCATCGCTCACCACGGCCCCGCCGGCATGTTTTGGAAAGCCATACCGGAAGCCAACTGGCCGGAAGATCCTGAGACGCGGCACTTCATTATGGAAAAATGGCAGGAGCCGTTTGGCGATATGCGCCAGGAGCTGGTGTTTATCGGCCAGAACCTGGATCAAACCCAAATGCGTGAAGCGCTGGATGCCTGCCTACTAAGCGAGGCAGAACTGCTGGAAGGTATGGCGGCATGGAAGCAACTGCCCGATCCTTTTCCCGCCTGGGAGTAAGCCACTGCGGCGAGGTACGCATAAAAAAAGAGAGGCAGACGCCTCTCTTTTTTCATTAAACGTAACGCCGTTACTGCAGCATGCTGGGCAACCAGGTCGCCAGGCTGGGGAATACAATCAGCAGGGCCACTAGCAGCATCGAACACAGAATGTAAGGAATAGCGGCCGAGTAAATCTCACTCATGGTTGTGCCGGGAGGCGCCACCCCTTTCATAACAAACAGCAGCAGTCCTAAAGGCGGCGTTGAGAAGCTGATTTCCAGTGCCAGCAGGACAATGATCCCGAACCACACCAGATCAAATCCTAACGCCTGTGCTAATGGGAAGAAGATCGGCACCGTTAGCATCATGATGGAAATCTGCTCCATAAACGTGCCCAGCACCAGCAGCACCGCAAACATTGCCAGCAGCATCAAGATCGGCGACAGGTCAAAACCGGTTGCCCAGCCGATCAAACCGCCGGAAGCGCCGGAAAAGCCCAGCAGCTGGCTAAAGGTAGCCGAGCCAAACACGATTAAATAAGCCATCAGCGTGACCTTCAACGCGCCAGTCACCGAAAGCTTAAACGCTTCCCAGGTCATGCAACGGAAGATAAACGCCAAAATAATCACACCCAACGCGCCAAAGGCGGCGGCCTCTGAGGGCGTAGCAAAACCGATCAACATCAGCGCCACAATAATGACCATAACGCTAAGCATGGGCAAAATATCGGTAATGATCAGGCGGAGCTTAGCTTTAAGCGAAACTGGTTCCAGCTCATAGGCCGGTGCAGCTTCAGGGTCCAGCTTGGTTTGGATAAAGATGGTGGCGATATAAAACCCCGCCAGCGTCAGTCCCGGCAGAATGCCGGCAATCAGCAGCGCGCCAATATCCACTTTCGCTAGCGTCGCCAGCAGCACCGCCAGCGCAGAGGGCGGAATAATAATCGCCAGGCCGCCGGTGCCAAGGATGGGGCCAATCGCCATTTTCTTCTTATAGCCGCGCCGCTCCATTTCGGGCACCAGCAGCGACCCCATCAGCGCAGTGGAGCCCATCGAAGAGCCGCTCAGCGTGGAAAATGCCGTTCCACCCACCACCGTCACATAAGACAAACGCCCGGGCAGCTTACCCATTAGCTGGTCAACGGCATTGAACATCTTCATACCCAGCCCGGTGCGAAAAAATAGCTCCCCCATCAACAGGAACAGCGGAATAGGCACCAGATTAAAGCTGGAAAGCGCGCCAAAACCGTTGTTGAGCATCTGCAAAATGCCGGTTTGGCCGCCCATAAAGTGCCACGCACCAATCACGTTGGCGGCCAAAAACGCTAGGGCGATAGGGGTGCCAATCGCCATAAAGATAAGAATCAGCGAGAGCAGAAACGCGAGCGCAAAGTACCATTCCATTATTCTTTAATCCCCGCTTCGCCGCTGTGAAGAATTTCATGGCCCACTACAAAGCGGCCAAACTCGATCGCCATTAAGGTAAAGCTGATCGGAAACACAATGGTCAGCATCCATTTCGGCACAAAGAAGGCCCGCACGTCATAGTCGGTGCGTTCAATATTGAGCAGTAATAAATCCAACCCTTTCCACGCCAGTACGCCACACACCACGACACACAGCAGCGACACGCCTCGGCTAAGAATATTAAGCACGGGCAGCGGCAGCACAGAGGTCAGCAGCTCAATATGTACGTGCCCTTTTTGGCGCACCAGCCAGGGCGCACCCAGCAGGGTGAGATAAAACATGGCGTATTCGGTGGAAAGGAAAAACCACGCCGAGGGCTGCAGGCCCAAATTTCGAATAACCACCGAGAGCACCACTGCCACCATCAGCCAGACCAGCATGATAGCGGCCAGCAAAGCCATGCCATTAAGTAGCAGCAAGTAGCCGCGTTGTGCGTAGCGCATAAGAGACCCTGAAAAAGAATCACACAAAAGGGGCGCTTGATCGCTCAACGCCCCCCTTTACGTTTTTATAAGTCGTTAAACTTCTCGATCAGCTCGTCATAGTGCTCAAGACCAGAAGGATGACGCTCCATCTGACGACGCATACGCTCCCACGTCGATTCACGGGCAGCCTCTGAAAAGCGCTGTGCGGCCTCACCTTCTAGCGTCACGACCTGCATGCCGTCTGCTTCAAGCTTAGCCTGCTGCTCTTGGGCTAAGTCGGCCAGCTTCTCGGCGCTTTCGCGCTCATGCTCAATGGCAACTTCCTGAAGGATTTGCTGTGACTCTTCGCTGAGCTGGTTCCACTTATCCAGATTAACGATCACGCCCATATCGGTAGAAAAGAAGGCAGGATCAATGCGGTAGTTAAGAAAGCGATCCCAGTTGAGATCTTTCAGGCCAATTTGGGTCCAGCCGGTAGCGTTCACCACGCTGCGCTCAAGGGCGGCGTATACGTCGGTGGTCGGCAAGCTGATCGGCTGTGCACCCAGATAATCTTGGAAGAAGGCGTCATATACCGGGTTGCTGCGCAGGCGCAGGCCCGAAACGCTCAGATTACCTGCTTCATCAATGCTAGGCTCTTCAATCGTATAGAAGTTGTAGCTGACGCCGCTGTCGAACCAGCCTAGGTAGTAGGTGCCCATCTTTTCCTGATGGATTTCATTGAGCAGGTCGATACCGCCATTTTCACGCGCATAGATAGCGTTGGTATTTGACGCCACCATGGCATCGCGCTCAGGCACGGTACCGGCATAAAAGCTTGCCGCGGTATAGGCCATATCCACTACGCCGTTGCGCACGGCATCGGGCTGCTCGGAAAGGCCGATTACCTCAGGGCCGCCGCGCACGTTGATTTTCACAACGCCTTCACCGCGCTCATTCACCTTATCGACAAACTCGAGGAAACTTTGGGTATAAATCAGCGAAGGAGGAAACGCGTGTACCGCATTAATCTGATCTACTGCCAGCGCTTGCCCTGACGCTAAGGCCGTGAGCAAGCCTAGGGTTATGGTTACTTTTTTCATCGTTCTCTCCTGCACAAGGTAGTCTGCTTTTATAGCGGTTGTTATGTCTGATCTACTGTTCATAAACGCTGTCGGATGTTCATAAAACTATGTTTATAAAACCGTGTTTATAAAACCGTGCTCATGAACCGTTGGTGCAAGCGTGCGTGCTGTTTTTATAGATATGGCCGTTGTAACGATGGCTAAGATGACGGCTTGAGCCGCTATCTTTTACTAACCCTATCCTTTACTAATCAGTGATGCGCTCGGCGGCGTCGCGATTACCCACGGAAACTGCTTAACGTAATCGCTCGAAAATTGCGTAATGGCTTCTGCATGCTGGCGGGTCATATCAATATCATCCCACCCATTGAGCAACTTGGTCCGCCACACGGGGCTAATTGAAAAACTAACCTCTACCTCGGCAACGCGAATGATCTGCGTCTCCAGGTCAACGTTGATCGCGGCTGGTGTATCGCCCAGCGCTGATAGCAGGCGCTCGGCGTCATCTTCTTCCACAACGGCGGGCAGCAAGCCATTATTAACGGCGTTGGATGAAAAGATATCGCCAAAGCTCGGCGCTATTACGCAGCGGAATCCGTAATCCACCAGGGCATACACTGCGGCCTCCCGGGACGAGCCCGCACCGAAGTTACGGCGGCTCACCATCACCTGGGCACCACCGGCGTGAGGGCGATGTAAAATAAATTCAGGGTCGGGGTTATCGCGTTCATCGTGACGAATGTCATAAAGCAAAAACTGCCCATAGCCGACGCTGCGCGGCTCTTTCATAAAGCGCGCAGGAATCAGTTGATCGGTATCCACGTTAGCGGCAGCCAGGGCAACACCAAGGGTGTCTAATACGGTAATCGGTTGCATTAATACGCTCCTGAAGCCTGAACGTTTGAACCAGTGCCAGCAGGCAGTGCACGTATATCGGCTAGCCGCCCACTGACTGCCGCCGCCGCCACCATCGCAGGCGACATCAAATGCGTGCGCGCGCCAGGCCCTTGCCGGCCTTTAAAGTTACGGTTGGTCGTCGAGGCACAGCGCTCACCGCTGGCCACCAAATCACCGTTCATACCCACGCACATGGAACAGCCCGAATGGCGCCACTCAAGCCCTGCATCGATAAAAATTCGATCTAACCCTTCAGCTTCAGCCTGGGTTTTGACTAGCGTTGAGCCCGGCGACACCATGCCCGGCACGAGGCTTTTATGGCCGGCGAGAACCGCCGCCGCTGCGCGCAGGTCTTCAATACGCGCATTGGTGCATGAGCCAATAAAGATTCGGTCAATCGTGATATCAGTCAGCTTTTGCCCTGGCGTTAACCCCATGTAGGCTAAGCTTTCGCGAGCTTGGCGTGCTTTTGCCGGGTCGCTAAGCTGCTCAGGATCCGGCACCGAGTGATCAATTGGCAGCGCCTCTTCGGGCGAAACGCCCCAGGTGACGGTCGGTGAGATGTCATCGGCGTGTAGCGTTACTTCAAGATCAAAGCGAGCATCTGGGGCGCTATAAAGCGTTGACCAATAAGCGCAGGCCTGGTCGAAAGTGTCGCCTTGTGGGCACCACGGACGATCGCGCAGATAGTCGAATGTCGTTTGGTCCGGAGCAATCATGCCGCAGCGGCCACCGCCCTCAATGGAAAGGTTGCACAGCGTCAGACGCGCTTCCATTGAAAGCGAGCGGATCGCTTCGCCCGCGTACTCAATGGCATAGCCGCGGGCGCCGTCAGCGCCCAGGCGCGCAATCCAGGTCAGCGCGATATCTTTGGCGGTGATGCCCTCTGCTAATTGACCTTCAACGGTAATCCGCATCACCTTGGGCTTACTTTGCCACAGGGTTTGCGTCGCCAGTACATGGGCCACTTCCGAGGCGCCAATGCCAAACGCGATGCTGCCAAAGGCGCCATGGGTGGCGGTGTGGCTGTCACCGCAGACCATCACCATGCCCGGCTGGGTAAGCCCTTGCTCGGGGCCCAGCACGTGCACAATCCCCTGGCGCGGGTCGTCCAGGCCGAACAGCGTCACCCCATGCTGCTGAGTATTGTGAGACAGCTGCTCAATCATTGAGCGCACTTTGGGATCGGCAACCCCGGCCAGATCGCGAGCCAGCGTTGGCACATAGTGATCCGCAATACCAAAGGTTAAATCGGGCCGCGCAACGGGTAGCTGGCGCTCAGCGAGCTTATTGAAGGCGTGAAAGGAGCCCTCATGAACAAAGTGGCGGTCGATCCACAGCAGGCTTTGACCGCTTTCACTGCAGTGCACCTCGTGGGCGCGCCAAACTTTGTCAAACAGCGTTGTTGGGGTACTCATTATCGTCGCTCGTTGCCTCGGCCTTCGTTGGACTTATCTTAACCACCCCAATACAACTAGCGCAATTCAATAACACCGGTCAAATGTATTTTTTACAATTTTAAATCTGTATTAATTTTAATACATTAAAATTAAACCACTTCTTTACTCATCTTTTCCGCCCGTTGGCATCCCTCCCACCTTTGGCTCCCAGTAGCGAGAGTTATCGTCACCGTTACGCTCTAGATCAATCTGGAAGCGATAGCGATCCGGACGATACAGCGCATCCAAGTGCTCCACACCCTGCCCCTGCTCATCGTAAACCACGCGGGTGAGCGCGATCAGCGGCGAGCCCACGGCTACGTCCAGCGCCTCTGCGACTTCGTGGCTGGCCAGCGTCGCGGAAATAGACTGGGAAGCGTGGTCAACCTTCACCCCGCTGCGCTCTAACAGCACAAACAGTGGCGTATGGGCTAAATCCATTTCGTTGTAGTGCAGGGCAATAGCTTCTGGCACATGGGTCACCAGGTGCGAAAACGGCTTGCCGTCAACCATGCGCACACGTACCGAGCGCTGTACTTTGCCGCTCTGCGCCATACCCAGGCGTTCACGCACCGTCTCAGGCGGCAGCACATAGGCAAACTCCAGCAGCCGCACTTGGGAGGCCTGGCTCATCTTGACCATGTTGGGCATCAGGTTAGACACGCTGGCGGTCATCACCGTGGCATCCAGCGGCTGCTCCAACACCACCGTACCCACCCCCGCCTTACGCTCGACTAATCCCATTGCCTGAAGCGCTTCCATCGCTCGCCGCACGGTTACCCGCGAAACGCCATGCTGCTCGGCCAGCTTGTTTTCACCAGGCAACTTACTGCCCGCGGACAGCCGACCGCTCAAAATTGCGTCTTTCAACAGCAGGTAAATTCGGTGTGATTTAGTGCCGCCCACCGCAGAGGGTTGTGCCTCACTCATCCACGCCTCTCCTCAGTATATTGTTCAAAAAAATCATATTAGGCTTGACGCAGGGATAATAATAGACATAAAAATGTATTACATATAATACATATCGAAAGATGATTAATAACACCATTGCGGTCGTTTGAACGCCATTATTACAGAACCCGTACCCGTAAGTATCGCGCGCTTCATGTTTGCAAATACGGGGGCTTTAAATACATGGCTTCAAATGAGCCGCGGGCATTAAGAGAATCAACGATGTCTGACGCAGAAAATCACAACGCCGAGCAGGTGCGTGCTTTCTTGAGCGCCATGGAGGCCCGCGACCTAGCCGGCGCTGAGCACTACCTCGCGGCTAACGTTGTGATGCAGTTTCCTGGCGCAGCGCCCATGCAGCGGCTACGCGAGGTCGTTGAATGGGCACAAACACGCTATCGCCGGGTGAGCAAAACCTTTCACACGGTCGATTTATGTACGCATCCCTGCCAGTGCGTGGTGATTTGCCACGGCGAGCTAGCAGTGCAATGGCTAGATGGCAGCACGTCAACCGGCGTGCGCTTTATTGATCGCTTTGAACTCATCGATGGGCTGATTAGCCGCCAGGACGTTTGGAACGACTTGGCACTGATTCGCCGCCTACCCTAACAATCAAGAGATACTTATGACGCGCCAACATACGCCTTTATCCCCTGCTGGACACCAGCCAAGCTCGCTTAAACAGCAGTTGCAAGATGCCTCGATTGTGGTCGCCCCTGGCGTGTTTGATGCGCTCGGCGCGTCTCTCGCCGAGCAGGCAGGCTTCGAGAGCGTTTATCTCTCTGGCGCCAGCCTGGCCTATACCCAGCTGGGACGCCCGGATATTGGCCTGCTCAGCATTACCGAAATTTGCGCGGCGATGTCGCATATTCGAGAACGGACCAATCTGTCGGTAGTGGTCGATTGTGATACCGGCTTTGGCAACGCTATGAACGTCATGCGTAGCGTACGCTTGCTGGAGCGCTCGGGCGCCAATGCCATTCAGCTTGAGGATCAAACGTACCCGAAACGCTGCGGCCACTTGCGCGGTAAAACGCTGGTCTCCAAAAGCGAAATGGTCGGTAAATTGCATGCAGCATTAGATGCCCGTGACAGCGATAGCACGCTGATCATCGGGCGTACCGATGCGCTGGGCGTAGAAGGTACCGACAGCGCCATTGAACGCGCTCAGGCCTATTATGAAGCGGGCGTCGATATGCTATTTATCGAAGGCATCCGCAGCGATGAAGACATCAGCAAGATCATGGCGCAGTTCAAAGGCAAAGTGCCGATTATGGCCAATATGGTGGAAGGCGGAGATACGCCGCTGCAGAACGCTCAGGCACTCGAAGCACTCGGCTTTTCGCTGGTGATTTTCCCTGGCGCATTAGTCCGGGCCATTACGCACATGGCTAGCCGCTTCTTCGCCACGCTTAAACAGGATGGCACTACCGATGCTTTCCGCGACCAAATGCTCGATTTCAAACAGCTTAACGATTATTTAGGCACCGAGGCGATGCTCGAACTTGGCCAGCAATACGATAATCGCTAAACGCTAATAATTAACAGGAAACGACGATGCAGACCACCGACAAAACGGCGAAAGAAATTTTTAACGACGTCATGGCCAACCCGCAGCGAGTGCCGTTTGGCTTTGGTAACAAAGCGGTACTGGTGAACGTCGATCCGCAAAAAGCCTACACCCGCACGGACCTGTTCAAAACCGCTTACGAAACCGACCCCAAGCAGCTGGAATACACTAACCAGCTTGCCAACGGCTTCCGGGCACGGGGTTGGCCGGTGGTCTGGACCCACGTCGCGTTTTTGGATTCTGCTGACGATGCGGGCGTGTGGGGCACACGTACCGACACGCCGGATTCGCTGCAGAATATCAAATACGATTCTGAGCGCGCCGAGTTTGACGAGCGCTGCGAGATCGACCGCAGCCGCGACGTGATCTACACCAAACGCATGCCGTCGGCCTTTTTCGAAACGCCGCTGCAGTCACTGCTAGTGTGGCATCAAGTTGATACCGTGATTATCACCGGCGGATCCACCTCTGGCTGTATTCGTGCCACAGCGGTGGAAAGCTTATCGCGGGGCTATCGCACCATCGTGCCAATGGAGTGCGTATCCGATAAACACGAAAGCTACCACTACGCCAACCTGACCGACCTGCACCTTAAATATGCCGACGTACTGCCCGCCGCTGAGGTATTAGCGTGGCTGGAAGGTAATGAGCAATAAGAGGAGCCGGTTATGAAAGAGTCATTAGGCGTTTACGATTACTGGGCCTACGACCAGCGACCCAAAATCGAGTGGCCGGGAGGCGCCAAGGTGGCCTTCTGGGTAGCCCCTAATATTGAATATTACGAGCTTGATCCGCCACTGAATCCGCAGCGTAATCCTTGGCCGCACCCGCATCCATCGGTGCCGGGCTACAGTATTCGCGATTACGGCAACCGGGTGGGCCATCAGCGCCAAATGGCGCTGCTTGAGAAATACGGCATTCGCGGCTCGGTGTCACTTTCCGTGGCGCTATGTGATCACCATCCTGAAATTATCCAGATGTGCAAAGAGCGTGACTGGGAGTTCTTCAGCCACGGCATTTACAACACCCGCTACACCTACGGCCTCAGCGAAGACCAAGAGCGGGCAATGATCCGCGACAGTATGGAAACGATTCATCGCCATACCGGCCAGGCCTGCGCAGGGTATCTGGCACCGGCACTCTCCCACTCAGAGCGCACCCTGGATCTATTTGCCGAAGTGGGCGAAGAGCTATTCGGCGACAAAGGTGGGGTTTACACCTGTGATCTATTTCACGACGACCAGCCGACGCCGGTCAGCGTTCGCTCCGGCAAGCGGTTTATCTCCATGCCCTACTCGCTGGAGATGAACGACACCATCGTCTATGCGGTGAATAAAGTAGAGCCGCGCCAGTATACCACCATGCTCAAGCGCCACTTTGATCGCTTGTACGCCGAGGGCGCGGAGTCCGGCACGGTGATGTGCATTCCCACCCACAACTACCAAGTGAGTTGCCCGCACCGAATCAAGGCGTTTGAAGAGGCGCTTGAATACATCACCGGCCACCCGGATGTGTGGGTTGCCACCGGGCGCGAGATTGCCGATTACTATCTAGCCAATTATTACGACGCCGCCCTCGACAGCATGAAGGCCCAGGCCGCCACCGCACGCAAACAGGGGTAACGCTATGGCGCTTAACGACGACTATCTCGACTACCCTCTGCGCCGCCACGGCTACGACCACGAGCACTATGCGTGGTCGATGCTGAGCGACCGCGCGCCGGTCACTTGGCCCGAGGGCAAAACCCTTGCGGTGTGGATCAACATTTCACTGCAGTTCTACCCGTTAAATCAGCGCGGCAAACCGTTCAAAGTCCCCAACGGCATGACCATGCCCTACCCGGACCTACGCCATTTTTCACTGCGCGATTACGGCAACCGCGTGGGGATCTATCGCGTTCTCAAGGCGCTGGCAGCGCACAACATCACACCGACTTTTGCGATGAATGCGCAGCTAGCCGAGCAGACGCCCTATTTAGTGCAGCGCCTCAAAGAGCACGGCGGTGAATTTATTGCCCACGGCTGGAACATGGATCACCTGCACTACGGCGGCTTACCGATTGAAGAAGAGGCCGAGCTGGTCAAGCGCTCGGTTGAGACGCTGCAGCGTGTGACCGGCCAACCTGTACGCGGCTGGCTGAGCCCTGCCAAGCATCAGAGCTTCAACACGCTCGACCTGCTGGCCGAAAACGGCATTGAGTACTGCGCCGACTGGGTCAACGACGATATGCCCTATGTTTGTCACCAACAGCCTGGCCATAACAGCACGGGCAGCTTGACCATGATGCCGCTGGCCACCGAAATCGAAGACCAGTTTGTGATGAGCCAGAACCTGCACTCAGAAGATGCCTGGGTGACGCAGGTCAAAGATGCGTTTGATTTCCTGCTGGAAGAATCTCAGCAGCAGGGTGGGCGCTTATTTGCCCTCAATCTTCATCCTTGGCTTGTTGGCCAACCCCACCGCATTGCCTGTTTAGAAGAAGTGCTGGCCCATATCAGCGGGCATTCAGCGGTGTGGCAAGCACCGGCGGGCGACATTCTCGATGCGTTTAACGCCGCTCAATGCCACGCAAAGGGAGTAACCCGCTGATGGCGATCCTTCCTTACGCCCACGATACGTTTGACGCCCACCTGCCGCTGGTCATTATTGGCGCAGGCGCCTGCGGCCTAGTCGCAGCGCTGGCGGCGCAAGAGGCGGGCGTGGAGCTGATGGTATTGGAGCGCGACCCGCTCCCACGTGGCAGCACCGCGATGTCATCAGGCTTTATTCCCGCTGCTGATACGCACTTTCAGCACGCACTCGGGGTAAGTGACTCGCCCGACGTGATGGCGGAGGATATTCAGAAGAAGAATGGCTTCGAAGCAGACCCTGCCATTGTCGAGCTGCTCGCCCACCAATCCGGCCCCACCATCGAGTGGCTCGCCGACCAGCACCATATACCGTTCGAGCTGGTGGACGGTTTTCTCTACCCAGGCCATAGCCAGCTGCGCATGCACGCCACGCCACGGCGCACAGGCGAAGAGCTGATGGGCGCGCTGCTCAACGCCAGCGAGGCGGCGGGCATTGATATTGTTACCCAGGCACGCGTGGTCGATCTGCACGTTGATAGCACTCAACGGGTGCGCGGTGTAACGTTAGAACGCCCGGACGGCAGCCGTGAAAGCATCGGCTGCGACGCGTTAATCTTGGCCTGCAATGGCTATGGCGGGAATGTGGAACTCGTGGAGCGCTACCTTCCGACGCTCAAGAATGCGCTTTACTACGGCCATGAGGGTAACCAGGGCGACGCACTGCTGTGGGGCCAGGCGATGGGCGCCAGTACCAAAGATTTAGGCGCTTGTCAGGGGCATGGATCGCTGGCAACGCCCCATCAGATTTTGATTAGCTGGGCACTCATGATGCAGGGTGGTATCCAGGTTAATCTAAGCGGAGAGCGCTTCTCCAACGAGCACGGCGGCTACTCCGAACAGGCCGCCAAGGTCTTGGCGCAGCCCGAGAAAATGGCCTGGAACCTGTTTGATGCGCGCATTGACGAATCTGCCCTGGCCTTCGAGGACTATCGCAACGCGCTTGAAAGCGGCGCGGTAAGACGCTTTGCAAGCCTGGAAGCGCTGGCGGAAGATCTCAAGCTGCCCCTCAATGCGCTCCAAGCGACGTTTGCTGACATGCATCAACTGGCAGAACAGCAAACCTCTGATAGGTTTGGTCGCCGCTTTGAGCCTGCCAACTTGCTCAAGCCACCCTACTACGCCATCCGCGTCACCGGGGCGCTTTTTCATACTCAAGGGGGATTAGAAGTAAACCGCCAAGCCCGCGTGCTCAATACCCAAGGCCAAGCGCTTCCCAACCTATTCGCCGCCGGCGGTGCCGCACGCGGCGTTTCAGGTTCAAACGACAGCGGCTACCTTTCCGGCAATGGGCTGCTTAGTGCGGTGGTGCTGGGTGCAGTGGCGGGTAAAAGTGCCGCTGAATTGCTGCGCTTAAAGCTAAGCTCGGCCGTCTTGCCCTAGAGGCCATGCCCTAGCCGCCCGCCCAGCCTCTGCTCTGCCCACTGACGCACATCAGGATAACCACGCTGCTCAAAGACCGCGAAGCCGTTAAGACTTCGTGCTTTGAGCGGTGTAAAAATCGGCATGGTTAGCCCGCACAAAAAATGCGCCAGCCGCTGTGCATTTGGCGGTTGGCCGAACTGTTCGGCGTGTCGCTCAATGAAGGGCACGGCGTAGCGTGTGAAGTCGTTATCCGACAGCGCCGGCTGCGGCGATGAGTCCGGTAGGCGCACAGGGTTGCCGTAGCACACCGAACAGTGCCCGCAGCGATCCTGCCCAGTAAAGGTGCTATCTCCAAAATGCTGCGCCAGCCGCCGGGTTAAGCAGCTTTGCGATTCAAATAGCGCCAGCATTGAATGCAGCCGCTCAATCTCCGTGCGTTCTCGCGTTAGGCATTCGTCATACAGCTGGCGGGCCAATGCTTCAATCGCGATCTCTGGCTGGCAAATCTCATACACGTCGGTCATTCGCTTGCCTTCCAGCGTCAGCCAACCTTTGTCCTGGAAGTACTCAAGGGCCGTAATGACCCGGGCGCGCGAGGCGTCAATCTGCTGCGCCTGCCCTGCGCTGTGCAGGCGTTCAAAATCGACCGTGCCCCATGTCCGCGCCACAGGAACATTGTCGATGATAAGCCGCACAAAAGCCGCGCGTTCGCCTTCAAAACGGCTAGCCAGAGCACCCGGCTCACTGTAGTAGCGAAGCCGATAGTCAGCTAAGAAGGCAAAGCGCGGCGCAATAATGCCGTGCATTTCTAGCCGCACCAGCAGCGTTTTCAGCGGTAATAAGCGGATATTGGCATCACGAGAAAGCGTATTAAGCAGCACTTCCCACTGACGGTCTGGCGAGCTTCCAGCCGCCACAATCTCTTCCAGCAAACGGTAGATACCGGCATATTCAGGGGTATCACCGTAAACGAAGTTTTCTAGTACCTGCAGGCCATCGCGCCCGGCCATGGTCAGGCAGGTGGAGGGCTGGCCGTCGCGGCCAGCCCGGCCAATTTCTTGGCTATAATTTTCAATCGATTTGGGTAAGTCAAAGTGCACCACGTTGCGAATATTGCCCTTATCGATCCCCATACCAAAAGCAATCGTGGCGACGATACAGGGCGATTCGCCGCCCATAAACTGGCGCTGAATCTCATCGCGACGCTGTGAATCCAGCCCCGCATGATAGGCCTGCGCAGCAATGCCCTGGGCCGCCAGCGCTTTCGCCACGCGCTCGGCAGTCTGTTGAAGAGTGACGTAAATGATCGTCGGCGCCTCGCTCCCCGGCTGCATCTGTGGCTTCAGCCAGCTAACCAACTGCTGCTCGCGGTCTTGCAGGGCGGGCGCTACCAGAAGCTCAAGATTAGGGCGATAAAAGCCGGTAGTAATGACGTTGTCTGGCGCGATGGCGAACTTATCGCGCATATCGGCAATCACCACAGGTGTTGCGGTAGCGGTCAGCAGCAGCACCTGGGGAATAGCAAAGTCGCGCTGATAATCCGGCAGCTTAAGGTAGTCCGGCCGAAAGTTATGCCCCCACTCAGACAGGCAGTGGGCTTCATCAACCACTAACAGCGAGGTCTGAACCTGGCGCAAAAAGTGCCGAAAGCGCTCATTTTTAAGCCGCTCTACCGAGATCATGAGGATTTTTAACTCACCGCTTTTAGCGCGCTCCATTATATCGCGCGCAGTCTCGCGGTCTTGAGTGGAATCAATGCTGGCCGCTGCCACGCCGTGGCGCGTTAGAAACGCCAGCTGATCCTGCATGAGCGCCAGCAGCGGCGATACCACCAGGGTTAAGTGCGGCAAGTGCAGCGCCGGCAGCTGATAGCAAAGCGACTTGCCCGCACCGGTGGCGAAAATCGCCGCGGTAGAGTGCCCCTCCAGTACGCGTGACACCACCGCCTGCTGGCCGCCCCGAAAGTCGTCAAACCCAAATACGGCTTTCAGCGTTTGTTGCGGAGAAGTTGAAGTCATGCATCTTCCTAAAGTGGGGTGACGTCTTGGGGTAACACGCTACCGGGTTCAAGACGCTTTCACCAACGAAAGACACGACCCTAAAAATAATAAGTACCCATGCAGTTGCGCTGACGCTAGCCCCAATTCACGCCATCTAGGGCATCCAAGGGGATTTTAAGATAGCGCTTGCCGTTGGCCTCAGGCTCCGGCAAACGGCCACCCAGCGTATTCACCTGCAGCGCGTGAAGAATAAGCTTGGGCATTGGCAGTTCACTATCGCGCTTATGACGCAGAGCAATGTAGTCGTCGGCGCTTTTGCCCACTACGTGTGGGTTATGAGCGCGCTGCTCCGCGACACTGCTTTCCCATTCAGGGTCGCGCTCGCCCGGCATATAATCGTGGCCGGTGAAAAGGCGCGTTTTACTGGGCAGTGCAAGAATTTGCTGGATAGAGTCCCACAACGACTTTGCATCGCCGCCAGGAAAGTCAGCCCGCGCGGTACCGAAATCAGGCTGAAACAGGGTGTCGTGAACAAACGCAGTGTCGCCAATCACGTAAGTAATCGATGCCAGCGTATGGCCCGGAGAATGCAGTACTTGGGCGCTTAGCTCGCCAATGTGAAACGTGTCGCCTGCGGCAAACAGCGTGTCCCACTGGCGGCCATCGGTAGGCATTTCAGGCCAGTGATAGATGTCCTTCCACAACGCCTGCACGCTGGTAATGTGCTGACCAATGGCCGTCGGCGCGCCGGTTTTGTGTCTTAAATACTGCGCGGCAGAAAAGTGGTCGGCGTGAGGGTGAGTATCTAAAATCCATGTGACCGTGAGCTGCTGCTCTTCTATATAGGCTAATAACGCGTCAGCACAGAAAGTCGCTGTCGCGCCAGATTTCTCATCAAAATCCAACACCGGGTCAATAATCGCGCACTGCCGGGTGGCCGGATCGCTCACGATGTATTGAACGCTAAAAGTACGGGAATCAAAAAACCCCGCCACATCGGGTGTGCCTGCACCTGTGCTTTGAGAAAGTGCAAAGGTCTTCATGCTTGCCTCCTAAATGCGTGTACCACTGCGCGGTGAAACCTAGCGTCCGCGCAAAAATATTCGTTATAAACATATCTAATTATGGAATATAAGCAATAGCACGTATAAAAATGCCGCCTACCTGACGTCAGGTGGCGGCGACAAAATAGCGGACTTAGAGAATTGAACTCACGCAGACTAAAACGCTTTTTCCAGCGCGAAGCGTGGCTGCGTGCGGCCTTCTTTAGTGACGGTTTCAGTGAACATCTCAAGCGGGCGCACCCACAGGCCGTAGTCGCCGTAAAGGGCGCGGTAAACCACCTGCCACTCTTCGCTTTCGCTATGCTGGCCGGTGCCGATGACTTCGTAAAGGCTGCCTTTGTAATGGCGATAGATGCCGGGAACGGGAGCGGTCATGGTAATTCCTTATGGGCGGCATGGGCTTTTTTAGCGAGGCGTTCGAGCACTTTTGAGGCGGCGACAAAGCCAAAGGTGCCGGTCAAAAAGGTGACGGCGCCAAAGCCTGACGCGCAATCTAATCGCGTCGCTTCACCACTGCCGGGCTTTTGCAGGCATACCTCACCGTCACCGCTGGGATACACCAATTGCTCGTCGGAGTAGACACACTCTACCGAGAAGCGCCGCTTGGGATTGCGGGAGAAACCGTAGTCACGGCGCAGTCGTGAACGCACTTTAGATAACAGCGGGTCGTGCTCGGTGCGGGTAAGGTCAGCGACCTGAATGCGCGTTGGGTCGGTTTGCCCGCCGGCGGCGCCGGTCACGGTAATCGGAATCTTGCGGCGCTTGCACCAGGCGATGAGCGCGGCCTTGGCGATCACGCTGTCGATGGCATCTACCACATGGTCGGCGTCATCCGGGATGCGCTCGGCGAGATTGGTGGGCGTTACAAAAGCGCTGTCGGCAACGATCTCGATCTCAGGCGCAATCAGACGGCACCGGCTTGCCAGCACGTCTACCTTGGGTTGGCCAATGGTGCCATCCAGCGCGTGGAGTTGGCGGTTAACGTTGGAAACACACACATCGTCTAGGTCGATCAACGTAAGCTTGCCAATCCCGGAGCGCGCCAGCGCCTCAACGGCCCAGCTGCCCACCCCGCCGACACCCACCACCACCACGTGAGCATGACGAAACACGTCAACAGCGCGCTGGCCGTAAAGACGACGAATCCCGCCAAAGCGAGCGTCGTAATCGGCAGAGGCTGGCAGGTTGGTAGCTGAAATCGCGGAGAACATAGCGGGATCACTCATAGCGCTTGGAGGGCGGAAAGCGGTGTGTGAGGTGGCGTACGCACACTATCCAGCGGTAAGTGTCCGGCCCAGCCAAGATGATTAAACAGCGCGACCATGGTGTCGTCCACGGCGCAACTTAACTGTACGCGTTTATCCAACATCGGATGATCGAAGGCTAAATAAGTGGCGGCTAGCAGTAAACGTGGTGCGCCCAGCTGCTCGGCAAAAAAACGATTGTGGACACTTTTGCCATGTTTGGCATCGCCAATAATGGGATAGCCTCGCCGAGAAAGATGGCGGCGAATCTGATGGCGACGTCCGGTCAGCGGCCTCGCCTCCACCAGCGAGTAACGCGCCACCGAATAGCGGTCGACCTGAACAGGCAGTTCGACACTATCCAGGCGGCGAATATCAGTCATCGCGGGCATTGCGGGCATTTCCGCCTTAGGCCGCGTGCCGTCCTCTTCCCGCAGCGGATAGTCTAAACGCTCGCTTTCAGGGGCATTGCCACGTACCACGGCGAGGTAACGTTTCTCGACCTGGCGCTCACTAAAGGCCTCGCTGAGCAGCCCCGCCACTGCGGATGAAAGCGCAAATACAATCACGCCAGAGGTAGGCCGATCCAACCGATGAACGGGATACACCCGCTTGCCAAGCTGGTCGCGCAACCGCTGGAGCAGGAACTCTGTTTCGCCACGCGCTAGCGCCGAGCGATGCACTAAAAGCCCCGATGGCTTATGCACCGCAACGAGATACTCATCCTGATAGAGGATAGTGAGTGGCGTCATAACGCTCCCCGGTAAAAGCTAGCGACAAAAACGGTCTAGAACGGTTATCTAAGAACTATTTACACAAACTATTTACACAAACTATTTACACAAACTATTTACACAAACTATTTACACAAACTGTTTATAAAAACTGCTTATAAAAATAGGACGCCATTGTCGCGGCTTGGCAGCGAGATGTCATCCGCTCGATACGATAAACCTTTTAGCTATTTATCGTTATGTTATATGATTACATAAATGATCAATAAGGAGTTCCTGATGAAACGCTCTTCTGTGGCATGGCTGGCTAGCTGAGCACAGGATGAGCCATCGCCTGGCAGACATCAGGTAACGGCCCTGAGTAGCGCTTTACATCGTTCGTTGGCATAGTGGTGGTGTGGCAGCTACCTTAAATGGGCAACGCTGTCACAGCGTTTCCATGGATTAGGAAGGAGAAATTACTATGCGCTATATAGCTTCGCTTACCGGCATTGCCGCCTCATTACTGCTCGCAAGTACAGCGGCGCAGGCTAACGAAACGCTTGACGTTGAGATGCATAAAGTCAGCGTTGACGGTGTTGAAGAGTCGATTGGCACCGTTTCACTCGAAAGCACCGAGCACGGTTTATTGCTAACCCCGTCACTCACGGATATGGAGTCCGGTGTTTACGGTTTCCACGTTCACCAGAACGCCAACTGCGATCCTGCCGAGAATGACGACGGCGAAATGACCGCGGCGCAAGCCGCCGGCGGCCACTATGACCCGGAAGAAACGGATACCCACCTAGGCCCCTACGGCGAAGGCCATTTGGGTGACCTACCGGTGCTAACGGTCAATGAGGATGGTGAAGCCAACCTCCCCGTGCTGGCACCGCGCCTAAGCATGGAAGATATGCCGGGCCGTAGCATAATGATCCACGCAGGCGGCGATACCTATAAGGATGAGCCCCACCTTGGCGGTGGCGGCGCTCGCATGGCCTGCGGTGTCGTTGAGTCTTAAGACAAGCGTTCACTTCGGCATCAAAAACGGGCAGCCACGGGCTGCCCGTTTTATTGACGGTTTATCGAAAATCACCAACTAAAGTCTAGCTGTGATCTACGGGCCTTATCTGTACATTCATCCCGGTTTAAACGCACCTGCTGGTGTGCCAGCATGCTAGTAAGCGTCTTGCCGACTCCGGCTAATCCCTCTAACTGCTCTAGGTACCTTAGATGATCACCTTTATTGTATCGATCCTGCTGCTAATTGCGGGCTACTTTACCTACGGGAAGTTCGTTGAGCGCGTGTTCGTGACCGACCGCAAACGACGCACACCAGCCTTCACCATGCGCGATGACATCGACTACGTGCCGATGAATACCACGCGTAACTCACTCATTCAGCTATTAAACATTGCCGGCGTAGGGCCGATTTTTGGACCGATTCTTGGCGCGCTTTACGGCCCGGTTGCCTTTGTATGGATTGTGGTCGGCTGCATCTTTGCCGGTGCCGTGCACGATTATCTAACCGGCATGATCTCAATTCGTAACCACGGTGCTCACTTACCACAGCTAGCGGGCAAATTTCTCGGCAAAGCGATGAAGCACGTCGTTAATGCTTTTGCCATTTTGCTACTGCTGCTGGTCGGCACGGTCTTTGTCACCTCTCCCGCTGCGCTGCTGGCGAATATGACCTCACTGTCGATGACGCTGATTATCGTGGCCATCTTTATTTACTACTTAATCGCGACACTGCTGCCGATCGATAAAGTCATCGGCCGTATTTATCCTTACTTTGGTGCGCTACTGCTGTTCAGTGCGGCCGGTATCGGCATTGGCTTGATTGTCACCGGCGCGCCCATTCCTGAGCTATCTTTCGAGAACATGCATCCTGAAGCAGCTCCTATCTTCCCGCTGCTGTTTTTAACGATCTCCTGTGGTGCACTTTCCGGCTTTCATGCTACTCAAACACCGATCATTTCGCGCACCACGCAAAACGAAACGAATGGACGTAAAATTTTCTACGGCATGATGATCACTGAAGGCGTGATCGCGATGATTTGGGCCGCCGCCGCTATGAGCCTGTTCTACGGCGACCAAACGCTGTCCGACGTACTTGCCGCCGGAGGCCCTGCCGCTGTCGTTAGCGAAGTTTCTACCACCATGCTCGGCGCTGTAGGCGGTACGCTGGCCATACTCGGCGTTATCGTGCTGCCGATCACCTCTGGTGACACCGCTTTCCGCAGCGCGCGGATGATTATCGCCGACTACGTTAAAGTCGATCAAAAGCCGATGATTAAGCGCATTCTGGTGGCCCTACCGCTGTTTGTTGTCTCCTATGCACTAACGCATATGGACTTCACGCTGCTATGGCGCTACTTCTCCTGGGCGAACCAAACCACTGCGGTTATTGCCCTGTGGGTAGGCACCATGTACTTAGTGCTGTCGCGTAAGCCTCATTTGATCACCTCGATTCCAGCCACCTTTATGACCATGGCGACCTTCACCTACCTAGCCTACGCGCCGATTGGCTTTGGCCTGCCGCTTAATACCAGCTACTTTGTGGCGGCGTTAGGAACACTGCTCTGCATTGCGCTATTTATGAAACGTGTTCGTCGCTTAAGCCGCACCACGTTTGCGGTTGATGAGCCAGCAGAGAAATTTGGTACGGGTGACGATGGTTTCGCTACCGCCACAAAATAACTGCCTATAGATAGACGGCAAACAGCCGACTAATAACGATTAAGCGCTGATTTTTTCAGCGCTTTTTTTATGTCTTCTTATGGTCCATTTGGCACTGCCCTATAATTTTTTGTATTGAGACTAATATTGCCGCAGCAACAAGAAATGATATACCATAACAATTACTAATAGCTTAGCCGCTTTACTAGAGATGTTATCAATGTGCAGCGATCATGTTTTATCCGTGCGTGGCCTGCGCATTCAAATTGGCCGACACCCGGTGGTTGATGGCCTCTCGTTTGACGTATTACCTGGCGAGCGTGTTTGCCTGCTAGGCGCATCCGGGTCGGGTAAATCGTTCACTGCTAAAGCGGTGCTGGGTCTCTTACCTCCCAACGCCCAGGTGCAGGGCAGCATCCGCATTCAGGGCCGAGAGGTTATTCAAACGCCCGCCGCGCGGCGTCGAAAAGATACTCGGGTGTCGATGGTATTTCAGGATTCGCTCTCGGCGCTCAATCCCTTGGTCTCGGTAGGCTCTCAATTACGTGAGCCGTTTTCGCGCCATCATTGCCTATCGCGCAAAGCTGCCGATCAAGCCGCCGTGGCCCTGCTGGGGGCCATGGGCTTGGATGACCCTCAGCGGCTGATCAAGCGAACCCCAGCTGAGCTTTCCGGCGGCCAGCGCCAGCGTGTCTGCATTGCGCTGGCGATGGCCTGTAAAACCTCGCTGATGGTCGCCGATGAGCCCACCACCGCGCTAGATGTGGTCACCCAGGCCCAGGTACTGCGGGCGTTACGTGAACATACGGACACCGCACATAGCGCGCTGCTATTTATTACCCACGACCTTCACGCTGCAGCGCAGCTTTGCAAGCGAGCCGTAATTATTGAGCGTGGTGTCATGATCGAAAGCGGCGCGCTGGACACTCTGATTACAGCTCCTCAGCATCGTTTCACTCAGGAACTGGTAGCCGCCGCCCACAGCGTACATCCGACCGAACTAACGAATGCGGCCGAGCTAATGCCCGTTGACTACTTAAAGAGTGCCTAGATGCAGCGCGCAACCCCCTTTAATGGCCGAGTCGTTTTAAATGACCTCGCGGTGGTGAGCGAAAAAACTGCTTTCCTCTCGGCACGTGGGCTCAATAAGAGCGTTTCACTGCCTCGCGAGGTGTTCTGGCGGGCATGCAAGCGCAAGCAGGTAATGAGCGATATCGACCTGGCGCTTTATCCCGGCGAACGCGTGGGGTTGGTGGGCCTATCCGGCTCGGGTAAAACCACGTTATTGCGCTCACTTTTAGCAATTGAAGCCCCCGATACCGGCTCGGTTACCTGTCAGCAGAAAGCTGTACGCCCCGCCTCTACGGCCAAGCTCAGGTGGTACCGTCAAGCGGTTCAATATATCCCCCAGGACCCGGCCTCCTCGCTTGACCCGCGGATGAGCGTTCGCGCCTTGGTCGCTGAGCCGCTGATTAGACTCAAGGTTGATTGCGATCCGGTTGAACGCGCTTGCGAAGCGTTAGAGCAGGTTGGTCTGGATGCGCATTTTCTGGATCGCAAGCCTCATGAGTTGTCTGGCGGCCAGGCTCAGCGAGTAGCGATTGCCCGCGCCATTGCTACTCGCCCGCGCTTTTTATTGGCCGATGAGCCGCTCAGCGGCCTCGACCTGCCGGTTCGCACCCAGGTTATCAACGTACTCAAACAGCTTTGCGATGAGAACGGCACTGGGCTGTTGATGGTGTCGCATGACTTATCAGTCGTTGCCGAGCTGTGCCAGCGCACGCTGGTGATGGATGACGGCAGCATTGTTGAAGACCGCCCCACCGCTGAGCTATGGCGTAACCCTCGCCATCCGGTCACGCGGGACTTGATTAATGCCGTCTCCCAACTGCCTACCTGTGCTTATCCAGACTGCAACGCCGCTGAGGTAGAAGCACTCTTATAAACGTGCGAGGTAAACCGCCAGAGACTTTTTAACCCCATTCGCCCGGCACAGCGCTTAGGCATTGACCTAGCGCGTTTGGGCAATCGCTTGCCTGTTAGCCACTTTACTTAGGAGAGTTTTCAATGTTACGCCGCCCGCTTCGTCTTTCCCTACCCTTTGCCCTGGCTGCTCCTTTACTGCTTGCCGGTTGTTTTGAAGAACAGCGCGACACCATCTCATCGGATGTTGGCCCGCGTATTAATGTGGCCATGCTTCAGCCACCCCGCTCGGGGTTAACGCCGCTATCCGACGATGCGTTTAAGCTGTCGCGCTGGAGCAATGCAGAAACCCTGATTCGCCTGGATGCCAACAGCGACCCCCAGCCATTTCTGGCCACCGAGTGGCAACAACTTGACCCGAAAACCTGGCGGTTTCTCATTCGCGACGGCGTAGCGTTTCACGATGGCACAGCGCTAACAGCCAATGCCGTGGTGAATTCGCTCACCGCAGCCACTCAGGCAACCCCGAAGCCGCGCATTCTAGACGGGGTCACTATGACCATCGAAACCGATGGCGATAACGCGGTGATTGTGCACACAGAAGAAGACGATCCGCTGATTCCTAACCGGCTTTCCAGCCCACAGCTGGCGATTTTAGCCGCCAAAGCCTACGGGGATGATGGCCGGGTCAATCCTATCGAAGCAGGCACTGGCCCGTTCGTTTTGAAAGAGATCAACGGTACCACCAGCGCCAAGCTTGACCGCTTTGAGGGTTACTGGGGCGAGCCTGCGGCAGCGGCCGGTATTGATGCCGACTACGTCCCCGATGGTACCGCGCGGGCAGCGTCATTAAGAACCGGCGTGGCGGATGTGGTTGAAGCTATCCCGGTATCGCAGGCCGCTCTTCTCGACCCTGAGCGTGTTCATGAAGTGCCTATGCCGCGTACCAATACGCTCTATCTCAACACTCAGTCTGGCCCGCTGGCTGACCCGGCTCTGCGCGCGGCGATACGTGAAGCGATTGATCGCCCTTCGATTGTAAACACCGTCTATGAAGGCCGTGCCGATATTGCCGAGGGCTTGCTAGGCCCGGCGCTTGCCTGGGCGAGCGGTATTCGCACGCCGATAGAGGATCTTACAGCGCCCACCGCGCCGAACGGTACCGAGATTACCCTAGCCACCTTTACCGACCGCGCAGAGCTTCCCGAAGTCGCCGTTCTGCTGGAACAGCAGCTAACCCGCGCCGGCTTTAACGTTCGCCAGGAAGTGCGTGAGTACGCGCATATCGAAGCAGACGCACTGGCGGGTGAATTCGATGCGTTTATTCTCTCTCGGGCGACGGTACTCGACTCCGGCGATCCGGTGGCCTACATGTTTAGCGACTTCGCCTGCGCGGGCTCTTTTAATATCGCCCAACTGTGCGACCCAGCCGTAGATGAGGCGCTAGCCACCGCTGCCGTTCTGCCCACTGGCGAAGCACGACGCCAAGCGATTATCGATGCAGAAACGGCCATTTTGCGTACCGATGCGGCGATTCCCATGCTGCATGAGCGCGTTATTCAGGGCGAATCGGCACGCGTTGCCAATGCCGAACGCGATCCGCGCGAGCGTATGCTGATCACCGAAAAAACCATGTTCAACAACGATAGCGAGTCCTAAGGGCACATCACGAATGACGACCGCGATACCGTTGCGCTTGTGGCGCCGCCTGCGCATTGAACCCTTTATCCCGCTGATCTCGCGCCTGGTAACATTGGCGGGCGTGGTGGTTCTGGTCGGGCTGCTGCCGTGGCTATCAGGACGGGACCCTGCGCTGAGTATTCTGCGAGCGCGTTCTGCCGAACAAGAGGCAACGCCCGAAGCTTTGGCAGCCATTCGTGCCCAGCTTGGCCTTGAGCTTGGCCCGCTTGAACAGCTGCAAAGCTGGCTGATAGGGTTAATGCGTGGCGATGCGGGCAACTCCTGGATATCTGGCGCGCCCGTACTGCCGGGCATGTTAAAAAGCGCGCAGGTATCGGTCACGTTAATGGCGTTTGGCATGCTGGTAGCAGTTATCACGGCCACTCTTATTTGCGTGCCGGTGGTTCGTCGCGGCCTTAACGGCCGGGTCAGCCGCTCATCCGGCGCGGTTGGCGCAACGCTGACAGCTCTGCCTGAGTTTTTGCTCGCGTCCATACTGCTGGTCATTTTTGCCGCCTGGCTCAACTGGCTGCCACCTTACGGCTGGCGCGGTTTAAGCTATGCCGTACTGCCTGCCTTGGCGCTAGGCTTACCGGCAGGCGGCTTGCTGGGTCGGCTGTTTAGCGATGGTCTGGCGGCGACGTTTACCGAGCGCTGGGTGGCCACCTGGAGCGTGGCGGGTTTTTCACGCAGCCGGATTACCTTGGCAACACTGCGACGAACCCTACCTAGCCTTATGCCTCAGGTGGGCATGGTGATGGTAGGCTTAACCGGTGGTGCGATTGCCGTCGAGCAGGTGTTTTCTATTCCAGGGCTTGGTCGGGCAACGCTGGGAGCAGCAGCGGCGCAGGACATGCCTGCGCTTCAAACCGGGATTCTTATTCTACTGGTGATTGCGATTGTGCTGGGCAGCTTGGCCAACATTGGCCGCGCGCTGCTGCTAGGGCGTGCGTTTCGGCTGGGCGCACTGCCGGTGGCGCATAGCGAGCGACATGCCCAGCGAGGGGCATGGGTAGTACCCTCGGTGGCCATCGCCCTGCTATGTGTGCTGGTGGTTGCAGGGATGACACGTGACCCGTTTACCTCATTGTTTATGCGTCTTGAGCCGCCAAGCTGGGCACTGCCACTAGGCGCGGACGGAACGGGACGGGATATTCTGGCACGCGTTGCTCACGGGGCGCTTTCCACCATGGGGATGGCCGTTGCCGTTGTCTGCTTGTCGCTGGTGCTCGGGCTTCTCATGGGCTTGGCGCCAAGGCTTGCAACCGGTCCGATTGAAATCACCAAGGCTACTCCGCCCACGATTGCGGGGCTTATCGTGGCGGGGCTGGCAGGGCCTAGCGCCAGCGGCGCCATTATTGCCGTAACAGCGGTTGCCTGGGCACCGCTGGCGGCCCATACGGCAGCGCTGGTTGCCGAAGTCAAAGCCCAACCCCACGTGCGGATTACGCCTATTTTAGGCGTCGGCCATTTTCGCTTGATGAGCCGTTATGTGTTGCCAGCAGTACTTGGCCCGGTGTTTCGCCATGCCATGCTGCGCTTACCAGGAGTGGCGCTCGCCCTTGCGGCATTGGGCTTTCTGGGCCTTGGCCCACGCCCGCCGTCACCTGAGTGGGGGCTAATACTGGCCGAAGGCATGCCCTATATCGAGCGTGGGCCCTGGACGGTGCTTATCCCTGCGCTGGCGCTGATTCTGCTTTCCATCCTCGCCGTATCGCTTTCAAGCATTGTCGGCGTCAGGAAAGTATCACGTTGACTATATGGAGCAACCATCAGTGGAATTAGCCTGTAATCCCGTTTTGCTTTTAGCACGTTTTATATAACAATCTGGATTGCTGTAAATAGCAGGCTATTCGATACAAAAACAGGCGCCTCCTGCATCCTATGACTAGCCCACGCTCGAGCGAATGCTCCGTTGTTGTGCTGCTGTTGTTATTACCGTTGGTAGGTAATTAGCGCAATTTTGCATATCAATTAACAGGCGTTATTAGCTCATTACCTTCTGTGAAGGCAAGAATATTGGCGTACTGCAAGTCCCCCATGGATTCGCGCGTATTAATAGTACCCGAACCTTGATGGGGCTGAAGCAAGACATTTTCTTGATCGCACAACCGCGGATCTACATGCGGCTCAGTTGCAAAGACATCAAGCGCAGCGCCCGCTAAAAATCCGCCTTGCAGACGCTGAATTAGCGCATCCTCATCAATCACCGTGCCTCTGGAAACATTGATCACAACGGCATCGCTAGGTAATGCACTGAGTACCTCAGCCGATACGAAATGGCGAGTTTCATCTCCACCCACTATCGTTACAAACAGAACATCCACCGAGCGTGCTAGATCGATGGCATCGGCATGATAAACCCAATCAGAAGGTACTTGTTTGGCCTGACGTGATTGGTAATGCACGGTGGTTTTGAACGCTACCATGCGGTCAGCAATTTCCTTACCTATCCGCCCCATTCCTAATATGCCAACACGCAGACCGCTGGTATGTGCATTCAGCGGAAATGAGCCAATACGCGCCCAGTCTCCGCTGCGCACCCAGCGATCACCAGCAATAAGGCGACGCTTGAGGGCCAAATACATTCCGACGGCCAAATCAGCGACATCATCATTTAGCACGTTGGGCGTATTAGTCACCGTGATACCGCGGCTCGTAGCCGCGTCGATATCGATATCGTCGTAACCCACACCAAAGTTGGCAATCAGACGCAAGCTGGGAAGCGCATCCATTTCAGCAGCACCAAAAGGTGAGTGACCATGACAGGCAACTGCTGCACAGGCCTTCCGCTCGTCGCTAGCGAGCCTCATCAACTGCTGCGGAGTATCAACAGAGCACGTGGTAAAACGAGTTTCTAGCCGTTCACGCTGTTGGGGAGAATAAGCACCTACTAGGATTATATTAGATCGGGGCATATATACAGTTTCATCCTTCTGAATAAGCATTAACGGGCACCGGCAGCAACAATGATTCGATCACTTGTTAGCTCGATCAAGTAACCCTTCTCGTTCGATAGCAAGAGTCTGCTCGCGCGTACGCCGGTGCAGCACGCCTAGCGAGGTTAGTGCCGTATCCGCATCGGCCTCAGCGATTGCCCGCATGATTTCCACGTGGGGAGGTCCCGTATCAGCTAGGCCCAAATCCGCGAACTGTGACAAGAAAAAGCCAATTCGGCGCGATACCGCATGCAATGGCATGATGGTCTTAGCAGCAACAGCGTGCCTGGCTGCTTCACACACTCGTTCGTTAAAACGCTTATCAATCTGTGAGAAAGCTACGTTATCGGCACTTTTTAAGGCCTTTTCGGCCTGATCGGCCATACGCAGGAACTCTTGCCGTTGGCTATCGCTAGCCAGTTGGCTCGCGCGCCTGATAAGCAACCCTTCAACATGCTGGCGAACGTCTAAAGCCTCAAGAGCTGTCGTCGTATCAATCGGCTGGATAAAAATCCCCTGCCTGGGCAGAACGCTAAGCAAATAGTCTTGCTTAAGTCTTAATAGCGCTTCCCGAATGGGTGTTCGACCCATATCGAGCCGCTCGCAGAGTGCCTGCTCCGTCAGAATCTCTCCCGGTACTAGGGTCAATGTAACGATCATCTCTTCGATGATCGTATAGGCCTCCTCTGCACGCGAGAAAAGCGTTGATATAGTAGAACCGTAAGATCCGTTCATGTTGATTTAACTCTGCCTTTATTGCGACGTAGAAGCGCTAGCAAGGGAGGAACCACCCAGATAGCGATAGTGATTACTGCTAGAGCCAAGGCGATAGGACGACTGAAGAAGACCAGCATATCGCCATTTGATTTTACCAATGTATTAAGAAAATTCTCTTCAACGATGGGAGCCAATACGACGCCGAGAATCGCTGGCGCAAGCGGAAAACCATTTTCTTCCATGAAAAAGCCAAGTATACCGGCGCACAGCATTGTCACGACGGCAAACACCGTATTCTCCACCGCGAACGCACCGATAATGCAAGCCGCGATGATTAAGGGCATTAAAATCGTTCGCGGCACGGCTAGAATGTGCCTGAAAATACGGATCGCAAGATAGCCAAACGGTACAATCAGAATATTGGCGAGTAAGAAGGCAAGAAATACTGCGGTGATAAGATCACCTTGCGTCAGAAAAACGGTAGGCCCTGGGTTAAGCCCTTTCATATAAAGGACGCCTATAATCACAGCTGTCAGGCTGTCACCAGGAATACCAAACACTGTGGCCGGGACGAGAGCTCCACCAATCGACGCATTATTGGCAGCACTGGCTGATGCTATGCCATCGACGATTCCAGTGCCGAATTTTTCCGGGTGACGGGATTGTTTCTTCGTGCTGGCATAAGCGATATAAGAGGCAATGTCAGCTCCAGCCCCCGGAATAGCGCCGACCAGAGTCCCAATGCCGCAACCCTGCAGTATCTGAAACCCCATGCGCTTAATCTCAGACAGCACTCCCCGAAAAACATCATCTAACTTGCCTACCGGTGCAAGCTCATCGCCCTTTGGCGACAGCGCAAATCGAAAGACTTCTGATAAGGCAAATAAACCGATGAGCACCGGTATAAAGCCTAGCCCGCCGGAGAGATATTCCGTGCCGAAGGCGAAACGAGGCTGTCCAGATACCGGGTCAAGGCCTACCATTGCAATCAACAAACCAAGGCTTAAGGAAACAACTCCCTTAGCGGTTGAGCCCTGAGAGACGGCAATCGCTGCGGTCAGACCCATGCAAGCCAACCAGAAATACTCAACTGAGCTAAACTGCAGGGCTAAATTCCCTAATGAGGGCGCTGCAAAAATCAATACGATGCTGCCGAATATCCCACCTATTGACGAGCATACTAAGCCTGTTCCCAGAGCGAGCCCTGCCTGCCCCTTCTGAGTCATTCTGTAGGATTCATCAACATAAGCTGCGGAAGCTGGTGTTCCAGGAATACGTAACAGTGCGCCGGGAATATCTCCCGAAAAAATACCCATAGCGCAGAGAGTGACAACGCCTGCTAGCGCGGGCACAGGATCCAAGAAGTAACTGACGGGAACCATTAGGGCGACCGCCATCGCAGCGGAAAACCCGGGAATAGCGCCAATCACGAGCCCATAAAGAGCGCACGCGAGCATGACACCAAGTGTTGTGGGCGTGAACAATAACGCTAGAGCATTCATTACCATGTCAGAGTCCCCGCGAATGGTGTTAACAGGCCCCAAGGCAACTGCACCGACATTAACTGATAAAAAAAGCTATGGAAGGCGATGCTACCAATAACAGCAATGCCCAGATCTCGACCAAGACGGCGGTGGAAATAAAACAATAATGAAAAAAGCACCAGCGGCATCGTTACCAAAAAACCCAGAATTTTGACGGTAAAGATATAAAAAAGAATAACGGCAATCACAAAGCCAATGGTTAATAGCGATTTCCATACATCCTGATCACTATCGATGCGCACCCAAGTAGCTATCTTGCCTTGGCTGGAAACAATCCGCTTCGCCAGTACAGACAACCCACATATAACAAGCACAATACCGATCAAGGTAGGAAAGAAGCCCGGCCCATAATCGATAAACTGCAGTGTCGGTAACTGTTGAGCAAAAAAAATGACCATGCTGCCGAAGCAGATAATGAGTAGCCCACTGATACTGTCGTCGAATTTCAAAGCGATGACTCCAAGTACGACTGTCTGAACTGCGGCGGCACTTAGGCATGCCGCCGGCGAATGACAAGCAAGAATCAGTTGCTCTTGACTAAACCGATGGTTTCGATGAGCTCGCGTACCGAGACCTGTTGCTCGTTCATAAAATCGCTGAACGTAAGGGCATCACGCCACTGAATACCAAAACCGCGATCAGTCATCTGTTGGCGCCATTGATCGTCGTTCACGATTTCATGCATAGCGCTTTCAAGCCGCTCGACGATCTCATCAGGTAACCCTTGGGGAGCCACTAGTCCACGCCAGGCTCCCAGCTGCAAGCCTATGTCGGTAGCTTCGGCCAGCGTAGGAACGTCAGGGAAAGCTTCCAGCCTTTCATCACCCATCACTACTAGCGATTTGATGCGCCCCGCCTGTATCAAGGGACTAGCCTCAGGCAGAGAAGAAGGAACAATATCGACACCGCCAGCAGCAAGATCCTGCAATGCAGCGGCAGCCCCTTGACCTGATACAAAACGCACCTTTGATACGTCAACACCGTACTGATCCATCATTGTTGCAACAGCCATGGGCCAGGAGCCCCCGCACCCACCACCGCAGGCAATAACATAATCCTCTGGAGACTGCTGAATATCATCCAAAGCCTGCTCGATATTCTCCCAAGGACTGTCGTCGCGAACCTGGAAGCCAGCCGGATCAAAGTTGAACTGTGCAATAGCAGTAAAGTCTGCTGCATCAAAGTCGGCCTGCCCCATCGCCGCGTAATGGGCGAAATTATAAAGAACCCCCAGCGTATAGCCGTCGGGATCAGCATTTTTGATTGAGGAAAGACCTATTACACCTCCCCCTTGCCCCTGATTAATTACATTGAAGGGTTGGCCGAAATATTCCTGAAGCCTTTCAGCCAACATTCGCCCGGTCTGATCGGTACCGCCGCCAGCACCCGAAGGAACGACAATATTGACAGGTCGTTCCGGCCATTGAGCCAACGCCAGAGAGGGAATAAGGCCAGCAATAAGTAGCGCCGATGCTGTTAGAAAGGTTGTTTTGCGCATAGTCACACTCCTTTGATATATCACGATATATAAAGCTTTTTAAATGCACTATGTCAAAGCAATGAGACTTAAACTTTAGTCTTTGCAGCAAGTTTCAAATGTGAAAAAAACACCCATGAAACGGAACAAGTAATTGATTTAGATAACTATTAATATGATGGAAGTTTATTGAAGAATGGCGGCAAATGCTTCGCGGCAGGAATAATATGTAGAGACCCTATAGCTTCATGGTTATTTTCAGAGAGCGGAAAGTCAGGCGACACTCTGGCGACTAGCTCATAACTCGCGTGTCGCCTAATAGAAAACGGGCAGCCCATGGGCTGCCCGTTTTGCTATGCGCATTAACGTGAAACGATCACTTAATACGATAATACTGCCAGCGTATTTACTCTTCGCCAGCCATCTGCATTTGGCGCTGCAGGTAGTTCTGGATACCCACCTGTTCGATCAATTTCAGCTCAGTTTCGATGTGGTCAATGTGACCTTCTTCATCGGCGAGCAGGTCGCGCAGCATATCGCGGGTAACGTAGTCTTTTACGCTTTCACAGTAGGTGATGGCTTCAATGTAATCGTTGCGGCCATCGTGCTCGATTTTTAGATCGCTTTCGAGCATCTCTTTAACGTTTTCACCAATGTGCAGCTTGCCCAGGTCTTGCAGGTTGGGAATGCCTTCTAGGAATAGGATGCGCTCGATGATCTTGTCAGCGTGCTGCATCTCTTCGATGGATTCTTCGTACTCCCACTTGGCCAGTGCTTTCAGGCCCCAATCTTTGTACATTTTGGAATGCAAAAAATACTGATTAATCGCGACGAGTTCGTTACCAAGCGCCTTGTTGAGATGCTCAAGAACTTTAGTATCACCTTTCATAATGTCACCTTTTCAACGGTAATGCTGATAGTTAAGCCAGTGTTTAAGTGGCCTTTAAATAATGCGATCAAGCAGTTACGTTAGAGAAGGAGTATAGACGCACATAGCTACACTCCCAGCTTTCCTGAGAGTATAGATAAGGTGTTTAAAAGTTCAAGCAAATCATACATTTGCAAACGATAACTCTAACAAGAGTGATTCGCGTCACACGGCGTAAGCAAGTCCCATATCGGCTTCTTGACGCGCTTCTTGTACGGCATCGCGGGTAATAGATTTGGCATAGCACGCGCACTTACCGCACTGCGTTGCGCAGCCGGTTGCTTCGCGTACTTCCCGCCAGCTGCGCGCACCGTCGCTTACCTGCTGACGAATCTGATGATCGGTTACTCCCTTGCACACACAAACGTACATGGTGACACCTCATATAAGCTATGAGATGAATGTAAATGATTCGTATACATCTTATCAAGTAGAAATGACTGCTTTTTGGGAGGCATTCGTCTTAACACACAGCTGCCGCTCGATAACATATTGGCGCCGCGACATTTTTTGCAGGCAATAATTTTCGCCTAATTATTATTTTTCGGCGCAAATTCGACCGCGTTAGCCTTTTGGCAGTACGACGGTTTGCGTTTTAGACACAATATCTGGCCAGCTACGTCGTTGTGGGTCGAACAGCACCCACAGATAGCCTAACCCAAGCGTCAGCAGCGATAGCCACGCAACGCCGCAGCGAATGAGGCACTGCGTCACGCTCAGTGAATAGCCCTCTCGCGTTTGCACACGCAGCCGCCATGCCTGCATTCCCAGAGTCATGCCGCCGCGCGTCCAGGAGAAAACAAAAAACAGGCTGACAAACACGACCAGCATGATTCGCAGGCTCCAAACATCGCAGGCGGTGGCGCCAATGTCTTCAGGCGACTGGCCCAGCATATAGCGGAAAAACATTAGGTGAACCACCGTCACTGCAATCCAGATTGCCGTAACCAAAAAGCCGTCGTAGAGCATGGCGCCTAAGCGGCGGCCTAGGCCTGCTGGCCACGCATCACCCAACTGAGTAAAGCGTCGCGTGCGCATCTTGCTAACCGTTGCGGCGTAAGAAATAGATCCCGACCCCGGCACACACAAGCGTCGGCACTAAGACGGCCCACACGGGTGAGAATCCGAAAATCGTTGATGCAGGCGCCAGTAGGTCTTGCACATATTTAAAGCTGAGGCCGGTAATTACCCCGTAAAACACGCGGGTACCCGCGGCCACGGTGCGCAGCGGGCCAAACACGAACGAGGCCGCAATCAGCACTAATGAGCCCATGGTGAGTGGCATTAGCATTTTCTGCCAAAAATACAGCAGTGCCTGATCATTTTGCAGGCCTTGATCAGCGAGAAACTTCGCGTAGTACCAAAGCTCACTGGGCGCCTGGCTTTCTATATCGCGCAGCAAGCGCTCAAGCTGCGTGGGGGTAAAGGACGTTTCCCACCCCATGCTTGCGGCCTGGTCGGACTCAGTGTGATTATCGAAGATGCGCGTCGTAGAGACGTTTTCCAAACGCCAGGCGCCGTCTTCCCAAAGCGCGCGCTGGGCATAGGTGGCTTCCACTAGCTGCCGGTCATCAAAGCGGTAGCGGGTTAAATCAAGCACCACATCATCAGCACGGATCGCCCCGAAGCGGTAGACGCTGTCGCCCTCAATCTGCCAGCCACTGCGGCTAGTCAGCATCGTGCCTTCGCCCTGAATCTTTTCTAAGCGCCACGCCTCAGCGTGTTGTTCGGTGCGCGGGCTGACGTATTCAGCCACCAGCAACACCACGACGATCACCAGCAGCACAGGCTTCATCACGCCCCACACAATACGTGCGAGGGAGCGCCCAGAGGCGCGCATAACGGTGAGCTCGTTATTAGAGGCCATGCTGCCCAAGCCAATTAACGCGCCAATTAACACTGCCACCGGGGCATATTGATAGAAGCGCCACGGCGTACGCATCAGCAAGTAAAACAGCGCATCAAGGGCAGTATAGCCAGCCTGGACGTCGCCTAAGTTATCGATATAGGCAATCGTAATATCCAAGCCCAACAGCACGAACTGAACCACAACAATAGCCGCCAGCACGTTGCGGGCGATATAGCGGTCCAGGCGGTCAACCATCAGCAGATTCACCATCAGCGCATTCCCTTACGTTGCGAGTGCCACAGCAGCAGCAGGCCCAATCCTAAAAACAGCCCATGTACCGGCCATACACCCAGCGTGGCGGACCACGTTTCACTGCCGATGGCGTCGACCACCGCAAGTAAAAGGCTCAGATACGCGACGTATAAAAATACCGCCGGTAGCAGCTTGCCAAAACGCCCCTGACGGGGATTAACACGGGAAAGCGGCTGCGCCATTAGGGCTAATATAAACACCATTAGCGGGAGCCCTGCACGCCACTGCCACTGTGCCTGTGCACGCGGGCTTGGATCATTCCATAGCGCTGGCGTAGTGGCATACTCCAGGGAATCCAGCGACTGCCGATTACTGTTTAGCCCTAAACGCAGCGTATAGCGATCAAAGGTGAGCCGTTCAGCGCTTTGCTGCCCGGGGGTGACGCCATAGCGCTCGCCTCTATCTAGCACCAGAAAACGGCTGCCCGTATCGATCCGGGTTTCCTGATAGCCAGAGGCGGCACGGGTAATATAGTCGTGGGTATTTTCATCGCCGGGCTGATTCTGCTCGTGCACCAATACATCCTGCATCTCAGTGCCATCACTGGTAAAGCTGCCTATGTACGCGGTGCGGCCGCCACCAAACTCCTGAAAGCGCCCCGGTGCGAGCACAGACACATCCAAACGGCTGCGCTGCTCCTCCAGTACGGTTTCCGTTTGCAGCGCGCCATAGGGTGTCAGCCATAGGCTGCACATGCCTACCAGCACCGCGACAACACTGGCCGGCAGCAGCGTTACTTTCAACAATCGCGTCGGGCTCATACCGCAGGCGACCATGACAGTGATCTCACTGTTCATGTAGAGCTGCCCGTAAGCCAGCAAAATGCCTAGAAAAAACGACAGCGGCAGTATCAGTTCCATAAAGCCAGGCAGGTGAAACATCATCAGGCTGCCTAAAATAGTGACGGGAAAGTCACCCTCCGCCGCATCTGCGAAATAACGGATAAAACGGCTGCCCATGATCACCAACAGCAGAATGCCGGCAACCGCCGCCATGGTGAGTAACACTTCGCGAGTTAAATACCGAAATAAAATCAACGCGCTCTCCGGCTAGTCGTGCAGGATGCCATGCAATACCCGCATGGCTTGGGTACACTAATGAAACTATTCTCACTGCCTTTTCAAATTCAAAAGCAACGAGGCATTATCCCGAATCCCTCGATGCTTGTCTTGTTGGAGACGTCATGGAATTTTCCGTTCAAACTGCTAATCCGGCCAAAACCGAAACCGCCTGTCTCTTAGTGCCGGTTTTTAAAGGTAGTGACCTACTGCCCAGCGTCGCCAAACTGGACGACGCTAGCGAGCGTCTGATCGGCCAATTGATGGAGCGCGGCGACTTTGATGCCTCGCTAGGCAGCGTACTCATGATACCGTTTGCGCCAGGCCTCGGGGCACAGCGGCTGTTATTGGTCGGCTTGGGCGAACGCGAAAAATGCCAGGAAGCGGCCTACATTAAGGCGCTGGATGCCGCCATGGCCGCGCTGGTGAAACTGCCCATTGATGAAGCCAGCGTCATTTTTAATGATATACCTTTAACCGACCGCGACGCGGCCTGGAAAGCTCGTAAAGTATTAGAAGCCGCTGAGCGGGCTATTTATCGCTTCGATCAGTTCAAATCGACGCCTGCGCCAGCCCCCAGTCTTACCAAACTCACACTCGTCATTAGTGACGCCAGCACGCAGCCTATCGTTCAGCAAGGTGCTCTAGTAGGCAACGCAATTGGCCAAGGCATCAACTACACCCGCACGCTAGGTAATCTGCCTGCCAATATCTGCACCCCCAGCTACCTAGCCGAGCAGGCGCAGCAGCTAGGCCGCGAGTCAAACGGTGCGCTGGACGTTGAGATTCTCGATGAAGAGGCGCTCGAAGCACTGGGCGCACGCTCATTACTGTCCGTAGGTCGCGGTAGCAAAGAGCCAACCCGCCTGATCGTAATGAAATATACCGGTGCTGAAAACGCTGAAGACGCGCCCCATGTGCTGGTCGGAAAAGGCATTACCTTCGACACCGGCGGCATTTCGCTCAAGCCTGGTGAAGGCATGGACGAAATGAAATTCGATATGTGCGGCGCCGCCAGCGTCTTCGGGACCGTCAAAGCGGTACTGGCGATTAAGCCAAAGCTCAACCTAGTCTTTATCGTTGCCGCCGCGGAAAACATGCCCGACGGCCATGCCACCAAGCCTGGCGATATTATCAAGACGATGAAAGGCTTGACCGTTGAAGTGCTCAACACTGATGCAGAAGGCCGCTTGGTGCTATGCGATGCGCTGACCTATGCCGAGCGCTTTACGCCGGCAAGCGTGGTGGATATCGCCACCCTCACTGGCGCGGTGATTATTGGCCTGGGCCACCACGCCACCGGTCTGCTTTCCAACAACGACGATTTGGCACTCGACTTATTAGATGCAGGTGAAGCCGCGTGGGACCGCGCGTGGCATTTACCGCTGTGGGACGAGTACCAGGAGCAGCTAGACTCTAACTTTGCCGATCTTGCCAATATTGGCGGTCGTCCAGCGGGCACGATCACCGCAGCGTGCTTTTTGTCACGTTTTGCCGATCACTTCCCCTGGGCACACCTAGATATCGCAGGCACCGCGTGGCATTCCGGCAAGCAAAAAGGCGCAACGGGTCGCCCTGTTGGCCTATTAACCCAGTACTTGCTTGATCGTGAAACCGACACTCAGGTCGAAAATAGTGACGCTTAACGCCTCGTTCATGCGTGAAACGGTTGCCTTTCTGCGCCGCAACCGTTAAACCTGGACATATCAAGCAGCACCGAGCCGAGGCTCGGTGCTGCTGTATCGAATTCACCATCGTATCCAACCGTGCCCAACCCTGGGCGTGGTTCTAGCGGAGACAAATAGCCGTGCCCACTGCAAGCTTTGAAACGGGTTTTGAAACGAGTTTTGAAACTCTGCCATCCAATCAGCCGATGGCAGATGATATTCGTGGCAATATCCTAAGTAACCCAGGTTTTGGCAAGTATTTCACTGACCACATGGCCCACGTTCGCTGGACCCAAGACGCCGACTGGCACGGCCATCAGGTGCGTCCGTATGGCCCGTTGATGCTAGATCCTGCAGCGTCAGTGCTGCACTACGGCCAGGAAATTTTTGAAGGCATTAAAGCCTATCGCCATGCTGACGGTTCGATCTGGACGTTTCGCCCTGAGAAAAACGCCGAGCGTTTTCGCCGCAGCGCGCGTCGTTTGGCACTCCCAGAACTCTCCGATGAAGACTTCATTGGTTCGCTAAAAGCGCTGCTGGCCCAAGATCATGCTTGGGTCCCCACGCCCGCCAGCACCTCCGACGAGTGCAGCCTTTACCTACGCCCCTTTATGATCGCTTCTGAAGCGTTTTTAGGCGTTCGCCCGTCTCAAGAGGTCGATTACTACGTGATCGCTTCACCAGCGGCGGCCTACTTTAAAGGCGGCGTTGCGCCGGTATCGATCTGGCTTTCCTCGAACTACAAGCGCGCGGCCGCAGGCGGCACTGGCTTTGCCAAGTGTGGCGGTAACTACGCGGCGTCCTTAGCTGCGCAGAAAGAAGCTGAAGCTCATCAGTGTGGCCAGGTTGCGTTTCTAGATGCTGCTGAAAACAAGTGGGTTGAAGAGCTGGGTGGTATGAACCTGTTCTTCGTGTTTAAAGATGGCCGTTTGGTAACGCCACGTTTAACCGACACTATTTTGGAAGGCGTGACCCGCAACTCGATACTGACGCTGGCCAAAGAGGAAGGCTTAACGCCAGAAGAGCGCCCGATCAGCATTGATGAGTGGCGCGAAGGCGCGGCGTCGGGTGAGATCATCGAAGTCTTTGCCTGCGGTACCGCCGCAGTGATCACCCCGGTGGGCGAGCTGGTTTCCGAAAACGAGCGTATTCGCCTCAAATCTGCCATTGAAGGCGCTGGTGACAGCAACGAAGTCGCTATGCGCATTCGTAGCAAGCTGCTCGATCTGCAGTATGGCCGTAGTGAAGATACGCACGGCTGGCTAACTAAGCTGGTTTAACGCCGAAGCGCTTCTTCTCGCCGCCGCATTCTTTGCGGCGGCGTCGTTTGGAGCCGCTTACTCTAGACCCGACTTATCTGGAATCGCTATGGCGCGCATTGATTTTTACATCCTGCCCGACACGACCCTAGAAGCCCGTTTGCAGTTTGCCTGTAAGCTCGCCGAGACCATCTGGCGTAAGGGCTATCAGCTGCATTTGCACTGCGAGGACAAAGCGCTCGCTGAGCAGGCCGACAGCGCGCTGTGGAATTTTCGCCCCGATGCCTACCTGCCCCACGCGTTGGAAGGTAGCGAAATGGCCGCCAGCGTGCCCATTACGCTTGGCTGGCAACAGCTTCCGGTACCTGCGCAAGAGACTGCGCTGCTTAACCTGCACCCCGATATTCCCGACGGCGTAGAAAACTACGCGCGGATCGCCGAGATCATCAATCAACACCAACAAGTGCTGGTCGCCAAACGCGCCTGCTGGCAGCGCTATAAAGAGCTCGGCCATGAAGTTGTGCCGCATAAATTGGGGTAATGGCTGAACGGCACCCATAAACACGTGACCCCGCACTTGGCGGGGTCATCAGCAGAACCAGGCAATCTCTGTCAGTACGTCGTCGCCTTAGCCTCCCTGTTGCTGCATCTGCTCCTGCATCTGTTGCATTTGCTCCTGCTGCTGAGCCATGGCCTCATCCAGTTGATCGCGCTGCTCCTGAGTGAAAACGCCTTCGATCTGAGACTGTATGATAATGCTATCCGCGGTCATCTCGGCCGTTAGGTCACCAAGACGCTCTGCATCCGCCCGAATGGCAGCTTCGTCGTAATCAGGCTGAACGTGCTCACTGAGTTGCTGTTGCAACTGCTGGGCTTCCTGCTCATTGGCACCAACGTCGTCTTGCATCTGGGTCAAAAGGTTGCTGAGTTCTTCCTTCTGCCCATCATTCAGATCCACCATTTCGTCGAGTTGGTTAACCTGGTCATCGACACTGGGGGCACCACCACCCATTTGCTGAGCCATAGCGGGCACACTGAACACCAGGGCGGCGACTGCTGGAACGAAAAGTTTAGCTAACTGCATAAAAACTCCAATTGCGTACAAAATGAATTTCCTCCCCGGCACAATCCTGGCGGGTCTTGCGGTACTCTCGCTCTCCGACAATGCTGTTTTCAAAAAATTCGTCGCAATGAAAAATTGTTGATTACCATTAGGGGCCTTGCCGCGCCCGTTACACTATTGGAGACTCAAACGTGCTCACGCGCTACCCCTTGGCCGTTATTGTCATCGCCCAGCTATTTGGCACCTCGCTGTGGTTCAGCGTTAACGGCGTTGGCCTGGCGCTCCAGGAGGCCGTAGGCCTGAGCGAAAGTGATCTGGGCCTATTAACCATCGCCGTTCAAGCCGGCTTTATTACCGGCACCCTACTAATGGCCACCACAGGCTTGGCCGATCGTGTCCGCGCCAGCCACCTGTTTGCGATTTCAGCGGTGCTGGGCGCATTGATCAATGCCGCCTTTATTGGCGTCGCCGAGAGCGTGACGCTCGCCGCAGTGGCGCGCTTTGCCACCGGGCTTTGCCTGGCAGGCATCTATCCGCTCGGCATGAAGCTAGTCGTGAGCTGGACGCCAAGCCATGCTGGGGCGGCGTTAGGCTGGCTAGTCGGCATGCTGACCCTAGGCATTGCGTCCCCACACCTGCTGCGCGGTTTAACGCTGCATCTTCCCTGGCAGTGGCCGCTGCTGCTGGCGTCACTGCTGGCACTGGTCGCCGCACTGATGATTGCTCGCTTGGGCGTTGGCCCTCACCTACCGGCCATCGCCAAAAGCGGCCAGCCGTGGGCGGGGTTAGCAGCGTTCAAACAGTCCCGCTTTCGCGCCGCTGCGCTGGGCTACTTCGGCCACTGCTGGGAGCTGTACGCGCTTTGGGCACTGGTGCCGTTTTTAGTCGCCCGGGAGCTAGAGCGCCTAGGCGCCGCCAGCAGTGCCCAGCCGTGGCTGAGCTTTGCCGTTATTGCCTTGGGGCTACCCGGCTGTGTGCTGGCGGGTAAATGGAGCCGTCATATCGGCAGCGACAGAGTGGCCTGTATCGCATTGGCGGTTTCTGGCGCGCTGTGTTTGATATACCCGCTGCTTGGCAACGCCTCGCCCTGGCTGCTTTTAGCGCTGTTAGGCATATGGGGGATTAGCGTGATTGCCGACTCTGCCCAGTTTTCAGCATTGGCCAGCGCCGCCGCGCCGCCTGAACGTTTAGGGGCGGCGCTGGCGATGATGAATGCCATTGGCTTCGGGATTACTATTCCCTCCATTGCGCTGGTCACCGCACTGTGGTCAAGCCAGTCGCTAGCGGTCATTTGGTGGCTGCTGCCAGGCCCGATTCTTGGACTCATCGCGATGCGCACCCGAAGCACCTGACGAGCCAGCACCTCTCGCGCTATACTTGTGCACATTTTTTGCCAGCCGTGAGCCGACTCCCATGGAAAAGACCTACCAACCCGAGCAGATCGAAACCCGCTGGTACGAACGCTGGGAAGCCGACAACCGTTTCGCCCCTTCCGGTAAGGGCGCGCCTTTTTCGATCATGATCCCCCCGCCTAACGTCACCGGCAGCCTGCACATGGGCCACGCGTTCCAGGACACCATTATGGATACCCTGACGCGCTGGAAGCGGATGCAGGGTAACAACACGCTGTGGCAGGTAGGCACCGACCACGCCGGTATCGCCACGCAAATGCTGGTGGAGCGTAAACTCGCCGCGGAAGAGGGCAAAACCCGCCACGACTTAGGCCGTGATGCGTTTATCGATAAAGTGTGGGAATGGAAGGAAGAGTCAGGCGGGCAGATTACCCGCCAGCTGCGCCGCATGGGCGCAAGCGTAGATTGGAGCCGTGAACGCTTCACCATGGACGACGGTTTCTACACAGCAGTACAAGAAGTATTTGTTCGTCTTCACGAAGAAAAGCTGATTTATCGTGGCAAGCGTTTGGTCAACTGGGACCCGACGCTGCACACCGCCATTTCTGATTTAGAAGTAGAAAACAAAGAGCAGCAAGGCAGCTTCTGGCATTTCCGCTACCCGCTGGCAGACGGTGTGCAAACCGCTGATGGCAAAAACTACGTGGTAGTCGCCACCACCCGTCCTGAAACGCTGCTCGGTGATACCGGTGTAGCCGTGAACCCAGACGACGCCCGCTACGCCTCATTGATCGGCACCTTTATTGAGCTGCCGCTGGTTGGTCGGCGTATTCCGATAGTGGCCGACGAACACGCGGATATAGAAAAAGGCTCGGGCTGCGTCAAGATTACCCCCGCCCACGACTTTAACGATTACGAAGTCGGCAAACGGCATAACCACCTGCTGATTAACGTTTTCTCCAAAGATGCGGCGATCCTTGAACGCGCAGAAATCTTTGACCTGAAGGGTCAGCCTCATCCTGACGAAGATGCCAGCCTGCCTGCCAAGTACGCCGGCCTGGATCGCTTCGAAGCGCGTAAGCAAATCGTTGCGGACATGGATGCACTTGGCCTGCTGGAGCAGGTAGAAGCCGTTAACAACACCCTGCCCCATGGCGATCGCTCAGGTGACGTGATTGAACCGCTGCTCACCGACCAATGGTTTGTGGCAGTGGAATCTCTCGCCAAGCCTGCCATTGAAGCGGTGGAAAACGGCGATATTCAGTTCGTACCCAAGAACTACGAAAACATGTACTTCGCCTGGATGCGCGACCTGCAAGACTGGTGTATCTCCCGCCAGCTGTGGTGGGGACACCGCATTCCAGCGTGGTACGACACCGAAGGCAATATCTACGTTGGCCGCAGCGAAGAAGAAGCACGTGAGAAGCACGGCCTTGGTGCCGACGTGACGCTTACCCAAGACGAAGACGTGCTCGACACCTGGTTTAGCTCGGGCCTGTGGACCTTCGGCACTCTCGGCTGGCCAGAACAAACGCCAGAGCTTGAGACGTTTCATCCTTCCAGCGTGCTGGTCACCGGCTTTGACATCATCTTCTTCTGGGTTGCTCGGATGATCATGATGACCCTGAAGTTCACCAAGCAGGTGCCGTTCAAAACGGTGTATGTGCACGGTCTAGTGCGTGATGGTCAGGGTCAGAAAATGTCCAAATCCAAGGGCAACGTACTCGATCCCATCGATTTGATCGACGGCATCACCTTGGATGAACTGCTCGACAAACGCACCGGCAATATGATGCAGCCGAAGCAGGCGAAGGCCATTGCCAAGGCAACTAAGGACGAATTTAAAGACGGCATCGAAGCTCACGGCACCGATGCGCTGCGTTTTACCTTCCTCTCCCAAGCCACCACAGGGCGCGATATCAAGTTTGATATGAACCGCTTGGATGGCTACCGCAATTTCTGCAATAAGCTGTGGAACGCCTCGCGCTATGTGCTGATGAATGCCGAAGGCGAAGATTGCGGGATAGACGGCAGTGACGTTAAGCTCTCTCTGGCTGACCGATGGATTATTTCGCAGCTGCAGAAGGTTGAGTCTCATGTCACTAAAGCGATGGATGAATATCGTTTCGACCACGCCTCACAAGCGCTGTATGAATTTGTCTGGAACGAGTACTGCGACTGGTATCTGGAGCTTTCCAAACCGGTGATGTGGGACGAAAATGCCACTGCAGAAGCGAAAAGAGGCACCCGCCGCACGCTGGTGCGCGTACTCGAAACGATTCTGCGCCTCGCCCACCCGATGATGCCCTATATCACCGAAGAGATTTGGCAGCGCGTCGCGCCGCTGGCGGGCGTGTTTATGGGTGAAGGTGCTTCGATCATGCTGCAGTCTTGGCCGGAAACCGACGCAAGCAAAATTGACGATCAGGCAAGCCTGGATATCGAGTGGCTGAAAGGCGTCATCATTGCCGTGCGTAATATCCGCGCCGAGATGAACATCTCCCCCGGTAAACTACTCGACGTGATGCTCACCAAAGGCAAGCCCGAGGACATCGAACGTCTGGAAAGCAACCGTCACTTCCTGTCTAAACTCGCCAAGTTGGAAAGCGTTAGCTGGCTTGAAAACCCCAACGACGCACCGCTTTGCGCCACGCAGCTTGTGGGTGATATGGAAGTGCTGGTACCGATGGCAGACTTAATCGATAAAGATACCGAGCTGGCCCGCCTAGCCAAAGAGATCGAAAAGCAGGATAAATTCATCGACGGCATCGAGAAAAAGCTCGGCAACGACGGCTTTATCGCGAAGGCGCCGGTTGCCGTGGTCGACAAAGAGCGCTGCAAACTCGCGGAATTCCAAGCCACCAAGCAGTTGTTGGAAGAGCAAAAGGTGAAGATCGAGGCGTTGTAAGGCTATTCGGGCGCGCTGAAAACGCTAAGCCTAGTATTGAAAACGGCGCGCCCTCTTTGAATGGGCGCGCCGCTTTTTTGGCTTTAGTACTGAGTTACTTTAGTACTGAGTTACTTTAGCACTGAGTTGCTTACGGTGTTTCTTGCTGGTCATCCAAGTGCTCAACGATAGCGTCGAAAAACACCATGGGGTCAACGACCTCTTTACCCACGGGTTTGGGCTCGGCGGCGTTCTGGGCGATGACTATATTGTGGGCCGGATTGATGTAGACGTACTGGCCTTGAATGCCCACCGCAGAAAATGCCTGGTCTTCTCGAGACTGCGGAGTCCAGCCGGTCCACCACATGTAGCCGTAGTCTAAGTCATCGCCGCCTTCCAATGTTTTGGGCGTAGACGCCTCCTCCACCCACCCCTCAGGCAGTAAGCTCTCGCCATCGATGACACCGTCGTCGAGAATAAACTGACCGAAGCGGGCATAGTCACGAAGCGTCGCACCAATACCGCTGCCGCCAATTTCTACACCATCCGGCGACTCAAGCCACCAGGTCGCATCACTTTGCATGCCGTAGGGCTGCCACAGTTTCTCCGAAAGGTATTCCGCCAAGGGCCTGTCGATAGCGCCGCGGATAAACTCGGCAAGAATCTGCGTTTCACCAGTGCTGTAGTTGTTGATCGTGCCGGGCTCAGCGGCTCGTGGCAGCTCTGACATTACCTCCATGGCGCCACCCGGGGTCTGGGCGATCTGGGCACGCAACAATTCCCGGCGGTCCGAACTCACATCGGTATAGGTCTCGTTCCAGGCGACCCCCGATGACATCATAAGGATGTCGCGCAGACTGACGCCGTCATAGGCACTGCCTTCAAGTGCTGGCACGTAGTCCACCACCTGGGCATCGAGGCTCTCGATCAGGCCATCCTTGATTGCCATGCCCGCAAGCGTTGAGGAGATAGACTTGGCCACAGACATCGACATCCAACGCGTATTCTCATCGTTACCCCGCTGGTAAGTCTCATAAACGACGTCGCCATCTTTCATGACCAACAGACCTGCAACGCTGTTCAACGCCAGGTAGTCATAGAGATCATACGTTTTATCATCGCTCTCAACGGAGAGTCCCTCCAAAGAAGCATCAGAGGTCGGCAAAGGGCGAGGAGACTCTCCAGCGGCAATGGTCCGCGAAGGAAACAATCGATCGATATTACGAAACGTATTGACGGCCATATCCGGCGTTAAGTGGCCACTGTAGACGTCTTCCACGTCGCCAATGGGCTCTTCGGCGTGACGATACTCAGCGCCAATCGCGCCGTTGGAAAGTAGCAGGCAGATCGGCAAAACACCCAGCATGCACCAGCGTTTCCGACGTTCTATCGCCCTTTCTTGCAGAGCATTTCGGCAACTACGATTAATGGGCGTGAGCTGTACCCATGTGATATTCAGCATCTCGGTTCTCCTAGCATGTTGTATTTTGCGTCCTGCTATCGCAGCTTAACTACTTTTTCTTACCAACCGTGTAAGGTTAGTCTCAAAACTCTGACTTACTAGCATCGCTGATTCAGCAACGACACGGACTGCTTTATGCCGACACCTATCGAGGCGCGACTAGAGGCGCTGGCAAGCGAACTTAAGCGGGCAGGGATTTCGTACCGCGAGCTATCGCCGATGGCGGATACCGGGCTTGCTCACGATCACGTATGGGTTCACCGCAGCGATGGTGACGACTGGGTGGCACGACTGCCAAAGCAGAGCCAAATGAACCTGCCACCACAAGAAAACCTGGCCTACCAAGCCGCCTGTTATCAGCGCGCTAGCCCAGGTGGTCATATGCCAAGGTTTTATGGCACCTTGCCACCCAGCGATACCCTGCCACGCGGCGGGCTATTGGTCGAGGCTATCCGTGGTCGCTTAGCCCAACTGCCGGATGATCTACCCGCCATTGCGGATGCCTTGGCGAACCTGCATCGCCAACCGCTGCCCAGTCTCGCGGCGCGAAAACCGCTGCTTGCGCCTGACGACCCGTGGCAAGCAATGGTCACTGAAGTGCGCCAGCAGGCTAACTGGCTGAGTGATGCCCAGCTTTCAAGCAAAGTCACGCAACGCATTCAGCAAGAACTGGATATGCTCTCGCCCCGCTTGCGCGATGCCACGCCTACGCTCATTAGCTTTGATACTCACCCTGGCAACTTTTTAATCCGTGACGATGGCCGCGCTGTCTTAGTGGATTTGGAAAAGTGCCGCTATGGTTTACCGGGCATTGATCTTGCGCATACCTCGCTTTATACCTCGACTACGTGGGATATCAATAGCCAAGCGGTACTGTCGCTGGGCGAGGTGATTACGTTTTACCGCCGCTGGCAAACCGCCATGGGCGAAACACCCAGTGCAGAGACCTTGGTCGCTTGTCGTCGCGCCACCTGGCTCTGGTCGCTGACATGGTGCACCAAATGGCGAGCCCAGCACTTAAACGCCAAGGATGCCCAACAGCGCGGTGAAGACTGGTCGGCGGAACTCACCGATGCGGCCGTCATTGAGCACGTCCGTGATCGCGTTGAGCATTATCTATCCTTACCCATTATTGACCATGTTCACAGCGAGCTGCAGTGCTTACAGGCCTCCCTGTAGCGCTTTACGCTTTTTCTATTGCCAATCCTAAAATATCAGTCCCCACGAGGTGTGCGATGCCGATGAACCGTAATTCCTTTCGTGCCACTATTGCCATAGCGATGATGCCCATGGCTGTTACTGCCATGGCCAACAACCCCGATCCCAACGATTGGCAAAGCGTAACGGCGCAAGCTGAAGGCCAAACCGTGTATTGGAATGCCTGGGGCGGCGAAGCACGTACCAATGCGTATATCGAGTGGGTGGCACAGCAAGTTGACGAGCTTTATGGCATCGACCTAGTTCACGTCAAGCTAGGCGATACGTCAGAATCGGTGTCACGGGTTTTAGCAGAGAAACAGGCGGGCAATGACGACGCAGGCAGCGTCGATATGATCTGGATTAACGGCGAGAACTTTGCCGCGATGAAAAGCAGCGACCTACTGTTCGGGCCTTGGGCGGACTCACTGCCCCACTACCCGCTTACCGACCCAGACAATACGCCTGCCGTGCGTTACGACTGGACGATTCCCGTCGACGGGCTAGAGTCCCCCTGGAGCAGCTCCCAGGTAGTGTTTTATTACGATACAGCGCTGGTAGAAGACCACCCTCACAACATGCCAGAGCTTCTGGACTGGGCTAAGCAACACCCTGGAGAGTTTACCTACCCACAGGTGCCTAACTTCCTGGGCAATGCGTTTATTACCCAGGCCCTGCTGGAGCTAGTCGACAACACAGATCTGTTCTATGAACCGATGCAAACAGACGACTTTGACCAGGCCACCGCACCTCTTTGGGCGTATCTAGACGAGCTTCATCCACAGTTATGGCGTTCGGGCAGGGCCTTCCCCTCTAATAGCGCCGATTTACGCGGCTTAATGGGCGACAGCGAAATTGGCATTGCCCTTTCGTTCAGCGCCACGGAAGCATCGGGCGCTATCGCCAACTATGAGCTTCCCGAAACGGTACGCAGCTATGTTCACGACAGCGGCATGATCGGCAATATGAGCTTTATGGCAATTCCTTATAACGCCGAGCACAAGGCGGGAGCCATGGTGGTGGCCAACTACCTGATGTCCCCCGAGGCTCAGGCGGAAAAACACGATCCTGAAGTGTGGGGCAGTGGCACTGTATTAGCGATGGAGCAGCTCACTGACGAAGAGCGCGCACTGTTTGATGATATTGACCTAGGCATTGCCACACTCCCGCCTAGCGAGCTTGGTGAAGTGCTCGGCCAGCCGCATCCCAGCTGGGTGGATGCCCTCGCTGACGCGTGGCAACAACGCTACGTGAACTAAGCCATGCTTTTTCTGGCGCCCTGGGTCTTGATAAGCGCGCTGGTGGTGCCGTTAGCGGCGGGCCTTGCGATGATCATCCTTCCGGCGTTTGGCTATTTGCCGGTACTGGGCGGTGAAACCTTTCACTTTGATGCCTGGCGGACTCTTTGGGCGTACCCAGGGCTTCACCGCTCAATACTGCTGAGCTATGCGAGTGGGCTGATCACCACCCTGGTAGCGCTTAGTGTCGTGGTACTGTTCCTGGCGGCCAACCGTGGCACTTGGTTAGACCGCAGCATTCGACGACTGGTCTCGCCGCTACTAGCGATTCCTCATGCGGCAGTGGCGTTTGGTTTAGCGTTTCTTATCGCTCCTTCCGGGCTGTTTGTACGATGGATATCGCCTGGGTTGACCGGCTGGGAACGCCCACCGGATGTGTTGATCGTCAATGATCCTTGGGGGCTCTCATTGATGGCCGGGCTGATGCTTAAAGAAGTGCCTTTTTTACTCTTGATGTGCCTTGCAGCCCTCCCCCAGCTAGGCACAGAAAAGCGCTTAATGATGGCGCGCTCTCTGGGCTATACGCCCACGATTGCCTGGTTAAAAACCGTGCTGCCCTCACTTTACCCGCTGATTCGGCTGCCGGTGTATGCAGTGATCGCCTATGCCACGTCGGTTGTCGATATGGCGCTCATTCTCGGCCCCACACTGCCGCCAACCCTTAGCGTGTCGATTCTTAGCTGGTTCAATGATCCGAATTTGGATCGACGCTATATGGCCTCTGCAGGGGCGGTATTGCAACTTGGGGTCACTCTGGCGGCGCTATTAACCTGGTGGCTGGGCGAACAGTGCGTAAGGCGATTCAGCCATTACTGGCTCGTGAATGGTGCCAGGAAAGCTGGCTCTACAACTATCGCCATTAGCGGCCGGATGCTGTTAACAACGACAACGCTGCTGGTCATCAGCGCGATAGGAGGGTTGGTCGTATTTTCGCTCGCCGGTTTTTGGCGCTTTCCTGATGCTTTCCCTGGCACTTTCACGCTGGATCACTGGCAACGCATTTTGCCGAGTGTGATAACACCACTGATGAATACGCTAAGCGTGGGACTTGCCTCAACGCTCATTGCTGGCGTACTGGTCGTGGCAACGCTTGAGAACGCTGTGCGTCACCACTTGCCGGTTAGCCGCTCCCAGTGGCTGCTGTATTTACCTCTTATCGTTCCCCAGGTCGCCTTTCTATTTGGCTTAGTCGTCGCGGCGGAGAGTATGCGTATTCGCCCCCAGTTAGCATTAGTGATTGTGGCGCATTTACTGTTTGTGGCGCCTTATCTTTACTTATCGCTCTCTGAAGCGTATCGGCGTCTTGACCCGCGCTGGGTACAGGTCGCTCATTCCCTTGGAGTAGGGCCATGGCGTGCGTTCTGGCAGGTGCGCCTGCCGCTGCTATTGGCCCCGTTGCTCACTGCCTGCGCGGTCAGCTTAGCGGTCAGTATCAGCCAGTATTTACCCACGCTGTTGCTGGGCGGCGGGCGTATTCCTACGATTACTACCGAAGCGGTAGCCATGGCTTCTGGGGGCAATCGGCGCCTCATCGCGGTGCTTGCCTTACTGCAAGCGCTGCTGCCCTTTATCGGTTTTAGCCTCGCTTTATTGATCCCGCGATGGGTGTGGGCGAAACGGCGCACTATGCAAGGAGTGGTATGAACGCCAATCCCAGGCTTCACATCAAGCAACTGACTATCTCGCTAGAGAGCGAGATGCTGCTCGCTATCGACCGTGTGATACCACCGGGCGACGTATTGACCGTGATGGGCCCTTCCGGCTCGGGCAAGTCCACCCTGCTGGCTTATCTGGCGGGCTTTTTGTCACCCGCCTTCACGGCCTTGGGCCAGCTCTACCTGGATGAACAGCGCCTGGACACACTGCCCGCCGAGAAGCGTGGTATCGGGCTACTGTTTCAAGATCCACTGCTGTTTCCACACCTGAGCGTCGGCGGCAACCTACGCTTTGGGCTACCTCGTCAGAGTAACGATAAACACCGGAAAATCTCGCATGCCCTTGAACAGGTAGGTCTGGCAGGCTTTGAAAAGCGCGATCCCGCCACCCTTTCCGGTGGCCAGAAAGCACGGGTAGCCTTAATGCGCCTGCTGCTTTCGAAGCCGCAGGCAGTACTGTTGGATGAGCCGTTTTCAAAATTGGATACGGCACTACGTCAGGAGACGCGCTCGCTGGTATTTGGCCAGCTGCGCGAGGCTGGCCTGCCTACACTGCTGGTTACCCACGACCGCGCTGATGCCGACGCTGCAGGAGGGCCGGTCATTGAGCTTGGCTAAACAACTGCCTCGGCTCAGCATCATAATGCCGGTGCTGAACGAAGCCGCCAGCATTAAGAATGCGTTGGAACCACTGCGCACACCGAACGCGGCTCAGCAAATCGAGGTCATCGTAGTTGATGGCGGGAGCAGCGATGACAGCGTTCATATCGCCAGGCCGCTGGCAGACCATTTACTCAACAGTCCGGCCGGCCGGGCGACGCAAATGAACGTGGGCGCACAGCAGGCGAGTGCACCTACGCTATTGTTTCTGCATGCTGATACTCGCTTGCCCGAGGGCGCCATGGAGCAGATAGCCCAAGCGCTAACAACCCATGCCTGGGGCCGCTTTGATATTCAGCTTAACGGCCACAGTGGCTGGCTACCCGTGGTGAGTTGGATGATGAATAAGCGCTCGCGGCTCACCGGCATCGCGACCGGCGATCAAGGCATCTTTGTACGCACCAGCACGTTCCAAGCCATGGGCGGCTTTGCCGAGCAGCCGCTGATGGAAGATATTGAGCTGTGTAAGCGGCTCACTCGCGCATCGCCTCCCGCCTGCCTAACGGCAAAAGTGATAAGCTCAGGCAGACGCTGGGATCAGCACGGCGCGTTGAAAACCATCTGCCTGATGTGGCGGCTACGCTATCGCTACTGGCGCGGCGTTAGCGCCACTCAGCTTGCCAAGGAATATCGCGATGCCCGCTAAGATGCCTATTCAGCGCAAACCGCTGCCTCATTTGCACCTGCTGGCCAAAGCGCCGCTTGCTGGGCAGGCAAAAACGCGCTTGGCACCATTGCTGGGAGAAAGCGGTGCGGCCAATGCACACGCTGAACTGGTGCGCCACTGTGTTGCCAACGCCTGCGGGGCACTGCCCGCTGAGCAGATTACGCTATGGACGGCGCTTGACCACACCCACCCGCTATTTATTGAGTTGCACAATCAATACGGCTTGGCGTTACGCCCTCAGCCGGACGGCGATCTAGGCACTCGGGTTCGCCAGGCTCTCAACAGTACGCCGGGGCCCGCCATGCTGATGGGCAGTGATTGCCCCAGTATTACCAGTGCGCTGATTACCACCTGTGCACAGCAGCTCGCCCGCTACGATGTGGTTATTTTACCCGCGGAAGACGGCGGCTACGGTTTTGTCGGCACCCAGCAAGATTACCCTGCACTCTTTACCGACATCCCCTGGGGAACCCACACCGTGCTGAAAACCACCCAGCAGCGTATTCAGGCGATGGGGCTGAAGGCCGCTTATCCGGCAACCATCTGGGATGTAGACCGTCCAGAAGATTGGCAGCGCTGGAAAGCGTTAGCGCTTTCCGTGTAAGGAAACGGATTCTGTTCTCACTGAGTGAATCTCCCTCTTTATATAAAAGCAGTTAAACGCAATATAAAAGCAGTTAAACACAGCATGCTTACTCACTCCCCCTGCCCCTGGAGCTTATCGTGACCCGACAACGTTTGATTCTTGCCGCGCTACTGGTCATTGCCATTGGCGTGTTTTTTCTGAGCGGTGCCCACCAGTGGTTCACGCTAGAAACCCTTAAGGCGTACCAAAGCGACTTTCAAGCGGCGTTTAATCAAAATCCATGGCAGGTGGCGGGACTCTTTTTTGCCGTCTACGTGGTGATGACCGCCCTTTCGCTACCGGGTGCCACGCTGCTCACACTGCTTGGCGGTGCGCTGTTTGGTTTGGGCTGGGGGCTGCTAATCATCTCGTTTGCCAGCACGCTGGGTGCGACGTTAGCTTTCGTACTCTCACGGTTTTTATTTCGCCAACCGATTGAAAAACGCTTTCCGCGCCAGTTTGAAGCGGTAAACCGCGGCGTTGAGCGCGACGGCGCTTTTTATCTTTTTATGCTACGCCTTGTGCCGGTGTTTCCATTTTTCATGATCAACCTGGTCATGGGGCTAACGCGGATTAAAACCGTGACGTTTTACTGGGTGAGCCAGCTTGCGATGCTGCCGGGCACGGCGGTTTTCGTCAATGCCGGTGGCCAGCTGGGTGAGCTTGAGAGCCTGGGCGGCATCGTTTCCCCGACGCTGTTAGCCTCGTTTGCGCTGCTGGCGATTTTCCCCTGGATTGCCCGGCGCATCGTGCTATTAGTGCAGCAACGCAAGGCCTACCAAGGCTTCACCCGCCCCCAGCGCTTTGATTATGACATTGTGGTGATTGGCGCAGGCTCAGCGGGGCTGGTCACCAGCTACATCGCTAGCGCCGTGAACGCCAAAGTGGCGCTAGTGGAAAAAAATAAGATGGGTGGCGATTGTCTGAATACTGGCTGCGTACCGTCTAAAGCGCTGATACGCGCCGCCCGCGCAGCCCATGAGATTCGCACCGCGTCACGCTTTGGCGTCAGCGCCAGCGAACCCGAGATCGATTTTTCCAAGGTGATGGGGCACGTTCATCAGGCAATTCGTGATATCGAACCCCACGACAGCGTAGAGCGCTACAGCAGCTTAGGCGTGGAAGTGCATGAAAATCACGCCACGCTCCTCTCGCCGTGGGAAGTCCAGGTCGGCGATAAAACGCTGACTGCCCGCCATATCGTGTTGGCCACCGGGGCACGGCCACGTATTCCAGCCCTGCCGGGCATTGAGGGCGCCCCCGTTTTAACCTCAGAAAACCTTTGGTCGCTCACGGAGCTACCCAAGCGCCTAGTTGTACTGGGGGGTGGTGCCATTGGCTGCGAGCTGAGCCAGAGTTTTGCTCGCCTGGGCAGCCACGTCACGCTGGTAGAAGAAGCTGCCCAGCTGCTGGGGCGTGAAGACCATGACGTTGGTGAACTGATTGAAAACACCTTGGCTGGCGAAGGCGTCACGGTGTTGTCCCATACCAAGGCGTTCGAAGTGATGAATGATGCCGCTGGCTACCAGTTGGTCGTTGAGCAGCAAGGCGAACGCACGCTGCTCGCCTTTGACTATCTATTAGTGAGTGCAGGACGCCAAGCCAACGTTGAGGGCTTGGGGTTAGAAGCGCTGGGTATCACTACCACTCAAGCGGGCACGCTGGAGCTTAACGAGCGGCTGCAAACGCGGCTTCCTAATATCTGGGCCTGCGGTGATTTAGCCGGGCCTTACCAGCTCACCCACGCTGCGTCACATCAAGCATGGCACGCAGCGGTCAATGCACTGTTTGGTGAATTCAAGAGCTTTGCGGTGGACTATCGCGTTATGCCCGCCGTCACCTACGTTCAGCCTGAGGTGGCCAGAGTAGGGCTGAATGAGAAAGAAGCTGAAGCAAAGGGTATTGCATTTGAAGTGACTCGCTACGCGATGAGCGAGAGCGACCGCGCCATTGCCGAAGGCGCCACTCAAGGCTTTATCAAGGTACTCACCGCACCCGGTAAAGATAAAATTCTCGGCGCGACGATTGTGGCTGAAAATGCTGGCGAGTGGCTGGGTGAGTTTACCCTCGCCATGAAGCATGGCCTGGGGCTTAACAAGCTGTTGGGCACTATTCATCCCTATCCCACATTAGGTGAGGCGGCCAAGGCCACGGCAGGCGTATGGAAAAATGCGCATAAACCCGAGCGGGTGCTGGCGCTATTGAAACGCTACTTCAACTGGCGTCGCGGTGACGGAAAATGAAACAGCTGCTGCTGATCGGCGCAGGCCATGCCCATGCCTTTGTGCTGGAAGCGTTTGCCAATCGGCCAGCCCCGAACATTGCCATTACCGTTGTCAGCGACAGTGCTTTAGCAGCTTACTCAGGTAGCGTGCCGGCATGGCTAGCAGGTGAATGTACGCTGCGTGAGACTCAGATCGACGTGGCGGCACTGTGCCAGCGCGCCAATGCACGGCTGCTGCTTTCTTCCGTTCGCCACATCGACACGCTATCTCGTTACGTAACGCTGGCAAACGGCGACCGGATTGATTTTGACATTGCCTCGTTCAATATCGGCTCCACTCTCGTTCCACCTCAGCAGCATGGCGAACAGCTGCCCAAGCTGATGGCCATGCGCCCGTTAAGCTCGCTACACGAACGCTGGCAAGCCCTGCTGGCGCATATTCAGCACCTGCCCAGCGGCGGCGTTCAACGCGTTGTCGGCATTGGCGGCGGTGCGGCAGGCTGCGAAACGCTGATGAGCGTGATGGCGCAGCTACGCCACCAGCGTGCAGATATTGACTGGCGGGGGCATCTGCTCAGCGCATCCAACCGGCTTTTGCCCGGCGCGGGACGTCTGCCTCGCGGCCTAACCCAGCGTGCGCTATCACGCGCGGGTATTAGTGTGCATACGCAAATACGCGGAGTCGCGTTGGTTGACGGCGGTGTATTAACTCACTGCAACATGCTGATTCGCGCAGATATCGTGCTATGGGCAACCGGCGCCGTCGGCCATCGCTGGCTGGCAGAGTCGGCATTACCGCTGGATAAATATAACTTTATTCGGGTAAACAACACACTAGAAGCCAGCGATCAGCCGGGGATTTTTGCCGCCGGTGACTGTGCAGCGCTAACGCCAGCACTACCTAACGCCGGCGTTTACGCGGTGCGCATGGGCCCCCTCCTGGCGGAGAACCTTCGCCGCGCTTGCCACGGTGAGCCGCTGACCAACTGGCAGCCACCGAAGCGCGTCCTGGCACTGATTGGCACCGGCGATGGCCGGGCCATTGGCAGCCATGGTGACGTTGGCATCTCAGGCCGATGGGTTTGGAAATGGAAAAAGCGGATTGATGCGCGCTTTATCGCACGCTTCAATCCGCCTAATAAGTAGTGCTCAGAACAGCCTACTTGCCTTCGCGCCAGCCGCCGAGTACTCGGCTATCCGGGCCAAAAAAGACCAGCCGATCATGGTCAATTAAATAACGATAGGCCGTTTCCATCATATCCGTTACCCGCTTTGCATCGGCCATTTGGGGGCACGCCATGCGGGTTGTCGCTAATTCGCTAAACGCTATGCGCTGGCTATCGCCGAGCGTCACTTCGCCGGTAAAGCGGTTGCAGCCATCATAACCGCTGACCTTGCCGTCCTTTGCAATCTGGAAATAGGGCGTTTCCGACATGGACAGCCGCTCGTCAGTGCCAACCAGCAATAGATTCCAGCGCTGCTCAACGATAGGGCCTGAGAGCGAGGAGCCGCTCATTTGGCCTCCGGTTGCTGAGCTCGGCCCCGGGGTGCTGCTACAAGCACTCAATAACAGCGCAGCCGAAGCAAGCAGCGGCAGTAAACGCCAACCTTTCATGGTCATGATGATCCATTCCTTCTCTAGCGATTAAGCTTAACGACGATCAGCAGATTGACTACCAGCTACCGCTATTTTCCATAGAGGCCCAGGGCTCTTGGGGTGCTAACGCATCGCCTTTCTGCAGCAGCTCCACCGAAATACCATCCGGCGATTTAACAAACGCCATATAGCCGTCGCGAGGCGGGCGGTTGATAGTAACGCCGTTATCCTGCAGGTATTGGCAAAGCGCGTAAATGTCATCGACACGATAGGCTAAATGGCCGAAATTGCGCCCGCCTGAATACTCTTCTGGGTCCCAGTTGTAGGTCAGCTCTAGCTCAGGCGCCGTCAGCCGCTCTGAACGCTGCTCGTCCGCTGGCGCCGCTAGGAAAATCAGTGTGAAGCGGCCTTTCTCATTTTCTTTGCGACGCACTTCCTTGAGCCCCAGCAGGTCGCAGTAAAAATGTAGTGACGCGTCTAAATCGCTAACCCGTGCCATGGTATGAAGATATTGCATAACGACTCCTGTGAATAATTCATCTTAGCCATGCTTTACAAAAGCGTGACGATAAGACCAAAACATTGCAACGCTGTACAATGACACCATAACGTTTATCTTAACTGGGTTTACTCGATGGAGAAACCTGTGGATTCAGTCACTCAAGCCGCGCTGGGTGCTGCCATTGGCGGCGCAGTGCTAGGACGCCGCCTTGGCGGCAAAGCATTACTCATTGGCGCAGTACTCGGCACCTTGCCGGATCTTGACGTAGTGTTGGATTATGGCGATGCCGTGGCCAATGTCACCGAGCATCGCGGCTTTAGCCATTCGCTGTTTGTGCTTACCGGATTAGCCACGCTAATGGCACTGCTGTGCACACGCTTTGCCCCTGCCCGCGATATCTCCTTTCAACGCTGGTGGTGGCTTTTTACTCTTGGGCTGACCACTCACCCATTGTTAGATTCGCTGACCACTTACGGCACCCAGCTGTTGTGGCCTCTGGACCTACCCCCAGCCGCGCTGCCCATCGTTTTTATTATCGATCCGTTCTACACGCTGCCCCTGCTGATTGCCCTCGGCATTGGCCTGGCTTCAAGGCGGATAGCTAAAGCCTGCACCTGGGGATTAGCCATCTCCAGCGTTTACCTCATCATGGCGATAGGCGCCAAAACCGCAGTGGAGCATCGTTTAGCGCCGGTGCTAGCGGCACAAGGCCTGGAAGATGCGCCCTTACTTATCCAACCAGCGCCGTTCAGTATCGCGCTGTGGCGCGTAACGCTGGTGGACGGCGATCGCTACTATGAAAGTTTGGTCAGTCTGTTTGATGGCCAGCATTCACCACATCTTGAGCCGCTACATCGAAACGCTGAGTTAGAACAGGCCGCCCTCGCTAGCCAGCAGGGCCAGCGTTTAGAATGGTTTGCCGGCCCATTCTTACGCTACGAGACACGCTTGCTGGACGGTAAAGAGACGCTGATCGCCACCGATGTCAGGCTCGGCTTTCCAGGCTTTCACCCGTTTAGCTTTACACTCGCAACCTTAGAGGATGGCGGCTGGACACCCGTGGTGGTAACCGAGCAGCTAGAAAATACGCGTGAGCTGTCTATGCAAACGCTGTTAAGTCTAGCCGCTCGCGCCACCGGCAACCCTTCCGCTCTATGCGCCAGCGAATTTGTGGCGGATGCATGGCGAGCGGAGCCCACGGCTTATCGCTGTTAAGTTAATGCCTGAGCATTGGGCAGGGCTTATGGAGCGATACCCTGGCCGCAGCCACTGTACTGCTCACCACCATAGGTCAGCGTGACTCGGGCGGGGAAAGGTTTGCCGCTCATGTCATCGAAGCAGGCCCCCGCCTCAATGCGAACGCGAAAGAAGGGCTCGACATCGCCATTTTCAATCACCACTCGGCCGGCCTCGTTATCCATCACGCTGACCATGTAGGGCAGTTGGATTTTATCCTCACCATAATTGAGCTCAATCGTTAGCGTCGGCGTGTCGTGGGCTAACGCAATCGACCATCCTGGCTCATTGCCCTGGCCAAAGAACATGACGCCGGGCCGTTCAGCGCGGGTTAAGGCATCACGCTGCTCAGCAAGCGAGCACTGTAGCTGACCCCGTGGCGTTTCCACGCGCGCCTGCTCACCGCGATTCCAGAAGCTGATTTCACCATCCTGATAGCGAGCGCCGCTGGCCACAATCGCCTGAGGCAATCGCCAAGCACCATGCAGTGACCAAAGGCGCAGGTCGCTGTCATTGGTCGCGGTGACGAGGTGCTGCTGAGCGGGCATGCAGTGCCAAGCTTCAAACTGCTGTGCAGAGCCGGGAAAAAGCGCCGACGGTAGAAAAGGTGCCCGGTTTTCCAGCGTTGCCTGGTTAGCAACGGCCGTTTCGGCTGAAGGCGTTGCTGCACAGCCCGTTAAGGCGAACATCAGCCCTGTCACGACCGACGCCCATACGCGTGTTGTTAGCATGTTCATTGTACTGGATTCATTGTACTGGGTTCCCTGTAGGACGGATTCTATAGCTTGCGTTGTGCCTACCCGCGTTTGAACGCTTGCAGGTCTTGAGTATCGACACTTTCTACTTGTGGTGGCAACCCCTGCTCTTCGCGCTTCATTTTAAGCTGGTTTTTTTCGGCGAGACGCTCTGGATCACTATTGGCGGCACGCCCATTAAGCTCTGCTAACTGCGCCATGCCCTGATGATAAAAGGTCAGTAGGTCCAGCGCAGTGCGATTGTTCTCTTCGAATTCACGCCGCAGCGGAGCAAGATAGCCGCTGACTTGTGACAGTTGATGCTTAAGCTGCCAAACATAGCGTACCTCAGCCATCCACGGGCGCTCACGCAGCACGGCAAAGAGTGCGCTGGTTGCCAGCAATCCAAGCACAACGCCTAAGACGTTGAGCCACAGGCTGCTGCCAAAGGTAGAGGTCAGCAGCATTGAAAATAATAGACCAAAAATAATCAGCTGCCCCGCCATGGCAAAGCTGATCATACGAGCTTTGCGACGGTAAGCCTCTGGGTCGTGATGTTCTAGGTTAAATACCATAGCCAGCCTCGTTATCTTTGGAAACGCTCTTATGATACGGGGCTGACCAGGGCAAACAAGCTCTTGCGCTAAGCTAAACGCTCCGCGGCCGTTTTGAGCAGATGCTCGGTGGTTTCCCAACCCATGCAAGCATCTGTTACCGACACACCGTAGCGCATTGCGCCGGGCTTTAATGGCTGTTTTCCTTCAAACAGATGGCTTTCTAGCATTAGTGCGACTAGGTTGGCCTCGCCTGCCTGGCGCTGAGCCAACACATCCAGCATAACCTCACTCTGGCGACGATGGTCTTTACGCGCATTGGCGTGACTGCAATCCACCATCAGCCGCGGGTTTTGCCCAGCGTTACGCAGCGCGGTAATGGCCGCACGCACGTGATGCGCCTGGTAATTGGGCTCACCGTGGCCACCACGTAATACGACGTGAGTATGCGGATTGCCCGCTGCTTGCTGGACAATAGGGTGGCCCTGAGAATCAACCGCGAAGCGCTGGTGTGGATGAGCCGCCGCCTCCATGGCATCAATCGCCACCTGTACATCGCCGCTGGTGGCATTTTTAAATCCCACCGCGGCGGCTAAATCACTGGCTAGTTCGCGATGCAGCTGCGACTCCGTTGTGCGTGCGCCAATCGCCACCCAGCTCAGTAAATCGTCCAGATAAGGTGCCAGCATCGGCTGCAAAAGCTCGGTAGCCACCGGCAGACCGCGTGCTGCAACCGCATGCATCAGCTTGCGGGAAAGCGCTAAGCCACGCCCCATATCGCCGCTGCCATCCAAATCAGGGTCGTAGGCTAGCCCCTTCCAACCCACCGTAGTGCGTGGCTTTTCGATATAAACGCGCATCACAGGCAAAATATGCTCGCCCACTTGCTCGCTGAGTGCGGCCAAACGATCGGCGTACTCTAGCGTCGCCTTGGGGTCATGCACCGAGCAGGGGCCTACGACGACCAGCAGGCGATCATCCTGACCGCTTAAAATTTGCTGCACGGCGTGACGCTGGCGCGAAATCTGCTCACGTAGCGAGTCATTAAGCGGAACACGCTGACGAAGCGCATCGGGAGTAGGCAGCCTTTCGGACGGCGCGGTGAAGGCCGTATCGCCGTTAGGGCTATGTTTTGAAGGACTATGTTTTGAAGGACTATGTTTTGAAGGACTATGTTCTGAAGGGCTATGGTTTGAATGACTTGATCTTGCAGGGCTATTGACAACAGAACTGATGGGCGCATTCATGATTAACTCTCCGTAATCGTACATCGATTGACTAAGTGACCACCCAGGCGAACACGATCGGAGGTGGCAGCTAGCACCGATCGCGCGCCACTAAATCGCCAGCCATAGCAATAGCCCACAAAGCCAATAGCAAAAGCGTTAGTCAGTACGCGATAAATCATGGTGCCGCTCCTTAATGAAATAATGATGACGATCACTATAGATACGTCCAAAAACGCCAAAAGCCCCGGCGGGGTTACCGACCGGGGCTTCTGTGCTTGCGGCAGGCAACCGAGTGGTGTGCCTGGTAGCGCGACGTTAGACGTCGGCCAAGGGCACACCGTGGCTAAACCAATACCAATAAGATGCAATGCTGTTAGCCAGTTCAGCGCTACGCGCTGGCTGAAGGCTTTCCACGCTCACACGCAAGCCATCAGCCATTATCGGCTGGGGCTTAACTGTGAATGGCGTGGCGAGTCGTCGCATGCTGATTTTCCGTTGGTAATGGTGAGCCCTGACCGATCGCCCTAAGGGCTGCCGCAGTGGCGTAATGCCTTTATCCTGCCTGCAAGCGTTTCAAATGGCAATACTCATATGTTAAAAGCTTGCAGCTAAGCGGTGCCCTTCAAGTCAAACAGGGCTAAAAAAGGGCTTAGAAAAGAGCTTTAGCGGGCCTAAGAAAAATCATGTTTGGGATATTAGCTAGCCCGTGGCGCATAGGCGAACACGTCTGAAAACACGCGCTCTAATGGCATGCCTTTACTTTCAAGCACGTCCAGGCAGGCATACACCATGCCTGGCGAGCCTGATAAATAAACATCATGCGCATGCGGGGCAATATCCGCGGCCTTCAGGGCATCATCAATACGCCCCTGCTGATGGCTAATCCGCGCTCCTGCCGCTAGCGGCTCCTCTAACGGAAGCTCGGTGACAGCATGGAATGAAACGTTGGGATACGTTTGCGCCCAGTGGCTGGCCAGCTGTTCTAGATAAAGATCACGGTGTTCGCGTGCGGCCCACCATAGCGATACTTGCCGATCGGGCTGTTCGTGCAGCACCGCCTCAACCATGGCTTTCATCTGTGAAAAGCCGGTACCCGCGGCGATGAGCATAAGCGGCCGCTGGCTTTGACGATCCAGCACGCATTCACCGCCCGGCAATCGCAGCGTTAGTTGGTTCGCGACCTTCAACAGCTCTCGTAGGCGCACGGAATTGTTTCGCTCCGGCCAATGCTGAATATGTAGTTCAACAATGCCATCCCCGCGATCGAAGCTGGCAATCGAAAACGGCACCCAGGTGGTATCGTCTAACTTAAGCTCTAAATACTGGCCCGGTGCATGCTGCATAGCTTCGGCGCGCCCTTCGAGCGTCACGCCAAACACATCGGGATTCAAGTTCTCAACTTCGGTAACTTGGCAAGTCAACGTCCTTGCACTCATGAAAGCCTCTTTTTGCAAATTCGGTCAACTATTTCGGTCAACTATAACGCGGCACGTTTAACCGCCGTGGCGAGAGGGCGGCAAATCAAGGCCAATCCCAAGTGCTTCCCAGCGATCATCCACCCGCGCTTTAACGGCTTCGTCCATCACAATGGGGGTGCCCCACTCCCGGTCTGTTTCACCCGGCCATTTATTGGTGGCATCTAGCCCCATTTTCGACCCAAGGCCTGAGACCGGCGAGGCGAAATCGAGATAATCAATCGGCGTATTCTCTACCAAGACGGTATCGCGTGCGGGATCCATTCGCGTGGTGATGGCCCAAATGACGTCTTCCCAGTTGCGCGCATCAACGTCGTCATCCAGCACAATCACAAACTTGGTGTACATGAACTGCCGCAGAAAGCTCCAGACCCCCATCATTACGCGCTTGGCATGGCCAGGATACTGCTTCTTCATAGTGACCACCGCCATGCGGTACGAACAGCCTTCTGGCGGCAGATAAAAGTCGACAATTTCTGGAAATTGTTTACATAGAATCGGCACAAATACTTCGTTCAACGCTAACCCAAGGATCGCCGGTTCGTCAGGCGGACGCCCGGTGTAGGTTGAATGATAAATCGCGTCACGGCGCATGGTCATACGGGTGACGGTAAAGACAGGAAAGTGATCGACCTCATTGTAGTAACCGGTATGGTCACCAAAGGGACCTTCCGCGGCCATGTCGTCGGGATAGATGAAGCCTTCGAGGATGATTTCGCTCGATGCCGGCACATCAAGATCCGCATGGCCGCACTTGACTAGCTCAGTACGCGAGCCACGTAGCAGCCCTGCAAAGGCATACTCCGAAAGAGAATCTGGCACGGGCGTAACGGCGGCAAGAATCGTTGCCGGATCAGCGCCCAAAGCCACCGCCACCGGAAACGGCTCACCGGGATGTTCTTTTTGAAACTCTAAGAAATCCAAAGCGCCGCCGCGATGGGATAGCCAGCGCATAATCAGGCGGTTTTTACCGATTTTCTGCTGACGATAAATACCAAGATTTTGGCGCTTTTTATGCGGCCCTTTGGTAATCACCAACGGCCAGGTGACCAACGGCCCTGCGTCGCCTGGCCAGCAGTGCTGGATTGGTAGCAGGCCCAGGTCGACGTCGTCATCCTCATAAACCACTTCTTGCACCGGCGCCCGCTTGACGTTTTTGGGCCCCATGCTGAGCACTTGCTTGAAAATCGGCAGCTTGTCCCAGGCATCTTTTAAGCCTTTAGGCGGGTCGGGCTCTTTGAGAAACGCCAGCAGCTTGCCGACTTCTCGCAACGCTTCTACCGAGTCCTGCCCCATTCCCAGCGCTACCCGCTTGGGCGTGCCAAAGAGGTTGCCCAGCAGCGGCATGTCGTGGCCCTTGACGTTTTCAAACAACAGCGCCGGGCCACCGGCACGCAGCGTGCGGTCGCAAATTTCGGTGATTTCCAGATAAGGATCGACTTCGACGTGGATACGTTTGAGTTCACCACGGGCTTCTAACGCCGCGATGAACTCACGCAAGTCTTTGTACTTCAAGGCACGCTCCCTGGCTGGCTACTGCGCGGCGGCGTTTGTCCTACTCAACGCTAGCAGCGCTGATATGAACAACACGCTAGCGGCGCTTCATCGCTTCAAAGAATTCGAGATTGGTCTTGGTGTCTTTCAGACGATCAATCAGGAACTCGGTCGCGGCGGTATCTTCCATCGGATTGAGAAGCTTACGCAGAATCCACATGCGCTGCATTTCATCCTCAGAGGCCAGCAAGTCTTCACGACGAGTGCCACTGCGACGGATATTGATCGCCGGGAATACGCGACGCTCGGCCAGCTTGCGGTCCAGGTGGGCTTCCATATTGCCGGTACCCTTGAACTCTTCAAAGATGACTTCGTCCATCTTAGAGCCGGTATCGACCAGCGCAGTAGCGATAATCGTCAGGCTACCGCCCTCTTCGATATTACGCGCAGCACCGAAGAAGCGCTTTGGCTTCTCAAGCGCGTGGGCATCCACACCACCGGTCAGTACTTTGCCGGAGCTAGGCACTACGGTGTTGTAAGCGCGCGCTAAGCGAGTAATCGAGTCAAGCAGGATGACCACATCTTTCTTGTGCTCAACCAAACGCTTGGCTTTCTCGATGACCATTTCCGCCACCTGTACGTGACGCGCTGGCGGCTCATCGAAGGTCGATGCAACCACTTCGCCACGCACGGTGCGCGACATTTCGGTCACTTCCTCAGGGCGCTCATCGATCAACAGTACGATCAGATGACACTCTGGATTGTTACGCGTGATAGAGGTCGCGATGTTTTGCAACATCAGCGTTTTACCCGCTTTAGGCGGCGATACCAGCAAGCCACGTTGGCCTTTACCAATCGGCGCGGTGAGATCAATGATCCGCGCGGTAAGGTCTTCCGTGGAGCCGTTACCGATCTCCATACGCATGCGATCGTCTGGGAACAGGGGTGTTAAGTTCTCAAACAGTATCTTGTGCTTGGCGTTTTCCGGACGGTCAAAGTTGATTTGACTGACCTTCAGCAGGGCGAAATAGCGTTCACCCTCCTTCGGCGGACGGATTTTGCCTGAAATGGAATCGCCCTTGCGCAGATTGAAACGACGGATCTGTGAAGGCGAAATGTAAATATCATCTGGACCGGCCAGATAGGAGCTGTCAGCGCTACGCAGGAAGCCAAAGCCATCCTGAAGAATTTCCAGCACACCATCGCCATAAATATCCTCGCCACTTTTGGCGTGTTTTTTCAGGATGGCGAAAATGATGTCCTGCTTGCGCGAACGGGCCAAGTTATCAATACCCATTTCACGGGCGATATCGAGGAGCTCGGGAACGGTTTTTTGCTTGAGTTCAGTAAGATTCATCGGTGTGTTAGAAAATTGCTCATGGAAGCTGGGCGCTAGGCGCCGGGAATAAGACAGGAGGCGTTTCAGTTACGCCGTGTGATGCGTTCAGACCCCGGAAAAGACACGCGCTCGAAAATGAAAGGAACTTGATTGGGCTCAGTTAATGACACTATTGGTTAGTGTGATTAAGGCTCAACTCGAGGGTGCTAACGGTTGTTTAATCTGGTTCGCACAGGAGAGTGGCGAAACCAGTGGGCTATCTGACGACTTGGAAATCTGGCTGACGCTAACGAGATAAACCATGAGTAGCGTCTGGGGCGACCAAGATGCCGTACTTGAACGACGAATGTAAAACGATTTATTACCATAACGCCGCGCTTGTGGACACACTAACAAACTAGGTCATATCAAGCCAGTAGCTCGATGGTAGTCAAGCATCGCGACAAACGCAAGTCTTTGGTAATTGACAATGGATAAAGCTCACCGCAACCTTGGCACAGACCATAAGAAGGATAGCGTATGCCCCAGGACCTTTCGACACCCACTACCGCCACTGCGGAGACAGAAAGCGTTGCGCCACAGCGCTTTGCCGCGATTGACCTGGGCTCCAACAGCTTCCATCTTTTAGTGGCCAACTATCAGCATGAGCGCCTGCAGGTCGTCGCCCGACTGGGCGAAAAAGTCCAGCTGGCAGCGGGTTTAGATGATGATGGGCTGCTCAATGAAGCCGCCATACAGCGTGCGCTGGACTGCCTGGGCCGCTTCGCGCCGTTTCTTAGCGACATTCCCCATGGCAACTTACGCATCGTCGGCACCAACGCGCTGCGCGACGCACGTAACAGCCAAGCCTTTATTGAGCGCGCTGAAGCTCAGCTAGGTCACGCTATCGAGATTATTGCCGGTCGCGAAGAAGCCCGCCTCATTTACCTAGGTGCTGCTCACGCGCTGGCCGAAAACGGCCGCCGCTTAATTGTCGATATCGGCGGCGGCTCCACCGAGTTCATCATTGGCGAAGCCTTTGAACCCAAAGCATTGGAAAGCCTGCGCATGGGCTGCGTGACCTTTTCTCGACGCTTTTTCCCCGATGGTGAGTTAAACGAAAAACGCATGCGCCGTGCTGAAATCGCCGCCCTCTCAGAACTCGCTAATATCCAGCGCCCTTATCAGCGTTTAGGCTGGGACGACCCTGTCGGCTCAAGCGGCACGATCAAAGCTGCCGCTAGCGTGCTGCATGCTTACGGCGATACGCCTCATGAAGGGGTTATTACGCGCAGCGGGTTAAAAAAACTGCGCGAGCGCCTGCTGAAATGCAAGCAGCTGGACAAAGTCGAACTCGATGGCCTAAAGGCTGATCGCGCCAAAGTCTTCCCTGCGGGGATTGCCATCCTAGGAGCGATTTTTGAAGCCTTCGATCTCACGCAAATGCGTTTTGCGGACGGCGCCCTGCGCGAAGGCGTGCTCTACGATATGGCGGGACGCAATAGTGCTGAAGATTCACGCTCGAAAAGCCTGGAATCGCTGAAGCGAATCTACGATGTAGATACTCGCCAAGGAGCCAATGTCGCCGATACCGCCGAGCGTTTATTTAACCAGGTACGCCATGCCTGGTCGTTGGGCCCCGCCCAGGCGCGCCACTTACAGTGGGCAAGCCATGTGCATGAAATTGGCCTTGCGATTTCCCATAGCCAATTTCACCGCCATGGGGCCTACCTGCTGGAACACTCCGACCTGGCCGGCTTTTCACGCCCGGAACAGCGCCAGCTGGCCTTTCTAGTGCGCGCCCATCGACGCAAATTTCCACTCAAAGAGTGGCAAGCGCTGCCAGAAACACAGCAGGCGAGCGCTCAAAAGCTCGCCCGGCTGCTGCGCTTGGCGGTTTTATTTAATCATTCTCGACCTGAAGCGACGCCAGCGCTGCCGCTATTAAACGTCGATAGTGATCGCCTGACGATTACACTGCCGGAAAGCGATGAACCCACCCTGCTGAGCACCGACCTCGAACAGGAGCAGGCATTTATGCAAGCCGCGGGGTTTAATTTTACGGTTAAGCAGGTGAAGGCTGAGGAGTAAACTCGACCCCTTCAGCCTGCCAGAGCAGCCTACCAGAGGGTGCAACCACGCCAATACAGGTCTCTGCCTGCATCACCACCACTAGCCGCTCGCGCTCCCAGGGCGGCACGGATGCCTCTTGCAGCAACCGCTTTAAATCGCGCCGACCACGCCCGGGCAGTTGGATCACCTCGCCCCCCTTGCGCCAGGCTACCCGCAGCTGTTGTGAGCAAGCCACCTGCCAACCTAACCGCCCCACTGGCGTTTCGAGCGGCGTTTGACCATCCCAGAAAACGTCCCACGGCAGTAGCGATTCAAGCCTTGTCATCACATAGAGCCGCTGACGCCATAGCCGTGCCTGACCACCCGGCCACTCAACGCAGACCGCTGCATCGGCCTTAGCCGTAAGCTGCTGCAACAGGCTTTCTAAGCGTTTTTGCGGCGGCGGCGGCAAGCCTTGCTGTTGGCACAGCGCCCGCACCAGCAGCCGCTGACGCGGGCGTGAGCATCGATTAAGCGCATCGACATCCACCTGGCCATCATTGGTCATAAGGCCCGCTAGTTCTGCTGCCACGTACTCACCCAGCACGGTATCCGCCTCATACGCATGCGCCGCGCTATTCGCTAACGCACGCGCGGCTCCTGGCCAGCGCTCCTGGATTTCCGGCAGCACGCGATGGCGCAGGCGGTTACGGTCGAGGCTAATATCAGCATTAGTAGGGTCTTCACACCACGTTAGTGCTAGTGAACGCGCCGCGGCTTCCAACTCGGCTCGACGTGCGCTCAGCCAGGGGCGCACAAGCGTAATGCCCTGAGATTCACGCCGATAAGGCATGCCCGCCAAGCCACGTAACCCGCTGCCACGCAGCGCAGCGAGCAGAAACGTTTCTGCCTGATCATCCTGGTGCTGGGCAAGCCATAGCGCATCGCCAGCGGCTAGCGTGGCGTAAAACGCGGCGTAACGAGCGTTACGTGCAGCGCCTTCGATACCCTGCCCCTGCACAGCCACCGTGACATTGACCACCGTCAGCGGCACATTCAAGCGCTCACACAGCGCCCGCGAATGCGCCTCAAAGGCCTGGGCAGCCGCCTGAAGGCCGTGATTGATATGAACAGCGCGAACGCAGCGATTAGCCTGCTTGCCTACCATGGCGGCGAGTGTCACCAGTAGGCACGAATCTAAACCGCCGGATAGCGCCACCCAAACAGAGCGCCCCGGCGGGGTTTCCGCCAGGGCGTCGTTAAGCAGGCTTTGCAGTGTGCTAAGCGGCTGGGGCGCCATAGCTCATTAAGCGCTTGTAGCGGCGCTCCAGCAGCGCCTCGGTGTCCATCGACTGCAAACGCTCTAAGCTGGCAGACAGCGCCTCTTTAACGCGCTCAGCGGTGGTTAGAGGATGCCGATGCGAGCCGCCTAACGGCTCTTTAATCAATGAATCGACAAACCCAAGCTCTTTTAGACGCTCGGCGGTAATACCCATGGCCTGAGCAGCGTCAGAGGCTTTGGTCGCGCTCTTCCATAGAATCGAGGCGCAGCCTTCCGGCGAGATAACCGAGTAAGTCGAGTACTGCAGCATTTGTAGCTCGTCGCAGACGCCAATAGCCAGCGCGCCACCGGAGCCGCCCTCACCCACCACGGTAGAAATAATCGGTGTTTTCAGCCGTGACATAACGGCCAAATTGTAGGCAATTGCTTCTGACTGACCGCGCTCTTCGGCATCAATGCCGGGATAAGCGCCGGGCGTATCGATAAAGGTGAGAATCGGCATTTTGAAACGTTCGGCCATCTCCATCAAGCGGCACGCTTTGCGATAGCCTTCTGGACGCGGCATACCGAAATTGCGGCGCACTTTCTCTTTCACGTCGCGGCCTTTTTGATGGCCAATCACCATCACCGGCGCATCGTTCAACCGCGCAACACCCCCGACCAGAGCCGCATCATCGGCGAAGTTACGATCGCCGTGCAGTTCATCAAAGTCGGTGAATACATGCTCAAGATAGTCCAATGTATAAGGACGCTGAGGATGACGCGATAGCTGAGAAACCTGCCAGGGAGTTAAATCCTTGAAGATAGATTCCGTTAGCTTGCGGCTTTTTTCTTCCAGACGAGCAATCTCATCGGAGAGATTCACTTGGCTGCTGGAGCCGACTAAACGCAGCTCTTCAATTTTTGCCTGAAGCTCGGCAATGGGCTGTTCGAAATCGAGATAATTAGGATTCATCGGCGCTACCTGTAAAAAGAAGCCTGATCAAAATAAGCATTGATAAATAATGAGAGAATAAGAGCATTATCGCACCCTGATTCTGCCACGCAAGGTGAAGGCTTCTTTGCCGCTTGGTTAGCGGTAGCGAAGCTGGACGCCCGCCTGGCCCTGTACATCTCGCAGCGCTAGTAATAAATCATCGCTAGGCGCAACTTTCCACTCATCGCCAAGCTCAAGCCAAGCCACTGCTGCTGGATGGCGGTACTGCAGCCGCACGGGCAGCCCCGCTTCATCGCGGTATGGCGTAAGGCTATCACGCAGGCTCTCAACTAAACGGCCGTTGATTTGCTCAGCGTCTAGGGCAAGCTCAACCGCCTGACCATAGCGAATCCGCGCCGTCACCATGGGCGTGACGTCTTTACCGCGCAGGCGCAAACCGCCAGAAAATTCGTCGCTGGAGACTTCACCTTCAACAATTAACACCTGATCGGACTCAATCTGGCCGCGCAACTGCTCGAACACCTCGCCAAACAACGAGGCCTCAATGCGTCCGGTGCGGTCATCCAAGGTGATAAACGCCATGGTATCACCACGCTTGGACTTCATCGTGCGCACGCCAACCACCAGCCCTGCCACACGCTGAGGATCGCGAGAAGGTTTTAAATCGCTGATGCGAGTGGAAACAAAGCGCTTTAACTCACGCTCGTACTCATCAATCGGGTGACCGGTTAGGTAAAGCCCTAGGGTATCTTTCTCCCCCGACAACCGCTCACGATCGGTCCACTCCCGGGCGCTGAGATACTCGGCGTAAACGTTGCTATCGCTGTCGTCAGTTTCAGCGAACGCATCGCCAAACATGTCCAGCATGCCCAGATTCTGATTAGTATGATTCTGCGCAGCGGCTTTTAGCGCGTCTTCCATCGCCGCGAACAGCACCGCACGATTAGGACCTATCGTATCGAGTGCACCGGAGCGAATCAGCGCCTCCAGGGTGCGCTTATTCATCCGTTTAGGATCCATACGCCGGCAAAAGTCGAAGATATCCTTAAACGGGCCGTCTGCCTTGCGGGCATCAACAATGGCACCAATAGGCCCTTCGCCCACACCTCGGATCGCGCCCAGGCCATAAACAACGCGCGCGTCCGTATCCACCGTGAATTTATAGCCCCCCACGTTGACGTCTGGGGGCGTCACCGTGAGCTTAAGATTGCGACACTCTTCAATCAGCGGCACCACTTTATCCAGGTTGTCCATTTCGGTGGACATGACGGCCGCCATAAAGGGACCCGGATAATGGGCTTTCAGCCAAGCGGTTTGATAAGACACCAGCGCGTAGGCAGCCGAGTGCGACTTGTTAAAGCCGTAGCCGGCGAATTTTTCTACTAAGTCAAAGATGTTACCGGCCAGATTCTTATCGATACCGTTGGCGGCACAGCCATCCATAAAGCCGTCGCGCTGCTTAGCCATTTCTTCGGGTTTTTTCTTACCCATGGCGCGGCGCAGCATATCGGCCTGGCCAAGGCTGTAGCCTGCCATGACCTGAGCGATCTGCATGACCTGCTCTTGGTAAAGAATGATGCCGTAGGTAGGCGCCAGCACCGGCTTAAGCAGTTCATGCTGGTAATCCGGGTGTGGATAAGAAACCTCGGCCCGGCCGTGCTTACGGTTGATAAAGTCGTCGACCATGCCCGACTGAAGAGGCCCAGGACGGAACAGGGCCACCAGGGCGATCATGTCGTCTAGAGAGTCGGGCAGCAGGCGCTTAATCAGCTCCTTCATGCCACGCGATTCAAGCTGGAACACCGCGGTGGTTTCGGCGCGCTTTAGCATTTCAAAGGTCGGCGCATCGTCCAGAGGAATGCTGTCGATATTCAGCGCCCCCTGACCGTTAACGCTACGCACCTTATCGACCATCTCCAGCGCCCAGTCGATAATCGTCAGCGTACGCAGACCCAAGAAATCGAATTTGACCAGGCCCGCTTCTTCGATATCGTTTTTATCGAACTGGACGACGAGGCCTGAGCCGTCTTCATCGCACAGCAGCGGTGAGAAATCGGTGAGTTTGGTCGGCGCGATTACTACGCCACCCGCGTGTTTGCCGGTACCCCGCGTGGTGCCCTCTAGCTTGAGCGCCATCTCCCAGATTTCTTCGGCCTCTTCGTCGTTGCCGATAAACTCTTTAAGCGCTGGCTCTTGCTCAATCGCTTTGGACAGCGTCATACCAACTTCAAAAGGGATCAGCTTAGAGAGCTTGTCGCCCAGCGAATAAGGTCGGCCCTGAGCGCGAGCAACATCGCGCACCACGGCCTTCGCCGCCATGGTGCCGAAAGTAACAATCTGCGAGACTGCGTTACGCCCGTAGCGCTCGGCCACGTATTCGATGACCTTGTCGCGTTTTTCCATGCAGAAATCGACGTCAAAGTCGGGCATGGAAACACGCTCAGGGTTCAAAAAGCGCTCGAACAGCAGGTCGTAGCCAATCGGATCTAGGTCGGTAATTTTTTGCGCGTAGGCTACCAGCGAACCTGCACCCGAACCACGCCCTGGCCCTACCGGCACACTGTTATCCTTCGCCCACTGGATAAAATCCATAACGATCAGGAAGTAGCCGGGAAAGCCCATCTGAATAATAACGTTCAGCTCAAATTCAAGCCGATCTCGATAGCGCTGGTCGATCGCTTTGTATTCGTCACTCTCGCGAGGATAGCGCTCAGCGGGAAATAAGAAATCCAAACGATCCTTCAGGCCGTCGTGGGAAACCTTACGAAAAAACTCGTCCTGCGTCATGCCCTCGGGAATTTCGAACTCAGGCAGGAAAATCTCGCCAAGGCGCACATTGACGCTGCAGCGCTGGGCAATCATCACGCTGTTTTCTAGCGCTTCGGGGATATCGGAGAACAGCGCCGCCATCTCCTCGGGGCTTTTCAGATACTGCTCTTCGGTATAACGACGCTCGCGGCGCGGGTCGTCCAACGCTTTGCCTTCGCCAATCGCCACACGGGTCTCATGGGCCCAGTAATCCTCGCGAGCCAAAAAGCGCACGTCATTGGTAGCGACTACCGGCGTCCCGGTCTCGATGGCTAACTTGACGCTTGCGTGAACACAGGCCTCTTCTAAGGGGCGCCCGGTGCGCACTAGCTCCAGATAAAAACGCTCCGGAAAAGCTGCCTGCCATTCTTTCAGCAGCGCCCGCGCATCCTGCTCGTGATCAGATAGCAGATGGCGACCAATTTCGCCCTCGCGAGCGCCGGAGAGCGCAATCAACCCCTCGCTCTGCTCCATCACCCACTGTCTGTCGAGAATGGCGCGCCCCTGGCGCTGGCCGTGAGTCCAGCCCTTAGAGATCAGTTCGGTGAGATTACGATAGCCAACGTCATTCATCGCCAGCAGCGTTATACGGTAAGGATGCGATTCGTCGTGCGGGTTCTGGAGCCATAAATCGCTGCCAATCACGGGCTTTAATCCCGCGCCCTGGGCCGCTTTATAGAACTTTACCAGACCAAATAAATTGGTTTCGTCGGTCAAGGCCAGCGCCGGCATCGCCCGTTCAGCGGTGGTACTGACCAGCGATTTAAGCTTAACCAAGCCGTCAACCAGGGAGTACTCACTGTGCAAACGCAGATGGACAAACGGTACCGTCATGAGACTCTCGCTAACGTCATAATACCCTCAACAAATTCATAACATTCTCGGCAAATAAAGACATTGGCTTAAAGCAGCGCTAGGGTATGTTGATCGCTGATAGCTGACGCTGAACAGGCGCAAAGCTGCGTCGATGTTCGGGTAAAGGCCCATGCGCAGACAGTGCCGCTAGGTGCTCTTTTGTGGGGTAGCCTTTGTGACGGGCAAACCCATATTCAGGATAGCGCATATCCAGCGTCACCATCTGTGCATCGCGCGCCACTTTAGCCAAAATCGATGCCGCGGCGATAGCCGCATGGCGGGCATCGCCTTTTACCACAGCTTGTCCGGGCAACCGGTGACCGGGCAGCTTGTTACCATCGATGAGCAGATACTCCGCCGAAGGCGCCAGCGCATCAATGGCTCGGCGCATAGCTAAGTGAGTGGCGTGATAAATATTTAGCGCGTCCACTTCGGCGGCACTGGCCTCTGCTACCGCAAACGCTATTGCCCGCGCGCGAATCTGCTCATCCAGCGCTTCACGCCGACGCGCGCTTAATTTTTTCGAGTCAGTCAGACCTTCAATCGGATGGGCAGGATCCAGCATGACCGCAGCGGCCACTACGCTGCCGATCAGTGGTCCGCGTCCCACTTCATCGACCCCGGCAAGCCGCTGGCCGCTATAGGCAATCTCTAAAGGCGGATAGTCGGCGTAGTTAATCGTCATAAGCCTCTTCCCATGGCTGCCCTGCTGCCAATGCGCCGAGCGCTTGCGCCGCGCGCCGGCTAGCGTTGCGCTGCAGCGTAGCGTGTATCTCGGCAAAGCGCGTTTCAAGCGCGTAACGGCCCGGTTCATCGGTCAACATAGCACTGAGCTGGTCAGCAATCGCCTCAGGCGAGGCGGCCTCCTGAATCAGCTCAGGCACCAGCGTTTCTTGCGCAATCAGATTCGGCAGCGACACCCACTGAGTTTTCACCAGCCGCTTCGCCAGCCAGTGAGTCACCGGCGCCATTTTGTAAGCGACCAGCATCGCTCGGTGGCAGAGCATCGCTTCAAGCGCCGCCGTACCGGAGGCGAGCAAAACAATATCGCTTGCCACCATGGCTTCGCGGGCTTGCCCCTCTAGCAGGCTAGTGCGTTCCGCGAGCAGCGGATAGCCGGCAAGTAGTGCGCTTATTTCACGACGTCGATCAGGCGTAGCGGCGGGAATAACAACGTACAGCGCGGGATGACGCTGACAAAGCTGCTCGGCAGCGGCCAAAAAAGTAGCGCCTAAAAAACGCACTTCGTTAGCCCGCGATCCCGGCAGCAGAGCCAGCACCGGCGCATCAGCAGGCAAGTGGAGTGCATGTCGCGTAGCATCACGATCATTTTCAAGCGGTAGCTCGTCGGCCAGCGGGTGGCCAACAAACACGACGGGGACTCGATGGGCACGATAAAAAGCAGCTTCAAAGGGCAGCAGAGTTAGCATGCCATCGACTGATTTGGCGATGCCTTTCACTCTGCCCTGACGCCACGCCCAAACGGAGGGGCTAACGTAATGGGCGGTCGTAATACCCGCCTCGCGGAGCTGTCTTTCTAGCCCCAAATTGAAATCAGGTGCGTCGATGCCCAGCATAATATCCGGCTGCCAGGCCAGCGCTTCTGTTTTTAAGGTACGCCGCACACGAATCAGCTCAGGCAGATGCTTGAGCACTTCAACCAGCCCCATGACTGACAGGGTTTCTAATGGAAAACGACTTTCCATACCCTCAGCCTGCATGCGAGGCCCGCCGATACCACGAAACTCAACGCCCGGATGACGCGCTTTCAGCTCGCGCATCAACCCTGCGCCCAGAATATCGCCGGAGAGCTCCCCGGCCACGAGATAAACGCGTTGCAGGGTCATAAAATAACTCGCATGGGCTAGCGGGTAATGCCGCGTGTCGAGCGCTCAATAGAGGCGGCAAAATGCTCGACCTCAGGCAAATCAAAACGGCGGCGCATCTCGGCAAGCGCTTGCTCTGTCGTCAAGCCCTGGCGATACACCATTTTGTAGGCTGCAGTAAGTGCGTTAATCGCTTCGCGACTAAAGCCTCGACGCTTCAAACCTACTAAATTAAGGCCGCGTGCTTCAGCAGGATTACCATTAATCATGATATACGCGGGCGTGTCTTTGGTAATAATCGAGCCACCGCCCGCCATGGCATAATCGCCAAAGTGGCAGAACTGATGTACTGCCGACAAGCCACCTAGGATGACGTGGTCGCCGACGGTGACATGGCCAGCCAAGGTGACCTGATTAGCCAAGATGCAGTCGTTACCAATAACGCAATCATGCCCAACGTGCACATAGGCCATAAATAAATTGCGCGAACCAATCGTGGTTTCACTGCGATCCTGAACCGTACCGCGATGCAGCGTGGCGCCTTCGCGAATTACGTTATCGTCGCCCATCACCAGGCGCGTTGGCTCGCCTGCGTATTTTTTATCCTGGCAGTCTTCGCCTACAGAGGCGAACTGAAAGATACGCGTACGCTCGCCCAGAGTAGTGGGGCCTTTAACCACCACATGAGGGCCAATGACAGAGCCTGCGCCGATAGTGACGTCTGGCCCAATAACACTAAAAGGACCCACCTCAACGTCATCGGCTAGACGCGCCGCTGGGTCGACCAAGGCAGTAGGATGTATCAAGCAACCTTCCTCTCGGCACAAATAATTTCCGCTTCGCAGGCTAGCTCGCCATCAACAGAAGCGCGACAGGCGAATTTCCAGATACCGCGTTTACCTTTGATAACGTTAGCTTCTAACGTGAGCTTGTCGCCGGGCATAACCGGGCGTTTGAAGCGCACTTTATCGCTACCTACTAGATAATAGACGTAGCCATCGGCCGGTAGTTTATTAACCGTTTTAAAGCCAAGAATGCCACACACCTGGGCCAGCGCTTCGATAACAAGCACGCCGGGCATAATCGGATGGTGCGGAAAATGTCCGTTGAAAAACGGCTCATTGATACTAACGTTCTTGTACGCAACGATGGACTCACCGATGGTCAATTCCGTTACTCGATCCACCAGCAAAAACGGATAGCGGTGAGGCAAGTATTCGCGAATTTCATTGATATCCATAACCATCGTAGCGACCTCTAAAATGACAAAAAAACCTGATGAACACCGTAGGGGGAATCAGGTAAATACCAGCACGCCTGCTGGTGAAAAGGCTGTGGATTATACCCCGCTGCTGCCTAGCCTCAAGCTAACGGCGGATAAAATCATTCAGCACTTGTTAATCTCGCTGCTTTTTTTCCAACCGCGCTAAACGCTTGGCGATATCATCGAGCTGCTTAAAGCGCACCGCGTTTTTCCGCCACTGGTTATTGGCCATGGCACCAGTTCCCGAAGAGTAGACTCCGGGTTCATGAATAGAGTTCGTGACCAGGCTCATTCCTGTCACCTGAACGCCATCACAAATGGTCAAGTGGCCAGATAGCCCGACGCCTCCGCCCAACATGCAGTGCTTGCCGACTTTGGTGGAGCCCGCAATACCTACACAGCCCGCCAATGCACTGTGGTCGCCAATAATAACGTTATGGGCAATTTGCACCTGACTATCGATTTTAACGTCATTGCCAATCACCGTATCACCCAGCGCGCCACGATCAATACTCGAGCAACTGCCGACTTCCACATCATCACCCAGCACAACGCCACCCAGCTGAACAATTTTATGCCAGCCGCCACCATCGTGAGCAAAGCCAAACCCATCGCCGCCAATGACACAGCCACTTTGCAGGATCACGTTCTTGCCAATAACGACGCTATGACAGACGGTAACGTTGGCGTGCAGGCGCGTACCTTCGCCGAGCTGGCTATCGGCCCCGACCATACTACCGGCACCAATAACGACACGGTTGCCAAGCACCACTCCTGCTTCTACGACTGCGTGCGCCTGGATAGACACATCGACACCTAGCTGCACGTCATCGGCCACCACCGCCGTCGGGTGAATGCCAATCACGTCACGCGCTGGCAACGGATCAAACAGCTGAGAGAGCTTGGCATAGCCTAAATACGGGTTATCAATTTCCAGACGCGGCACAGGGCAATCTTTGCCATGCTCGGGGTGCAGTAACACTGCCGCCGCCTGGGTCGTCGCCAAATCTTTCAAATAGGCACGGTTCGCCAAAAAAGCCACTTGATCTGGCTGCGCTTCTTTTAGCGTCGCAAGACCGCGTATCGGCTGCTCAGCATTGCCCTTAAAGGCAACGCCTAAGTGGCGAGCAATGTCTGCAAGAGTAAGGTGATGAGAAGCGTGCGTCATGGGAACCCAGAGAAGCTTTGGTGTGGCCAGGCCACACCAAACATCGTTTAAATTTAGTTCAAGCCATCAAAAATCTGAGTGACTTCGTCGGTCAGATTAGGCAGGTCCACACCAGAGTGCAGTACGCCTTGTGGCTCAACCAGCACGTCTATGCCGTGACGTTCCAGCACTTGCTCTACGGCTTGCTCTAGCTTGGATTCAGCGCTTTCTAAAAACTGCTGCTCAGAACGCTGCTGCGCCTGCATCACTTCTTGACGAAGCTGCTCAAAACGACTGCCCTTTTGCTGCAATTCGCCTATCAGCGACTCACGCTGGGACTGCCCCATTGTTTCACCTTCGTTTTGCAAGCGCTGCTGGAGCTGCTGGAGCTCGTTGCCAAGAGACTGCGCCTCCCGCTGCTGGCTGCCGATTTGACCTTCCAGACTGCTCAGGGACGCTTGAGCAGACTGGGTATTCATCAACGCTGCTCGCCAATCAAGCACGGCCACTTCCGCCGCATGAGCAGGTAAAATCATCGCGCCCAACAAGCATACAACCGCTGTCAGTTTACGCATTGTGTTAACTCCTTAGGTCACGCTAGTGCGCGCCATCATGGCACGCGACCTAGCAAAATTAGAGCGGCTGCCTCTTAGAGCTCTTAGAACGTTTGTCCCAATGAGAACTGGAAGAACTGCGTATCGTCACCGCTCTCATCATTCAATGGCCGAGCAACACTAAACGTTAGCGGGCCTACCGGTGTCAGCCAAGAAAGGCCAATACCTGTGCTGTAGCGCAGATCACCTAAATCAACGCCCGAGTTACACTGCTGACGACCGGCATCTTCATCCAGCACATCGTAGCAAGAACTCAGGAAGGTATTACCACCATCTAAGAACAGCGATGTTTGCAGTGCGCGCTGATCTTCAACAAAGGGCAGCGGGAAAATGATCTCGGCGCTGCCTTCGATTGAAACATTACCGCCCAACGTACGATTACGGCCGCCTTCAGAAGATGGCGTCGTGCGTTGGCCTAGCGTATTAGAGGTAAAACCACGCACCGAGCCTAGGCCACCGGCATAGAAGTTTTCATAGAAGGGGAACGGATCGTTGCCGCCTAACGTGTCGGCATAGCCGACATTACCGGTAAATTTGAACGCGAAGGACTCATCAGCGTTGAGCGGGAAAAGCTGCTGGGCTCGCGCACGCAGTTTATAGTATTCCGCATCGCTGCCCGGCACACCGGTTTCTACTGAAAAACGCTGGTAGTTACCATTCGTCGGCATGATACCGCGGTTAAGGTTGTTACGTGTCCAGCTGGCCGTTAACTTGAGGCTTTGCGCGTTTTCACCCTGGTCTTCAACATAGCGGCGAATTTCAGAGGCCGTATCAAAGTAAGTTTTGACCGTTAGATCTTCAACACTGGCGCCAAAGTTAAGCCGCGATAGCTCGCTGACAGGGTAACCGAAGTTAATACCGGCACCGTAGGCATCCGTCGAGAACGTAGAAATATCGGAATCGGCGTAGTCAGTTTCGCGGTAGAAAACATTGTAACCGCGAGAAATCCCATCGAGCGTCCAATAGGGGTCGGTGAAACCAAAGTTGACGCTGGTAAAGGTATCGCTGCGCTGAGCCCCTACGTTGACCCGATTACCCGTGCCAAGGAAGTTGTTCTGCGATAGGCCTACGCCGTAGATAACGCCGGCACTTTGAGAAAAGCCAACGCTCGCCGACACCGAACCGGAAGGCTGCTCTTCAACGTTATAGGTAACATCCAGCAGATCCGGCTCACCCGGGACTGGCTGCGTATCCACTTCTACTTGGCTAAAGAAACCCAGTCGCTCTAGACGCTGACGCGATTGAGTGATGGCATCCGTCGAAGCAGGCGCGCCTTCTAGCTGAATCATCTCGCGACGTAGCACTTCATCTTGAGTGGTGGTATTACCGAAGAACTCAATGCGGCGTACATAGGCACGCTCACCAGAATTAACGGCGATGACCAAATCGACCGTCTCGCCGTCGTCCGACAATTCAGGTACGCCCTGAATATCAGCAAAGGCAAAACCTTCAGCACCCAGCCGCTGGCGCAGGGCTTCAGTGGAGGCATTGACATCGCCACGCGAGAATATCTCACCTTCGTTAACGGTGAGCAGCTGGCGGGCCTCGTTTTCACTGATCTGTAAATCACCCGCAAAACGAATATTGCCAACGCGATACTGTTGACCTTCATCAACGTTTAACGTGATGAAAATCTCCGATTTTTCGGGACCAATCGACACCTGAGTCGAGGTAACGTCAAAGTTGACATAGCCGCGATCCAGATAGTAAGAACGCAGTCGTTCAATATCGCCCGACAGGGCTTCGCGTGAGTACTCATCGCTAGAGAACCAGCCAAAAAACCGCCCTGGGCGATCGTCTAGCTCAAATACTTGGCGCAGCGTTTCGTCGTCAAAGGCTTCATTACCGATAATATTGATCTGGCTAATTTTAGCAATTTCGCCTTCATTGATGTTGATATTGACCTGAACGCGGCCTTCATCAATTTCTTCAACTTCGGTATCAATACTGGCGCTGTAGCGACCCTGAGACTGATAAACGCCTTCCAGCTCACGCTGAATTTCCTCTAGCGTAGAAAGCTCCAGCACCTGCCCCTCAGAAAGGCCCGATTGGCGTAAGCCATTACGCAGATCATCTTCAGATATCTGATCGTTGCCGTTGATCTGTAGCCGTGCAATGGTCGGGCGCTCAACGACCTGAATAACGAGCACATCCCCCTCACGGGCCAAAGAGACATCGTCAAAAAGTCCCGTTGCAAACAAATCACGAGCAGCGTCAGCCAACTGGGCCTCGCTGACGCGCTCGTTGGCACTAACGGGGAATGCATTGAAGACCGAGGCGGCAGATACCCGCTGTAGTCCTTCCACTCGAATGTCTGAAACATCAAAGGATTGTGCTTGGGCGCCGCTGGCGCCTGCCAGCAAAAGTGCCGCCATTCCAAGGGTCTTGATTTTCATGCAGTCAATTCGCTCGCGTTGGTCTGCCCATCATTCCAGACAGGCACCATATACATTTGTGCAGGCAGATGACAAGGCATCCTGCGCGCTACACGCGTCATTACCACAGGCGCATCAGATCAAAATAGAGGGCCATCAACATTAGGGTGCCAACCATGGCAAGCCCAATGCGCAATCCTACGGCTTGTGTTCTTTCAGATACTGGCCGTCCACGCACGACCTCCATGAAATAATAAAGCAAATGGCCACCATCAAGCACGGGGATTGGTAGTAAATTAAGCACCCCAAGACTGATAGAAAGATACGCTAGAAAGCCAACAAACGCTTCTATCCCCGCACGCGCTGAATCTCCAGACACCTGCGCGATGGTAATCGGCCCGGATAAGTTGGAGGGAGAAATGAGCCCAACCAACATCTTCCGTATGGCATCTACGGTTAATAGCGTCATCTCTCCGGTGCGCGAAAGCGCCTGTCCAACCGCTTCAATAGGGCCATAGCGAATTTCACGCTGGAACTTTGCAGGCCATTCAACCTGCTGCGCGCCGGCACCGATATAACCAATTTCAACCCCCGTATCTAAGCTGTTACGCCCTGGGGTTAAATCTATATTCGACCGTTCGCCGTCTCGCTCGTAGGTGAGGTGCAGCGTTTCACCAGGGCTGCCCCGCACGATATTGACGAAGTGCATCCAATCATCCACCGGCTCGCCATTAATCGCTACCATGGTATCGCCAGCCATAAGGCCCGCCTGCTCGGCGGCCTCGCCACTCACTACTTGGCCTAAAATAGCCGGAAACGCTGGCTGCCACGGCGTGATACCCAGCGTTTCCAACGGCTGCGGTGGGTCCTGACGCACCAAATAATCTGCCACCGGCAGCATATAGCGCTGTGAATCGCTCGCCCCTTCGGGCCGTGCCTCAATACTCAGCTCGCCATTAAAGCCAATGATAGACACTAGCTTTAGATTAACATCTTCCCAGGAGCGCATTTCATCGCCCTGAACAGCGACAATTTCATAGCCCCGCTCAAGCCCCGCCTGCTCGGCAGGGGAATTCGGAATAACGCTTCCCACCATGGGCGCGACGACCGTGGTACCGGCCACAAATAGCCCCCAGTACACAACGATCGCTAGCAAAAAATTAGCGATCGGCCCCGCTGCCACAATAGCAATGCGTTGCCAAACTGTCTTGCGGTTAAACGCCTGGTCTAGTTGATCTTCTGGAACCGGCGCTTCGCGCTCATCAAGCATTTTGACATAGCCGCCGAGCGGAATCGCCGCGATGGCGTACTCGGTGCCTTGACGATCAACCCGGGACCACAAAGGCTTACCAAAACCTACCGAAAAGCGCAGCACTTTGACGCCGCAACGACGCGCCACCCAAAAATGGCCAAACTCGTGAAAAGTCACTAACAGGCCCAGCACCACAATGACCGCTAAAATATTTTGTATCAGGCCCACACTACACTCCTTTACGCCCCGCTCTTAACGACCAGCTCAGCGGATGCTTAAGCGGACCACCTTGTTACCAGCTCAATCGCCTGATGTCGCGCCCACTGGTCGGCTGCCAGTACGCTTTCCACACTGTCAACGCGACCTTCAGAGGGGCGTGAAAGAATTTCTTCTACCAGCTGCCCAATCGCAGAGAAGCCCAGCCGACGCTGCAAAAATGCTTCAACCGCTATTTCATTCGCTGCATTTAATACGGCCGGCGCCAAGCCGCCTTGCTGCATCGCTGCGCGAGCAAGACCTAAACAGGGAAAACGCGCTTCGTCAGGGGCTTCAAAATCGAGCCGTGCCACCTGAAAAAGATCAAGAGTTCCCACTCCAGCGTTAATACGCTCAGGCCAAGCAAGCCCGTAGGCAATAGGCGTGCGCATATCTGGATTACCCAGCTGGGCAATCACTGACCCGTCATGATACGCCACCATGGAGTGAATCACGCTTTGCGGGTGAACCACCACCTGGATTTGCTCAGGCGTTGCATCAAATAACCAGCAGGCTTCAATAAGCTCTAACCCTTTATTCATCAACGTTGCGCTGTCGACTGAAATCTTGCGCCCCATCGACCAATTAGGATGGGCACAGGCCTGCTCTGGCGTTGCGCTATTGATCTCGGCCTGACGCCAGGTGCGAAACGGCCCCCCAGAGGCCGTCAACATAAGCTGGGTAATGCCGTGTTGTGCCAACCCACCGCGGTGCTCCACGGGTAGACACTGATAGATGGCATTATGTTCGGAATCAATTGGCAATAACGTTGCGCCCGAGCGGGAAACAGCCTCCATAAACAGCGCGCCACTCATGACCAGTGCCTCTTTATTGGCCAGCAGCACTCGCTTACCCGCCTCCGCCGCCGCCAGTGCTGGCAGCAATCCTGCGGCGCCCACAATCGCGGCCATAACACAGTCGACACTGGCATCTCGAGCAACGTCACATAGCGCCTGCGGGCCGGCATTGACATCGACCTGCTGCCCAGCTTGCTTAAGTTCACGGCGTAGCCACGCGGCATCAGCGTCGCTATCTAGCACGGCGACCGCGGGTCGATGCACCAAACACTGGGCTAGCAACGCCTCCTTTGACGTGTGCGCAGTTAGCGCGTGAACTGCATAGCGCTCGGGATGGCGGGCAATCACGTCCAGCGTGCTAGTCCCCACAGAGCCCGTCGATCCTAGCACCGTAACTCGCTGCAACGATGATGGCTTAGCTGACTGAATCATAGCGGCAGCCCTTGGACCAGCATTGGGGCAAACCTTGCGACCAAGACCTCGAGATACAGCAGCGCAAACAGCGGGATGGCGGCTGTCAGGCTGTCAATACGGTCTAAAACTCCGCCGTGACCAGGCAGCAGCTGGCTGGAATCCTTGATATTGCGATATCGCTTCAACATACTTTCTAACAAATCACCAAGCACGGAAATCAGAGTGACCAGAGCGGTGATTATGATCAACGCTAATCCTCCCGCGACGCCCAGCGGTTGCCAAATGGCAAACGCTAGTGCCAGTAGCGAGGTTGCCACCAGCCCTCCAATAACGCCTTCCCAGGATTTACCGGGGCTAACGCGGGGAGCAAGCTTGCGCTTACCCCATCGACGGCCGGCAAAATAAGCACCGATATCGGCGGTCCAGACAAGCAGCATCACGAACAATAGCCAAATCGCGCCGCTATCACGCAGCACGTTAAAGCCCACCCAACACGGTAGTAGCACCCATAAACCCATTGCTAAGCGGCGCCCTGTGGCTTGCCACTGCGCCCCCGCTGCCGGGTAGCGCACGACCCAGTAAAGGTTTACTAACCAGCCCACTGCGGCTAGCCATAGCGGCCAAACGGCAAATACCGCGCCACTAAGCCACATACCCGCCATCAGTAAGGCTAGAGCGGCTACCAGCTGTAAGCGGGCACGCTGGCGAGTAACGCCGGCTAAATTGGTCCACTCCCAAGCGCCAAGCAGAACTATCAAGGCTGTAAACAGCGCAAATGCACCGCCTTGTAATCCGAACAGGCCGATTAGCGTAAGAGGCGCTAACCAAGCTGCGGTGATAATCCGCTGTTTAAGCACCTTGCGCCTCAATTTGTTCGTCTGTCATACCAAAGCGACGACGACGCTGACAGAAGTCGTTTAACGCCAAATCAAAAGCGTCTGCGCCGAAATCAGGCCATAACAGAGGTGAAAAGTGCAGCTCAGCGTAAGCGAGCTGCCAAAGCATGAAATTTGATAGCCGCTGCTCTCCGCTCGTCCGTATGCACAGGTCGACCGGCGGCACTCGCTCGCTCCCCATCGCTGCATCGAAGCAATCTTCATCAATGGCGGAAGGTGCTAAGTCACCGGCGGCGACCTGCTCAGCTAAAGCACGGGCCGCGCGAGCGATCTCCCACTGCCCACCATAGTTGGCGGCAATAACTAAATGCATACCAGTGTTGTGCGCCGTTAGCGCCTCAGCACGCTGAATATGCTTTTGGATAGCATGAGAAAAACCACGCTCCTCACCAATAATCGACAGCCGGACATTGCGCTCATTGAGTTTTTTGACTTCACGCTTAAGCGCCATTAAAAATAGCTCCATCAGCGCGTTAACCTCTGCTGCTGGACGTTTCCAATTTTCGCTGGAGAACGCGAACAGACTAAGCGTTTTCACCTCACGCTCAGCGGCCCGCTGAATCACCGCACGAACCGCTTCAACGCCTGCGCGGTGCCCACGCACGCCAGAAAGCCCGCGCGCGCGCCCCCAGCGGTTATTACCATCCATAATGATGGCAACATGGGACGGCATAGCCTCCCCATCCAGGGAAAGAACGCTGGCATCGTCCGGTTGTTTTTTGGGAAACTGCGGTGACGTCATGGGTTCTCGCGCCAAAGTTCAGTCATAAAACACCCGCCAGAGCGTCGTCAAACGGGCAGCTAACGCTGCCCGTCATTGAATAAAACACAGAATTATACCTGCATAAGATCCTGTTCTTTTGCGGCCAACGCTTTATCGACTTCAGCGATATATTTGTCGGTCAATTTCTGAACCTCATCTTCACCTTGACGCTGATCGTCTTCGGTAATGTCTTTTTCTTTTAACAGCGACTTAAAGTCACCGTTGGCATCACGACGCACGTTGCGCACGGCAACACGGGCATTCTCTGCTTCGCTGCGCGCCTGTTTAATGTAAACCTTGCGGGTTTCTTCGGTCAGCATCGGCATCGGAACACGAATGACGTTACCCGCGCTGGCCGGATTAAGGCCAAGGTCAGACGTCATGATGGCTTTTTCGATCTTCTGAATCATGCCCTGTTCCCACGGTGCAATGCTCAGCGTACGAGCATCTTCAACGTTCACAGAGGCTACTTGGGTGAGCGGCACCTGGCTACCGTAATAATCAACGGTGACCGCGTCCAGAATGCTCGGATGAGCGCGCCCGGTACGAATTTTATTGAAGTTACTATTCAGCGCCTCAACGCTTTTCTTCATGCGCGATTCGGCATCTTTCTTAATATCGTTGATCACGTCATTACCCTCTATATATCAGCGTGCCTTCCTTGCCCCCCACCACCATATTCAGCAGGGCACCAGGCTTATTCATATCAAACACCCGCACCGGCATATTATGGTCACGTACCAGGCAGATAGCGGTCAAATCCATAACGCCCAGCTTTTGATCTAGGGCGTCGTCGTAAGAAAGCTGGTCATACTTAACAGCATCCGGGTGTTTTACCGGATCTTTATTGTAGACGCCATCAACTTTGGTCGCCTTGATCACCACGTCAGCATCCACTTCAATGCCGCGCAAACAGGCAGCTGAATCAGTCGTAAAGAAGGGGTTACCCGTTCCCGCCGAGAAAAGCACAACGTCGCCGGAGGTTAAGTAGCGAATGGCAGTGCGCCGATCGTAGTGCTCAACCACACCGCTCATCGGGATAGCCGACATAACGCGCGAACGAATATTGGAACGTTCGAGTGCATCACGCATGGCCAGCGCATTCATGACGGTGGCCAGCATCCCCATATGGTCGCCAGTCACACGATCCATACCGGCCTCACTGAGCGCGGCGCCGCGGAACAAGTTTCCGCCGCCAATCACGATACCCACTTGCACACCAATACCCACCAGCTGACCGATTTCCAGCGCTAGGCGGTCAAGCACCTTAGGGTCAATACCAAAATCGTGTTCACCCATCAGCGCTTCGCCCGAAAGCTTGAGCAAAATACGTTTGTATTTTGACTTCGAACTCTCAGCGTTGCCTTTGCTGGGTGCGACGTAAGGGGTCGGCTCTTGAACATCACGTGACATGGCATCTCTCCTGAGGCAGGCCTGAACACAAGCAGGCGGGGCAGCCCTGATTTGTACAACCATCCGTTGCACAGGAACCAATTACAAGGGCCGGATACGCAAAGGCGTGCGCTCGCGCGCACGCCATCTTCTTCTTGAAACCTCTGACCCTAGCGACGGCCAGCCTGTTCCATAACTTCTTTAGCAAAATCGACTTCTTCTTTCTCGATACCTTCGCCTACTTCAAAGCGCGTGAAGCTAACGACTTCGCCACCCGCTGCTTTAACGAACTCAGCGACTGTCTGGTTAGGATCTTTAACAAACGGCTGCTCAGTCAGGCTGTTTTCGGCCAGGTACTTTTTCAAGCGACCCTGCACCATTTTCTCAGCGATCTGCTCCGGCTTACCGGCCATATCCGGCTGTGCCAAGATAATAGCTTTTTCTTGATCAAGCTGTTCTTGGGGCATGTCAGCAGGAAGCGCAACCGCAGGGTTGATAGCAGCCACGTGCATCGCAACATCTTTCGCGACGGCCGCGGTACCGCCAGTCAACACAGTCAGAACGCCAATGCGGCCACCGTGGACGTATTCGCCAACCAGGCCACCTTCTACAGCGTTAACAACGACGGCACGACGCACGCCGATATTCTCGCCAATTTTCTGAACCAACTGCTCACGTGCAGTTTCCAGATCGCCCGCCATTACAGCAGCGACATCTTCGTTTTTAGCGGCGAAGAAACCACCAACGATTTTGTCAGCAAACGAAATGAAGTTGTCATCACGCGCAACAAAGTCGGTCTCGGAGTTGATTTCGACCATTACGCCGTAGCTACCGTCTTCCGCTACGCGCGTAACTACCACACCTTCTGCGGCGATACGGTCGGCTTTCTTCGCGGCTTTAAGGCCTGAATTTTTGCGCAGGTTTTCGATTGCAACGTCGATATCGCCATCGGTTTCGGTGAGTGCTTTTTTACACTCCATCATGCCGAGACCGGTACGTTCGCGAAGTTCCTTGACCTGAGAGGCGCTAATAGCTGCCATGAGAATTCACCTCTGAAATAGTGCTATTGAAGTAGCACTTGAAAATAGTGCTATGAGAGTTAGACGCAACACAGGCGAGTATAGTCAGAATAGATGACCATCATGTATCACTTTGCGTTACGGGGCCTGCTTCGATGAGCTGGCAAATGCGACTCGCCCAGATTATTCATCTGTAGCGCGACAAAGGGGGCATAGCCCCCTTCATCACGATGCGGCATAAATCACCGCATCCACAGCAGCTATTACTCAGCAGCCGTGTTGTCTTCAGCTGCAGCGGCCTCTTCGGTCACTTCAACAAACTCTTGAGCATTGCTTTCTTTGGCACGACCACACGCATCCGCAATCGCTTTAACGTAGATCTGGATAGCGCGGATAGAGTCATCGTTGCCTGGGATCACGTAATCAACGCCATCGGGGTTGGAGTTAGTATCCACCACGCCGATGACCGGGATGCCAAGCTTGTTGGCTTCGTTGATCGCAATACGCTCATGGTCAACGTCGATGACGAACAGCGCGTCCGGAAGGCCGCCCATGTTCTTGATGCCGCCGATAGAACGCTCAAGTTTTTCTTGCTCGCGAGTCGCCATCAAGACTTCTTTCTTGGTCAGCTTCTCGAACGTACCGTCTTCACGCATTGCTTCAAGTTCACGCAGACGCTTAATCGACTGGCGAATGGTCTTGAAGTTGGTCAGCATGCCGCCCAACCAGCGATGGTTGACGAACGGCTGTCCGCTACGGTTGGCTTCTTCTTTAATTACCTTGCTAGCGCTGCGCTTGGTGCCAACAAACAAAATTTTGTTGTTGGATGCCGCCATCTTCTCAACCACATCGACCGCTTCATTCAGTGCCGGCAGAGTGTGCTCAAGGTTGATGATGTGAATCTTGTTGCGCGCGCCGAAGATAAACTTGCTCATCTTCGGGTTCCAGTACTTGGTCTGGTGACCGAAGTGAGCGCCTGCTTTAAGCAGGTCACGCATATTGACGTGAGACATGGTAAAACTCCTCAAACTCGGGTTAGGCCTCCACGCACCCCATGGATCCGACCGTTGACTGCGTTAGACGCTGCCAGCGGCACCCGGGACCATGTGCCGGTGCATGTGTGTTTTTAAGGCTTGACGTTTTTAGTGATTAAGCAAGCAACGCGCCGCTTCGTGGCACACTGCATATTCATTGCCCCGCCCTTCAGTGTGCACCCAGCCAATAAAGAAGCTCGGAATCACGATTGCAGGAAAGCGCGCGGCTTTATACCATAGATCATCGCCAAGATGAAGTCGCGCCCCGTTTGACGGTTTTAAATTGCGCCATCTTCTTTGCCCCTTTTACATTCAAATCGAGTATTCATGAACGTTCCTATCAAAACGCCTTCTGAAATCGAACACATGCGCGAAGCCGGACGCCAAGCGGTCAGCGTCATCGAAATGATCACCCCGCATGTGCAGGCAGGCATCAGCACCGGCGAAATCGACCGCCTTTGCCACGCATACATTGTTAACGAACTAGGCTCAATCCCTGCGCCGCTGAACTACCATGGCTTTCCCAAGGCAACCTGCACCTCGCTGAATCACGTGGTGTGCCACGGCATTCCCGACGATGCCAAGACGCTGAAAAAAGGCGACATCATGAACCTGGATATCACCGTTAAGACCCCTGCGGGTTATCACGGTGACTCCAGCGTTATGTTCATTATCGGTGAGAACATTCAGGGCGAGCGACTAAGTCGCATCACTCAAGAGTGCCTGTATAAAAGCATCGAATTAGTAAAACCCGGCGTGCGCCTTTCTGAACTCGCGCGGGTGATTCAAAAGCACGCTGAAGAAAACGGCTATTCGGTCGTCCGCGATTTCTGCGGCCACGGGCTGGGTGCCGAGTTTCACGAAGAGCCACAGTTTTTACACTACGATGGCTACGCGCCGGATGCCGACATCAAACTCGCGGCGGGCATGTGCTTCACGATCGAACCGATGATCAACGTTGGCGGTTACAAAACCAAAGTATTGCGCGATGGCTGGACGGCTGTCACCAAAGACCGCAGCCTTTCTGCCCAGTGGGAACATACGCTGCTGGTCACTGAGTCTGGCGTTGAAGTGCTGACTGCACGTAGCGAAGAAGACTTCAGCTTTTTGCCCAACTGATGCTTCTACACCACTACCGGTTTGAACCGGACACCTCGCTTTACGACCTGCACGCCTTTCGCGCGGAGCTTGCAGGTTCGCGCTCACCGATTGCCCCGTTTAAGGCGGCCCTGCGCGAGCTACAGGCGCGCCTAGATGACCAGTTCCGTGCCGGTGCGGATATTCGCAACCTGGTGCGCGGCCGCGCCTGGTACCTAGACCAACTGCTGGCAATCGCCTGGGCACTGCAAACGTGGCCCGATGACGGTATCGCGCTGGTCGCGGTAGGTGGCTACGGCCGGGGTGAGCTACACCCTCACTCGGATATCGATCTGCTCCTGCTGCTGGCACAGGACGATGACACCGCTTACCGCGAGCCGCTCACCGCGTTTATCACTTTCTTGTGGGATATCGGCCTTGAAATTGGCCATAGCGTGCGCTCACTCAACGACTGCGAGCGAGAAGCAAAAGCCGATGTGACGGTCATTACTAACCTGCTCGAATCGCGCCTAATCGCAGGCCCCGAAAGCCTGCGTGTCGTTATGCAGCAGCGCTTAAGCGCCAGCAACATTTGGCCCGCCGATCATTTTTTCGAGGCCAAATGGCAGGAACAAATATCTCGCCACTACCGCTACAACAACTCTGAATACCACTTGGAGCCCAACCTTAAAAGCTCCCCAGGCGGTCTGCGCGATATCCAAATGATCGGCTGGGTCGCTAAACGCCATTTTGATACTGAGCAGTACACGGACATCGTGGCCAAAGGGTTTATGAATGATGCCGAGTTGCGCATTCTCAGCCAGGGCCAGGCGTTTTTATGGCAGGTACGCTATGCCCTGCATATGCTCACCGACCGCGCTGAAGACCGCCTGCTGTTTGACCACCAGCGCACTATTGCCGACATGTTTGGCTTTCGCGATACGCCGGAACGCCTGGCGGTTGAGCAATTCATGAAACGCTACTACCGGCATGTCACCGCGCTCGCAGGCCTTAACGACATGCTGCTACAGCATTTTGACGAGGTCATTCTGCGTGGCAAAGAGGCCCTAGAAACCGTCAAGCTCAACGAGCGCTTTGAGACCAAAGGCGGCTACATTCAAGCGCGCTCACGCACCTTGTTTCGCGAGCAACCCGCGGCCATGCTGGAACTGTTTCTTCTCATGGCCCAGCACCCTGAAATTGAAGGGGTTCGCGCAGATACGATCCGGTTGATTCGCGATCACCGCCATCAAATTGACGACCACTATCGTGACGAGCCTCGCCATCAGCGGCTATTCATGGCCATCATGCGCGCCCCTGGCAACGTACCGCGCCAGCTGCGCCGCATGAACCGCTACGGCATTTTAGGCAAGTATCTGCCTGAATTTGGCCGCGCGGTAGGTCTCATGCAGCACGATCTGTTTCATATCTATACCGTCGATGCCCACACGCTGCGGCTGCTTAAGTTTCTGCACGGCTTCCGCAAATCGGACGCCAAGGACGACTTCCCGGTAGCGGCTGCGCTAATACCTCAGCTGCCAAAGCTGGAGCTACTGTGGATTGCCGGCCTGTTCCACGATATCGGCAAGGGGCGCGGCGGCGATCACTCGGAAATCGGCGCTCGCGACGTGGAGCAGTTTTGCCAAAAGCATCACGTATCGCTGCATGACACCAACCTTGTTAGCTGGCTTGTCGAGCACCACCTGCTGATGTCGATGACGGCACAAAAGCGCGACATTACCGATCCTGACGTGATTCGCGATTTCGCTTTAATAGTGCGCAATGAGACCCGCCTAGATTATCTGTATGTGCTCACCGTCGCCGACATCAATGCCACTAACCCTACGCTGTGGAACGGCTGGCGTGCATCGCTGCTGCGCCAACTTCACGCCGAAACCAAGCGCGCCCTGCGCCGCGGCCTGAACAATCCACCGGACCGTGACGACTGGGTACGCGAGACGAAAACAGAAGCGCGTTCGCTGCTACAAACCATTGGCGTCAATCGTGGGCAAATTGACCAGCTTTGGGACTCGCTTGGGGAAGACTACTTTCTGCAGTACGCGCCGAGTGAAATTGTCTGGCAAACCCAGGGCATCCTCAATCACAACCAGTCACCGCTACCGCTGGTACTGATTAGCGCGCCCACAGCAGACATGGCCGAAGGCGGCACCAAGGTGTTTATCCACACCCGCTCGGTGGATGATTTATTCGCCGCCACCGCGGCCGCCATGGAGCAGCTGGGGCTTTCGATTCACGATGCGCGCATCGCCACTTCCCACAACGATTGGACGCTAAATACCTTTATCGTCCTCGATAGCCACAGCCAGCCAATCCGCGATCCTGCGTACATCGAAGAGATGCGCCAGCATTTAGTCGAAGAGCTCGATGACCCTGACGACTACCCCAACATTGTCACCCGCCATACGCCGCGTCAGCTCAAGCATTTCAAGGTACCCACGGAGGTCATTATAGAGCAAGACCCGGCCAACGAGCGCACCCTGCTAGAGCTAACGGCCCCCGACCGCCCCGGCCTGTTGGCCCGAGTAGGGCGTATTTTTATGGAGCAGGACATCGCGCTTTCTGCGGCAAAAATTGCCACGCTAGGCGAGCGCGTAGAAGACGTATTTTTCATTACCACCAAAGCAGGTGAGCCGCTTACTGACCCCGAGCGCCAGCAGCAGCTGCGCGAGCGCTTAATAGAAGTATTAGGGGTTTAGAATGCTCTGCAAGCCCAGTAAGGTTTGAGCCAACACTGGGGCTTGCTTATAATTGTCGGTCTACGCCCGCCACGCCATCAACGGACATATCATGAACGCCGACCTTGACGCCCTGCATCCCTACCCGTTTGAAAAGCTGGCCGCGCTCAAGGCAGCGCTCACCCCACCGGCTGAGATCGCACCTATCTCGCTGACGATTGGCGAACCCCAGCACGCCCCCTACCCCGCAGCGCTGGAAGCCATGGTGGCGCATCAGCTGGAAATGGCCCGCTACCCGGCCACTAACGGCCTGCCTGCACTGCGCCAAACGATTGCTGCCTGGGCAGCCCAGCGTTTTCAATTGCGCGAGCTGGATAGCGAGCGCCACGTAGTGCCGGTTAACGGCACGCGAGAAGCTATCTTCGCCTTTGTTCAGGCGGCGCTGGACCGCACCCGCCCGGCCAAAGTTGCCGTACCCAATCCGTTTTATCAGATTTACGAAGGCGCGACGCTGTTAGCCGGTGGCGAGCCGCTTTACCTGGACTGCACCGCTGAGAATGGCTTTCGACCCGACATTAGCGCGGTGCCCGCCGCCACGTGGCGCGAGGTGCAGATCGTCTTTATTTGCTCGCCGGGCAACCCTACCGGTGCGGTCACGCCTCTTGATGAGTTCAAGCAGCTGATTGCGCTGGCTGATGAACATGATTTTATTATCGCCTCCGATGAATGCTACTCGGAGCTGTATCTTGACGAAGCCGCCCCACCGCCCGGCCTGTTGCAGGCCTGCGCAGAGCTTGGGCGCGACGATTACCGGCGCTGCGTCGTCTTTCATTCGCTTTCCAAACGCTCCAACTTGCCAGGGCTGCGCTCTGGCTTTGTGGCGGGCGATGCGGCATTACTGACGCCCTTTAAGCGCTACCGTACCTATCACGGCTGCGCAATGTCGCTACCACTGCAACATGCTTCTATCGCCGCCTGGCAGGATGAACACCACGTGCGCGCGAATCGCGACGCCTATCGCGAAAAGTTTAGCGCCGTTACCGGTGTACTCGCACCCGTAATGGACTTTCCGGCGCCAAAGGCTAGTTTTTATCTATGGCCTGCGGTACCGGGCGGTGACGACATCGCCTTTACCCAACGCCTATTCGCTGAGCAGCACGTGAGCGTTTTGCCCGGCAGCCTAATGGGCCGTACCGGCAGAAGTGGCAAAAATCCCGGAGCCGGCCGTTTGCGATTAGCGCTGGTCGCTGAGTTAGCGCCCACGCTTGAAGCGGCCCAGCGAATTCGCCAGCTGATAGAGCTCGGTTAACAGTGATTACTCACCGCGCCCTTATTTAACGTTCTTGGAGGTCGTATGCGAACGCTCTACATTATCAATAATTGCGACACTTGCCGTAAGGCACAAAAAGATTTAGAAGCGAAAGGTATTGCCTTTAAAAGCTATGATTTACGCAAAGATGGCCTTTCAGCGAGCTTGCTTGAGCACATCCTTGAGCGCGTAGCACTAGTGGAGGCAATCAATAAGCGCAGCAAAACCTGGCGCGAGCTTTCCGATGAGGAGAAAAACTACGACGCCAACTCGGCTCGCCAACTGCTGATCAAACATCCGACGCTGCTTAAGCGGCCGCTGCTCGAAGTAGACGACGCCACCATTTTAGTCGGCTATCGCGAGGGCGATTACGACCAGCTACGCGGCTAGCCGCGGCCACACACTGTTTATTTTTACGACCCTTTTCCCTAACCACAGGACGACGACTTATGCTGAGCTTTGCGCTTGGAATCGGCACTCAAAACACTCAGGGCAACTGGCTGGAAATTTATTACCCGGCGCCACTGTTCAACCCAGAAGCGAGTCTGGTGGAGGCCGCGCAACAAGCGCTAGATGCGCCTAAGGGCAATGCCGCCATCAGCTTTCTACCCGAAGACTGCACGCGGCTGGCCAAGGCGTTAGAAGCCGCCGGCCATTCTGCCCAAGCGGAGCTTGCTGAAGCGCTTTCTGCCAGCCAGCGCCCGCTGGTAGCCATGTTCCTGGACACAGACCAAGCTCCGCAAACCGTGCCTGAGGTGTATTTAAAGCTGCACCTACTGTCGCATCGCCTAGTCAAGCCTCATGGCCTCGATCTCACCGGCATGTTTGGCCTGCTGCGCAATATCGCCTGGACCAACGAAGGCGCGATTGATATTGAAGAGCTACCAACGCGCCGCCTGAAGGCGCGCATGGCCGGCCGCGCGCTGTCCGTTGACTGCGTTGACAAGTTCCCCAAAATGACCGACTACGTGGTGCCCACCGGCATTCGCATTGCTGACACCGCCCGCGTGCGTCTGGGCGCTTATTTGGGTGAAGGCACCACCGTCATGCACGAAGGCTTCGTCAACTTCAATGCCGGCACTGAAGGCCCTGGCATGGTTGAAGGCCGTATTTCAGCCGGCGTCATGATCGGCAAAGGCTCTGACCTTGGCGGCGGCTGTTCGACCATGGGCACGCTCTCCGGCGGCGGCAATATGGTTATTAAGGTCGGCGAAGGCTGTTTGATCGGCGCCAACGCAGGCATCGGCATTCCGCTAGGCGACCGCTGCACGGTAGAAGCAGGCCTGTATATCACCGCGGGGTCTAAAATTACGCTTTTGGATGAGCAAGGCCAAGAAGTGGATACCATCGCTGCGCGCGAGTTAGCCGGCCAAGATGACCTGCTATGGCGCCGCAATTCACAAAGTGGCCGCATTGAGTGCCTGACCAATAAAAGTGCGATCGCCCTCAACGAGGCGCTGCATGCCCATAACTGAGCCTGAATCACTGTCGCCCACGCTCACGCTCGCCTTTGAGCTGCTGCGCCGTGCGTCGGTCACGCCAGACGACGAGGGCTGCCAGCCGTTGATGATCGAGCGCTTAGAAGCGCTCGGTTTTCATATTGAGAGCCTGCAGTTTGGCGATGTGCAAAATTTTTGGGCAATACGCGGCCATCACGGCCCCGTCATAGCGTTCGCGGGGCATACCGACGTGGTCCCCAGCGGCCCGCATATCAATTGGCAGCATCCGCCATTTGAACCCTGTATCGACGACGAGGGCATGCTCTGCGGCCGCGGCGCTGCCGATATGAAAGGCAGCCTGGCCTCAATGCTGACAGCGGTTGAGCGTTTTGTTACCCGCTACCCTCAGCACGATGGGCGAATTGCCTTTCTGATTACCTCCGACGAAGAGGGCCCCGCAGTGGATGGCACCCGTGCGGTGGTTGAGCATTTACGCGAGCGCAATGAACGCCTTGATTATTGCATCGTCGGCGAGCCTTCCTCTACTGAGCGCCTGGGCGATGTGATTAAAAACGGGCGCCGCGGCTCGCTCGGCGGCGTACTGCACGTCAAAGGCATTCAAGGCCACGTGGCTTACCCGCATTTAGCGCGCAACCCTATTCATCAAGCGATGCCTGCGCTAACGGCGCTCATCAACGAGCACTGGGACGCTGGCAACGATTTCTTCCCGGCCACCAGCTTTCAAATATCTAACCTTCGAGCGGGCACAGGCGCCACCAACGTGATTCCTGGCGACGTGGAGGTGGTATTTAACTTCCGCTTTTCCACCGAGGTGACGCACGAGGAGCTCAAAACGCGCACACACGCTATTTTGGACCAGCATGCGCTTGAGTATCAGGTAGACTGGACGCTCAATGGCGAGCCATTTTTGACTGCAGAAGGCGAGCTTGTCGATGCGGCCATTAAAGGTGTTGAAGCGGTGACTGGCCTGAGGCCCACGCTTTCAACCAGCGGCGGCACGTCTGATGGCCGCTTTATTGCCACCCTGGGCGCGCAAGTGGTCGAGCTAGGACCGCTTAACGATACCATCCACAAGGTCAATGAGCGCGTTCGCGCCAGCGATCTAGACGATTTAAGCCGGATTTACGAAGCCACGCTACAGGCGCTGCTCACACCCGGCGAGGCAAACGTATGATGGAGCGTTACCCCGATATAGAAATTTACCTGAAGAGCATTTCGCTTGACGCACTCAATGCGTGGCTTAAAAGCTCGCTGATAGCACCGCCGCTTAGCCCAGCCGGTAAAGGCCAGTGGAAAACCCGCGGCCAATATCAGGGCGACTGTGTACCGGTTTTATTGGTTGATAGGGCTGCGGATGGGTTTGCTAGCCTTTGGTTTGATAGCAACCATACCCCCTGGCTAACCGACCAAGACTGCGCCCAGCAGGCAGCCGAAGCGCTGCAAACCGAGGTGCGCTGCTCGCTAGGCGGCTGGCATCCTGGCGATGACCCTGATCGCTTTTGGCAAGTATTCCCGGGCGGCAAAGAAGGTGAAATTGCGTGGCCAGATTCGGGCCGCTGATATCAGGCTCACTAAACCACCCAACGAGCTAAACGCAAACGACCCCGCCAAGGCGGGGTCGTTTGCTATCAAATAAGTGGTTAAACCTACTCGATAATACTCACATCGTCAGCTTGCAGGCCACGCTCATTTTTTATCACGTGGTAACGCACAATTTGACCTTCTGCCAACATACGCGGGCCACGACCACGAATGGCGCGAAAATGTACAAATACGTCTTCGCCATTGTCGCGGGTAATAAAACCGTAACCTTTGTTAGTGTTGAACCACTTTACATCACCTTCTTCACGGCCATCATTGGGGTCGATGATGTCTTCTTCCTCATCATCTTCCAAAGGAGCCGCCTGGGGCGGGCGCGACGCTGACTTGGAGCGTGCCATAGCGTCTGACGCCACCATTGAAGGCGCAAGCGCCGCTGATGCCAAGGTGCCGAGGAACAAAACAATAAAACACCCTATAGCAACGGCAATATACACACCGCTCATACCACTGATGGCTAACTCGGCCAACCATAGCTCAGCGAGCGCACTATCGGTTAGATGAACAATCCCCGCCAGCAGAAATGGCGTGGGGGCGGACAGTAATACACTGATTAAGAAACAGCGAAACACAACTTTTGGGTTCATAGAAAAAGAAAGCTCTCTTGTTGTATGGGTAACAGACGAAGGACAATACCCGAACTATCAGGCCCACTCCCAATAGCACCGGCATACTACTACATAAGGCTGCAATGTTATCATGACCCACGAATTAACGCCTGCTGAGCTAACTCAACTTCTTGAATCGTTAGAAAGTCGTCTCGCCTACCAAGAACACTGGCTGGACACGCTAGACCAAGCGGTCGTGCAACAGGAGCGGCGCCTGGAAAAATTAGAGCAGCTCAGTGGGCTAATGCGCGAACGCCTGCGCGAGCAACATCAGGCACTCCAAGATAGCGAGCCCCAGGGTGGCCGACGCCCTGAGGATGAGCTGCCTCCGCACTATTAAACCGACGGCCAGCGGGTGGACGGTTTAACTGGCGCTGATGACGCTGGCGGGATCAACACCATCAAGACCAAACGCTTGCGCCACCGCAGGGTACGTCACTCGCCCGGCATGGACATTAAGGCCCGGCAGAAAATGCGGGTCATCACGCAGCGCCTGCTGCCAGCCTTTATCTGCCAGCGCAATCACAAACGGCAGCGTTGCATTGGTTAGCCCTTGGGTAGAGGTCCGCGCTACCGCACCGGGCATATTGGCCACGCAGTAGTGCACAATGCCATCAACGATGTAGGTCGGCTCGGCGTGCGTCGTGGGTTTGCTGGTTTCAAAACAACCGCCCTGGTCAATCGCGACATCGACCAATACGCTGCCGGGCTTCATATTAGCCAGCATATTCCGAGTGATTAATTTGGGAGCGGCCGCACCAGGCACCAGCACTGCGCCAATGATCATATCGGACTCACGCACAGCGCTGTCTAATGCGTCGGTAGTTGAATAAACCGTTTTAATGCGCCCCTGGTAACGATCGTCCAGCACTTCTAGCCGGGCCAGCGACTTATCCAGAATGGTGACGTCAGCACCTAGCCCCAGCGCCATACGGGCCGCGTTTTCGCCGACCACGCCTCCCCCAATCACGGTCACTTTGCCCGGCGCAACGCCAGGGACACCGGGCAGCAGCACGCCAGCGCCCCCCTGGGCTTTTTCTAGGCTGTGCGCACCGGCCTGAACGGCCATTCGACCGGCCACCGTGCTCATCGGCGCCAGCAGCGGCAGGCCGCCACGCGCGTCGGTAATGGTTTCATAGGCGATACAGGTCGCGCCGCTTTCCATCAGCCCACAGGTAAGCGTTTGTTCAGCGGCAAGATGTAGGTAGGTGAACAGCGTATGCTTCGCGGTGAGCCGTGCCACCTCCTCCGACTGAGGCTCTTTGACCTTAAGAATCAGCTCTGCACCGCGCCACAGCGCCTCTACATCGGTTTCTATCTGCGCTCCGGCGGCGTGATAGTCGTCATCCGCAAATCCCGCACCCTCACCGGCACCGGCCTGAACACTGACGTGATGGCCACGCTCGACTAGCTCGCGTGCGCCGGCGGGTGTTAAAGCCACTCGATATTCATGATTTTTAATTTCTTTAGGGATGGCGATATTCATTGGCGGCTTCCTTTTTTATGTAACGTCGGCGCTCAGCAGAAAAATTAGCTCTGTTAGGCAAACTACATCACCCCTAACGTTGACCACCAGCCCAGAAAATAAAAACAAAAAAAACGCCGGTTAAGGCGTTTTTTAGGAGAAAAATCTAGCGAATGCCGTTTCTACACGAAAAATTCAACTTGTCCCTGCGTCACTCCACCACCACCGCGCCGCCATAGATACGCCGATACTCATCGGGCAGCCGCTTGGGCCGCCCCGTACTAAGCGCGACACAGGCAAAGCGCGTGCGTGCGTTTAGCAACGTTTTGCCATCCCGCGGTCGCTTAAGCTGAAAACGCCGGGTCAAACTGAACCGCTCATCACAATCGACAATCCAGGTCGCCAACAGCAGTTCGTCGCCTGCAAAGGCGGGCGCGAGATAGTCCAGCTCGTGGCGATGAACCACCATGGCACGATCAAGCTTACGATAACGCTCAAGCGACAGCCCGAGCGCCTCCGAGTGCGCCCAACTGATCTGCTCAACCCAGCGCAGATACTCGCTGTTGTTGGCGTGCTGATAGGCGTCAATCGCCTCATCAGCCACGCGGATATCAATCATGAAGGGATCAGGCAGCGCCCACTCCATTAGCTTTTTCCTTTCGATTAATCGCGGAACACACGCACGCCGAGTGCTTTTAGGTAAGACGTTTCTGGGATAGCCGGGTGTACCGGGTGATCAGGCCCTTGGTGGCCCTGGAAAATCACCTGGCCTTGACGGTCTTGGTGGCGTACCGCGCCACGCACGACATCCATTAGCCGATCATTCGCCAAGTGCATAGAGCACGAGGCGGACATCAGCAGGCCATCGCGACCCAGTAGGCGCATAGCTTCGCGGTTTAAGCGGGCATAGGCACGCTCGCCGTTGGGAATATCTTTGCGCTTTTTGATAAACGCAGGCGGATCAAGCACGATGACATCAAATTGCTCACCGTCTGCTTTCAAAGCCGCCAGGGCTTCAAAAGCATCGCCCTCACCCACGGCAACCTGCTCCTGAACACCGTTCAGCTCGGCGTTGCGAGCCACTTGCTCAAGCGCTGTCTTGGAAGAGTCTAAGCACAGCACATCTTTGGCACCGTGAACCGCGGCCTGAACACCCCAGCCACCCACGTAGCTGAACACGTCCAGTACGCGCTTACCCGACACTTGGCGATTGAGCCACTCGCGGTTCACCCGGTGGTCAAAGAACCAGCCGGTTTTCTGGCCGTTAATAACCGGCACAGCAAAGCGCGCGCCGTTCTCTTCAAGCAAGACTTCGTCAGGCAAAACGCCTTTGATCACTTCAACGTGAGCCTCTAACCCTTCCTGACGACGCCCGCCGGTATCGTTACGGAAGACGATCACTTCAGGCTTGATGACTTTTTCCAGCGCATCAACGATCTCATCTGCCAATGCCTGCATGCCGGCAGTATTGAGCTGAACGACGACCACATCGCCAAAGCGATCAACCACCAAACCTGGCAGCAGATCCCCTTCGCCGTGGATCAAGCGGTAATAGGGCTGGTCATACAGGCGCTGGCGCAGAGCAAGCGCTTGGTTAAAGCGGTGCACAAACAGCGAGCGGTCCAAGCGCATTTCGGGATCGCGTGACATGACCCGCGCCGCAATAAGCGAATGAGGATTCACATACGCCACCGCCATGACTTTGCCGTTGGAAGCTTCTACCAGAGCGGTTTCGCCTGCCGCAAAGTTTTTCAGCGGCGTCTCTTTAATATCGACCTCGTTGGAGTAGATCCAAAGATGTCCCGCTTTAAGGCGGCGGTCAGCGTGTTTATTTAGGCGCAGGCGTTGGGTCACAAAAATCTCCAAAAGCGCTGTTTTAGCGCTTTGTCTTAAAACGTTGCCTTAAAACTTAGGCTTGAAAAACCTGAGGCTTAGAAAATCTTAGGCTTAATAAAACCTAGGCATGGCAACAAACTTGAATAGGGCAATCATTTGAGGTGCAAAACAACAGTATTAGGGGCGGCCATTAGTGCTGGCAGCCGGGACAGAACACGCTGGCGCGCTGGCCAAGCGTAATGCGGCGCAGTTCAGCACCACAGCGAAAGCACGGCTGGCCATGGCGCCCGTAAACCTTCAGGCGCTGGGCAAAGTAGCCCGGCTCACCCTGGCCGCTCACAAAATCGCGTAGCGTAGTGCCGCCTTGAGTAATCGCAGCGGCCAGCACCTCTTTTACCGCTACCGCCAGCTGCTGATAGCGCGCGAGGGACACGCGGCCCGCTGCGCGCCGTGGATCAATACCGGCCATAAATAACGCCTCGGCCGCGTAAATATTCCCGGCGCCAACCACTACCTGGTTATCCATCAAAAACGGCTTAACCGCCACCCGCTTGTTGCGCGAGAGCGTGTATAGCCATTTACCGTTAAACGCATCAGACAGCGGCTCTGGTCCTAAGTGCGCAAGGCGCTTATCCAGCGCTGCATCCTCTTGCTGCCAATCCACAAAGCCAAAGCGGCGAGGATCATGGTAGCGCAACACATAGCCGCTGGCAGTCACCACATCGACATGGTCATGCTTTTTAGGCAAGTCCCCCACCCTAGCAATACGCAGGCTACCCGACATACCTAGATGCCATAGCAGCGTTGCATCCGCTTGTTGCGCGGTATCACGTTCGCCTTCTGGCGCTTGGCCAGCGTGAATGGGGATCTGCAAATATTTAGCACGTCGCGTCAACACGCCAATCCGCGCGCCCACCAACCTCTCAGCGAGATCCTCTGGCACCGGCACACGCAGCCGTGGCTGCCGCACCAACACCTCGGTAATTTCCTGGCCCTCAATATAGGGGGCTATCCCGCGTCGGGTCGTTTCAACTTCGGGGAGTTCGGGCATATTTGGACACTGTACCGGCCTATTGATGACAGCCTTGTGAAAGTGGCAAAGAGACGCATGTAACATGAAAGACATGCATGCAAAAACCCGGCTTGGGGCCGGGTTTTTGAACAGGCGCTAGCCTGCAGTGAAAGCCGATCTTCATCGCAACAGCGATTACTTGATCTTAGCTTCCTTGTACATAACGTGCTTACGGACGACCGGATCGAATTTTTTGAATTCGAACTTGTCCGGCGTGTTCCGCTTGTTTTTATCAGTGGTGTAGAAGTGACCTGTACCGGCACTAGACACCAACTTGATTTTATCGCGCATGGTTTAATCCTTCCAAAATGCTTGGTCCGAAACGCTTGGCCAAAAGCTGGCTTAGATAGCGTCGCCGCGCTTACGAATACCAACCAAAACTGCGTCGATACCGTTTTTATCAATAATGCGCATTCCTTTGGTAGAAACGCGCAGCTTGACGAAGCGGTTTTCAGACTCAACCCAAAAACGATGGGTGTGCAGGTTTGGCAAGAAACGACGACGTGTCTTACGCATTGAGTGTGAAACGTTATTTCCAGTTACCGGACGCTTACCGGTAACCTGACATACTTTGGACATGAGAGCCTCTCAACTGCTTGGCCAGGATATAATAACCTGAGTGTTCAAAACTGTCGGGCAAACCGGAGCAAGGAAGGCGTCGACGCGGTTAACCGGCCAAGCTTTATCCAAATCCGTTATTCAACCCAAGTTTAAAGGTGGCACTTTATACCAGAGCACCTGACTAGCAGCAAGCTAAACCGACCCAAAAGGCTAAAAAACAGCCTTTTTGCTCACAAAACTTAGCAAAACAAGGATGGCGCCATGTTCTACACCGCGAATCTCTTAGCGGCTAAGAACGATGCACCAATTGAGCTTATAGCCAGCCACGCTCGGCAAAAGAGACCACGTCTCCATCCCCCACCACGAAATGATCCAGCACGCGCACGTCAAACAGTGCGAGAGCGTCTTTTAAACGTTCCGTAATACGTCGGTCAGCATCGCTTGGCTCTGCCACGCCAGAGGGGTGGTTGTGAGCCAGGATAACGGCGCCAGCGCTAAGTTCTAACGCGCGCTTGGCAACTTCGCGGGGGTAAACAGATGCGCTGTCTAGGGTACCGCGAAACAGCGATTCATAGCGAATAATTCGGTGCTGAGTATCTAAAAAAAGCACCGCAAATTCTTCATGCCCTAAATGGCGCAGCTGTGAACTCAAATAGTGACGTACCAAGGCAGGTGACGTTAGCGCATTGCCGCGTGCCAACTGACTGGCCAAATGACGTCGCGACAACTCAAGCGTCGCCTGAAGCTGGGCATACTTAGCACTGCCCAATCCATGCGCGGCGCAAAAGCTTGCCTGATTAGCCTCTAGCAGGGGCCGCAAGCCGCCAAAGCTGCTGAGCAGGTCTCGCGCTAAATCAACCGCCGAGCGCCCTTGCACGCCAACGCGCAGGAAAATCGCCAGTAGCTCTGCGTCGGAAAGCGCCTGAGCGCCGTTATTTAATAATTTCTCTCGAGGCCGCTCACCTTCCGGCCAGTGATTGATTCCCATGACACCTTCCTGCCTTCATCTTTTTTGTGCGTATTGATATCCGCCTTATTGAGAATAGCCGCCCACAGACAAACCTCATTAAAACTAGCCCGGATAATGCTAGCTTAACCTTGTTTACCCCTAGCATGCCAAATCACGATGCCAATGGTATGGTAAGCCTCCTCACGAACGCTGACGTGGATCACTGCTCATGGCTTCTGGTACTTCAATAAGCGCGCCTGACAAGGCGTCGACGCTCACGGGAAAGCGCGTGCTGCTAGGGGTTAGCGCGGGTATCGCGGCCTATAAAAGCGCTCTTTTGGTGCGCTTGCTTAAGCAAGCAGGCTGCGAGGTACGCGTGGTGATGACCAGCGGGGCACAGGCGTTTATTACGCCACTAACGCTGCAGGCGCTTTCTGGCGAGCCGGTGCGCACGTCCTTGCTCGACCCTGAGGCCGAAGCGGGCATGGGGCATATTGAGCTAGCGCGCTGGGCAGATGTCGTGCTGATTGCACCGGCCACCGCCGACTTGATCGCACGTCTAGTACACGGCATGGCCGACGACCTGCTCACTACGCTGTGTTTAGCGTCTGATGCGCCTAAACTCATTGCCCCGGCGATGAACCAAGCCATGTGGCGCCATCCCGCCACACAGCGCAACGTAGCGCAGTTGGAAAACGACAAATGGCAACTGATAGGCCCCGCTGCCGGCGATCAAGCCTGTGGCGATGTCGGCCCTGGCCGCATGAGCGAGCCTGACGCGATTTTTAGCGCGATTGTCGACCTATTTATGGCATCTCCCGCCACGCCACGCCCTGCAGCGAGTGCTCCTCATATTGTTATTACGGCGGGCCCTACCCGTGAGCCGCTCGACCCCGTGCGCTACCTCTCCAATCACAGCTCGGGGAAAATGGGCTTCGCGCTGGCCGCTGCGGCGGCGCTTGAAGGCGCCAACGTGACGCTAATCAGCGGTCCAGTTGAGCTACCCACACCAAAAGGCGTCACGCGTATTGACGTAGAGTCTGCCGAACAGATGCACGCCGAGACTCAGCGGCTAGCGCCCCGCGCCGCGCTGTTTATTGGCTGTGCCGCCGTCGCCGACTATCGCGCCGCGGCCCCCGCCGAGCACAAACTCAAAAAACAGGAAGCGGGTGATACGCTTACCCTGACCCTGGTAAAAAACCCTGACATTATCGCCAGCGTCGCGGCACTGCCTGCTGAGCAGCGTCCGCTTGTGGTCGGCTTTGCTGCCGAAACCCAGGACATCGAGCGCTACGCACGTGACAAGCTGCAGCGCAAAGGGCTGGACATGATCGTCGCTAATGACGTCTCTTTAGCCGGCCTTGGCTTTGGCAGCGACCAGAACGCTGCTTGGCTACTGTGGCGCACGCCTCAAGGCGTTGAAAGTCGATCAGAAGCGCCCCAGCCAAAAACACAGCTGGCTGGCACCATTATTCGTCAAGCGCTCGCCCTACTAGCGACACACACAGCTGAAAAATCATCTAACACCGCTTCTGGAGACATCCTATGACCGCCCGACCTCGGCTACAGTGCAAACTGCTGGATGAGCGACTAAACGACTATTTGCCAACGTATGCCACCGAAGGCTCCGCAGGCATGGATCTTCGCGCCCTGCTAGATGAGCCGCTAACATTAGCCCCCGGCGAATGTCAGCTCGTACGCACCGGCATTGCCATCTATATTGAAGACCCTGCCCTTGCGGGCATGATTTTGCCGCGTTCGGGTCTGGGGCATAAGCACGGCATCGTACTGGGTAACTTGGTCGGCTTAATCGACTCTGATTATCAGGGTGAGCTGATGATTTCTGTCTGGAACCGTGGCCAAAGCGCGTTTACGCTCGCGCCCTTTGAGCGTCTAGCACAGTATGTGCTTGTGCCTGTTGTACAGGCCGAACTCTCTCTTGTGGACGCTTTTGAAGATTCTTCACGCGGCAGCGCAGGATTTGGCAGCACCGGCAGTCAGTAGCATTTGGCGGATAACGCCGCGATGAGCAACGCATGTTGCGTTTAGCTAGGAAGCCTTATGAATGCACAAACCGTACCCGCTTCGATTTTTCGCGCCTACGACATTCGCGGCATTGTTGACGACACGCTGACAGAAAGCACGGTCGAGATGATTGGCCGCGCTGTGGGCTCCGAGGCGGCCGCACGCGGTGAGTCCACGGTGGTGGTGGCCCGCGACGGGCGTCTTTCCGGCGCGCGGCTGCAAGCGGCCTTAATGCGTGGTCTAAACGCTGCAGGGCGCAACGTCATCGACATTGGCATGGTGCCCACCCCGGTGCTTTACTTTGCTACGCATCTGCTAGAGGGTACCCAGTCGGGCGTCATGGTGACCGGCAGCCACAATCCGCCAGATTATAATGGCTTTAAAATTGTGCTGGGCGGCGAGACGCTTTCCGGCGATGCCATCACTGCCCTGTTCGAGCGCATCCAGTCGGGCGAGCTAGTAGAGGGCCAAGGCAGCATCACTCAGCAAGATATTCGCGAAACGTACTTAGCGCGTATTTTAGGCGATGTTCGCCTCAGTAGGCCGCTAAAAGCCGTTGTCGACTGCGGCAACGGCGTCGCCGGAGAGCTGGGGCCACAGCTGCTGTCGCGCCTAGGCGTGGAGACAATTCCATTGTTTGCTGAGATCGACGGCAACTTTCCCAATCACCACCCGGACCCTGGCAAGCCGGAGAACATGCAAGATCTGATACGCAAGGTTCACGAAACCAGCGCTGATATTGGCCTTGCCTTCGATGGTGACGGCGATCGTCTAGGCGTTGTGACGCCTCACGGCCAGCTAGTTTTTCCCGATCATCTACTGATGCTATTTGCCACCGACATGCTCACTCGCCAGCCTGGCGCCAAGGTCATTTTTGACATTAAGTCCACGGGCAACCTGGTGAAAGTAATCAGCGAAGCAGGCGGCGAACCGGAAATGTGGCGCACCGGGCACTCGCTGATCAAGGCGCGCATGAAAGCAACGGGCGCCCTACTGGCAGGTGAAATGAGCGGGCATATTTTTTTCCAAGAACGCTGGTATGGTTTTGACGATGGCCTTTATGCCGCCGCCCGACTGATTGAGATTTTAGCTAACCAATCTGACGACGCTGATACGCTCTTCGCACAATTCCCCCAGGACGTGAGCACCCCGGAAATTAATATTGCGGTGACCGACGCTAACAAATTTTCTATCGTGGATAAGCTTGCTCGCGAGGGCGACTTCGGCGAAGGTATCAAAACCACGCTGGACGGCATTCGCGTCGACTATGCCGATGGCTGGGGGCTGTGTCGAGCCTCTAACACCACGCCTGCACTGGTGATGCGCTTTGAAGGCAAAGACGATGCCGCCCTAGCGCGCGTCAAAACTGTTTTTAACACCGCGTTATTACGCGCCGCGCCAGAGCTTAAGCTCGCCATTGAAGAAAGCTAGGCGCCGAAGGGATCGTGTGCACCAAGAAAGCACGGCCCTTATCACTGCATCAGCACAAATGTGATCAGCATAAAAACGTTCGCAAGGGACAACATAATGAGTTCAGCCAGTAGCGACCCCCAGGTCGTTGTGGAAGTGCTTTCTGAAGCACTTCCCTATATCCAACAGTTTTCCGGCAAAACCGTCGTGGTCAAATACGGCGGCAATGCGATGACTGAAAGCACCCTGATAGACTCCTTTGCACGCGATATCGTGTTAATGAAGGAAGTCGGTATCAATCCAGTGGTGGTGCACGGTGGCGGCCCGCAAATTGGCGACCTGCTAAAAAAGCTCAACATTGAGTCACGCTTTGTGAACGGCATGCGCGTCACCGACTCGCAAACCATGGACGTCGTTGAGATGGTTCTAGGCGGCCTGGTCAATAAAAGCATCGTCAATCTCATCAACCAGAGCGGCGGCAAGGCGATAGGCTTAACGGGTAAAGACGGCGCACAAATTCGTGCCCGCCAGCTCAAAGTTGAGCACCAAAGCCCCGAAATGACCGCGCCTGAAATTATCGACATTGGTCACGTAGGGGAAGTCGAGTCGATCTCAACCGAGCTAATCGAGATGCTCGCGGCTCGCGACTTTATTCCGGTGATTGCCCCCATCGGCGTTGATGCAAAAGGCCACAGCTACAACATTAATGCCGACTTAGTGGCCGGCAAGATTGCCGAAGCTCTTAATGCCGAAAAATTAATGCTGCTCACCAATGTGGCCGGCTTAATGAATGCCGAAGGCGAAGTACTTACTGGATTAACCACTTTCCAGGTAGATGCCCTAATCGCCGATGGCACGATTTATGGCGGCATGCTGCCCAAAATCCGCTGCGCTCTTGATGCCGTTAAAGGCGGTGTGAACAGCGCACACATTATTGATGGTCGCGTCCCCCACGCAGTGTTGCTAGAAATCTTCACCAATGCTGGGGTAGGCACTCAAATAATGGACGCGTACTAACCGCGACGGAGGGCACTTTATGAGTGATGACCAAAAGCCTCGCCGTCGCGAGCAAATTCTTCAGGCGCTGGCATTGATGCTTGAAGAGGACAGCGGAAAACGCATTACCACGGCGGCCCTGGCGCGCCAGGTGGGAGTATCCGAAGCGGCACTCTATCGCCACTTTCCTAGCAAAGCGCGCATGTTTGAGGGGCTGATCGACTTTATTGAAGAGAGTATTTTTGCCCGGATTACGCGCATTTTAGAAGACGTACCCGATGCCACCACGCGCTGCGGCACCATCCTTGCGCTGCTACTAGGCTTTGCTGAAAAGAACCCTGGCCTTGCTCGCGTGATGGGGGGCGACGTGCTTACTGGCGAAACCGCTCGGCTGCGCCAGCGCGTCAATCAGCTGTTTGAGCGCCTAGAGACGCAGCTAAAGCAGATCCTCCGCGAGGCAGAACTTCGCGAAGGGCTGCGGCCCACCATTCCGGCCCCGGCAGCTGCTAACCTGCTAACAGCCCAGGCAGAGGGACGCATTTCGCAGTACGTGCGCAGTGACTTTAAACGCCTGCCGACCGAGCACTGGGAAGATCAGTGGTCATTGTTGTCGGCTCACTTGCTACGCGCCGTCGCACTCCCTGCCTAAGCCAACGGGACGCGAGCCTTGCCCCATAAAACTTACCCATAAAAAAACCGGCCCTGCTTTTAAAGAGGGCCGGTTTTTTGTATTACACATACCATACTGCAACTTACGATATTGCAGCTTACGGTATTTAAACTTACGTTAGTTAAACCTAGCTATGCAGCAATGGAATCTTCACCCATTTTCAAGCGCAGCTTTTTCATGGCATTTTTTTCAAGCTGACGAATACGCTCTGCACTCACGCCGTAAACGCCGGCCAAATCATGCAGCGTTTCTTTATTTTCGGCTAACCAGCGGCGCTGCAAGATATCTCGCGAGCGATCGTCCAGCCCTTCCAACGCCAGTTGCAAACGACGCGTGGAGTCTTCTTCGAAATTGCTGTCTTCCAGCTGTGTTGCCGGGTCTGACGCAGCATCATCTAAAAAATGCACCGGCGCTTGATAAGCGCTGTCGTCATCGTCGCTCGGCGAGCCGTCAAACCCAGCGTCGTAAGAAGAAAGGCGGCCTTCCATATCGCGAACAATTTCAGGCTTAACGTCGAGATCTTTAGCAATAGCGGCGACTTCGTCGTTGTTCAACCATGCTAGGCGCTTCTTAGCGCTGCGCAAATTGAAAAACAGCTTACGCTGAGCCTTCGTCGTGGCGATTTTCACAATGCGCCAGTTACGCAGTACAAATTCGTGTATTTCAGCTTTGATCCAGTGCACCGCAAAAGAAACCAGCCGAACGCCGTGGTTGGGATCAAAACGCTTGACGGCTTTCATCAAGCCAACGTTACCTTCTTGAATTAGATCCGCTTGCGGCAACCCATAACCTGAATAACTGCGGGCAATGTGCACAACAAAGCGCAAATGCGACATAACTAAACGCCGAGCGGCTTCTAAATCGCCTTCATCGTGCAAACGATAGGCAAGCTCGCGCTCTTCATCGGCCGTTAATACCGAAATACCATTGACCGCGCGGATATAACCGCCCAGATCGCCGCCGGGTGAAAGCTGCCCCACCGGTAGAAGACTAGTGCTCATGTGCAGGTGGTCTCCCCTGTAAACCATCGTGGTTGACGTAGCACGCCTTAATTAACTTATACATTCAGACCCGATTGTGTGGATAAGGTTCAAAGCCTTTGCCACCCAACGGCATCATCTTGGACGAATACTTGAGAGATGGCGAGTCACCGCCAGCCAAGCGCCCAACCAGCCTAGTAGTGTACTGCAAGATAGCAGAATTGTAGAGCCTGTCACATCAAGTTGAGGCAAGGAGAAGCTCGCGCCGTAGCTTGCGGCCAGTGCCGCCACCGGCAGTGATAGCCAATGATTGCCCACGCCGAGTAGCCCCAGTGCTAACAGGCCGCCACCGACACCGTACCAAGCGCCACTATATAAAAATGGCCGCCGAACAAAAGCATGAGTAGCGCCAATCAGCATGACAACTTCAATTTCTCGGCGGCGGCTTTCTACGGACAAGCGAATAGTATTGCCAACCACCAGCAGCACCCCTAAACCGAACAGCGCTCCTAGCGCCAGGGCAACGCGCCGGCCAAGCTCGGCTAAGTTTCTGAGCCGCTCGACCCAGGCTAAATCGACTCGCACCTCATCAACGCCCGAAAGCGCTTCAAGCGTGTTAGCCAGCTGCTGCATGGCTGCAGGGTCAACGCTTTCTGGTCGCACTACGATGCTAATCGGCAGCGGATTATCGTCCAGGCCAGCCAGCGCATCATCAAGCCCCAGCGCCTGCTGAAATTCCACCATACCCTGGTCCGCGCTGATCAACTGTGTCTCAAGCACACTCCCCTCAGCATTGACGGCTTCTTCAATCCGCAGAGCCTGTGCGTCATCAGCGGCCAACTCTAGATACATCGTTAGCGTTGCGCTCTCATCAAGCTCCGCATCTAACAGGCGCGCGCTATCTAACGTTAGCCAGAGAGCGGCCGGCAGCACCAGCGCAATAGCAATGGCCAGCATTGTTAGTAGATTGCCAACCGGGTAGCGCACCAAGCGATAGAAGCTGTCTCCTGCCATGCTGCGGTGGTGACGACCCCAGGCCCGCAGGCGGCTTGAAAAGCGCGCCTGATGCGACCTGGCGCCTCGCTGCGAAGGTTTATTATCAGGTGCTTTGACGGGCGACCTGCGCGGCGTTTTTAACGCCGCTCCTTGGCGGCGCCTGGGAGTAGCCGATGGCTTCATAGCGCCCCCTCGTCGCCCACGAGACGACCGTCACTCAAGCGCAGAATACGATGACGCAGTCGTGCAATCAGAGCGAGGTCGTGGCTAGCAATCATGACAGTGGTGCCGATGCGATTAAAATCCTCGAACAGCGCCATGATATCCGCCGAAAGCTGAGGGTCTAAGTTACCCGTTGGCTCGTCCGCCAGCAGCAGCGCGGGCTTATTGACCACGGCGCGGGCAATGCCCACCCGCTGCTGCTCACCGCCAGACAGCTCTATCGGCAGCGCTTTCTCACGGTGCAATAACCCCACCTTATCTAGCGCCGCACGCACTCGACGAGCGGTTTCGCGGGATTCAATCCCTTGGATATCCAGCGGCAGCGAGACGTTGTGAAAAATACTGCGGTCAAAGAGCAGCTGGTGGTCCTGAAAGACGACGCCAATTTGGCGGCGATAAAACGGCACCTGACTGGCATGCAGCTGGGCAATATCGTGACCGGCCACTATGACACGCCCGCGACTGGGCTTTTCAAGACGCATGATTAAGCGCAACAGTGAACTCTTACCCGCGCCGGAATGGCCGGTAAGAAATACCATTTCACCTCGACCGACACGAAAATTGAGGTGCGCTAGCGCTTCAAAACGGCCGCCATAGCGCTTTCCCACATGCTCAAAAGCGATCATGCGCTGACATCATCCTCTTGACGGTCAAACAGCGCATGCACAAAATCACTGGCCTCAAAGGGGCGAAGATCATCAATGCCCTCCCCCACGCCAATAAAGCGAATCGGCGTTCCTAGCTGCTTAGCCAGCGCGAAAATAATGCCGCCCTTGGCGGTGCCATCCAGCTTGGTCAAGGTGATACCGCTGATAGGCACGGCATCGTTAAAGGTACTGGCCTGAGAAATAGCGTTTTGCCCAGTTCCCGCATCGAGTACTAGCATCACCTCATGAGGGGCGCTGGTATCTAGTTTCTGCATCACCCGGTGGACTTTTTTCAGCTCTTCCATCAGGTGGCTTTTGTTATGTAGCCGGCCGGCGGTGTCGGCAATCAGCACATCGACACCGCGTGCTTTGGCAGCAGCTACCGCGTCATAAATAACCGAAGCGCTATCGGCACCGGTATGCTGGGCAATCACCGGCACGCGGTTACGGTCGCCCCATACTTTGAGCTGTTCAACGGCGGCGGCGCGGAAGGTATCGCCAGCCGCCAACATGACGCTTTTACCTTCACGCTGAAAACGCTGAGTCAGCTTACCTATAGTGGTCGTTTTACCCACGCCGTTAACGCCGACGACTAAAATAACAAACGGCCCGTTGCCCTCTTGATTGCGCGAGCGTTTTTCAATCACAAGAGGTTTGGCGACCGGCTCCAGCATAGTGGTCAGCTCTTCTTGCAAACCACGGTAGAGTGCTTCGGGATTATTGAGCTCTTTGCGCGAGACGCGCGCTTCCAGGCGCCCAATGATCTCTGTCGTTGCTTCAATGCCGACATCGGCCAGCAACAGCTGCGTTTCTAAGTCTTCTAATAGCTCGTCATCGATCTGTTTTTTACCTAAAAACAGATCGGCGATGCCGTCGGTCAAATTAGCGCGGGTTTTGCCCAGGCCTGATTTAATCCGCGCAAACCAGCCTTTTTTGTCACTTTTTTCCGCCCCTGGCTTTTCCTGCAAAACAGCAGGGGGAGCGATTGGCTCTGGCTCTGGCTCTGGCTCTGGCTCTGGCTCTGGCTCTGGCTCTGGCTCTGGCTCTGGCTCTGGCTCTGGCTCTGGCTCTGGCTCTGGCTCTGGCTCTGGCTCTGGCAAAGTATCCGGTGCTTGCGGGGCCTCTTCAACAGGCTCAGGAGGAAGTGCGGGCTCAATTTCCACCTCATCAGCCTGCTCTTGGGTCTGCTCTTTTAACCGCTGCTCTTCTTCTTGAGGCGTCTGCTGTGGATCTTGCTTATTTTTACGCTTAAAAAAACCAAACATGAGTGCTACCCGACAAAAATAGTGAACATTAAGGTTATGCTAACACCGTAACCCAAGACTTTGGATAACTAGCCCGCTACAATCCGCTTCATGACACGACAACGCTCCTCACGCTCACCCACTTCTCGCCGCGCACCTGCTCAGCAGGTTGGCAAGCTGCGCATTATTGGCGGAGAATTTCGCCGCCGCCAGCTACCGGTGTTAGACAGCCCTGGCCTGCGCCCAACCCCAGACCGCGTGCGTGAAACGTTGTTCAACTGGCTAGGCCAACAGTTTTACGGCCAAGCGGTGTTGGATCTGTTCGCAGGCACCGGCGCACTGGGTATTGAAGCGCTGTCACGCGGCGCTGCGTGTGTCGACTTTGTCGAGCGCGACCCGCGCGTATCTGCGCAGCTGTCGGCGAATCTTACCCTGCTTAATATTACCGCAAGCGCAGTACATGTTAACGATGTGCAGGCGTATCTAACGCGAGCGGCAAAGCCGTATTCGCTGGCATTTCTAGACCCGCCCTTTCACCAGCAGTTAGCCGCAGCGTGCTGCCACGCGCTAGAAAACGGTGGCTGGCTAGCCAGTGAGGCAATGATTTACCTCGAAACCGAGACGTCGCTGGCGCCGGACGTGCCTATTAACTGGCAGTTACACCGCGAAACCCAGGCCGGCGAAAGCACCGCACGGCTTTACCAACGTCAATTGCCGTAAACAGCGCTTGCCGCCACGCGGCAGCGGCGTTACGCTCGCCTCATTCGTCCCTATTAGCAAGCACGGCGCTTGTTTCTGGGTACTTATTTTTTGTTAGTTACTTTTTTTGGTGCTCGTTTTTACTCTATGGAGACATGCATGAGCCTGGAACTATTTAATCAGCTTGAACAGAAAGTCACCGATACCGTTGACGCTCTAGAAATGATGAAAATGGAAAATGAAGAGCTGCGCAGTGAAAATGCCAAGTTCAAAGAAGAGCGTGAAGAATGGGAGCGTCGTCTCAACAGCCTGTTAAGCAAATTCGACAGCCAAGATAACGCCAGCGCGTCCTAAACGGCGCATTGGCACGCGACTAAAGCACTCGAGACAGCAATAGCGCGTCCTCACGCCCGGCGGGGCCCTCAACCGCTGGGCAGCTTGGATAGTAGCCCTTTCGTCGCCCGTCTTCGCTAAACCCGCTGCGCTGATAGAGCCGGATAGCGCTAAGATTGCCAACGCGAACTTCCAGCAACAGCCGCTCGCTAGACCATCCTTGAGCTGTCGTTAAGACGGCGCCCATTAGCGCGTCACCCGCGCCCTGTCGACGACACACCGGCAATACGCCTATCGCCTGTAGCTCAGCGTCAAACAGCAGTTGCACCACAATGGCATAGCCTACTAGCGCCTTCTGATGCCATAGGCCCAACACACAGGTTTGCTGACAGCTAAGCGCGGCCTGCAGCTGTGAAGCGCTAATGCCGCTTCGCGCCTGATCCTCCAGCGCGGTGAGTAATGCTAAATCGTCGACCCTCAACTCAGTGATCATCAGCCGCCTGAGGAGTGTCCGCAGGGCTAACCGATGCCCATTGCTGGCCCAACAGCTGAAGCTCAGGCCAAAGATCACGCTTATTGTTCGTATTGTCGAGCAGTGAAGCCAGCGCAGGCCCCTGCCATACCGGCAGCGAAAGCGTATGGCTCTGCCCATCGGCCACGTTTAAGACGCGATCCAAGGTGCCTTGATCGGCGCCTAGCGCTCCCCACCATAGTAGCTGCTCTAATTGCCATCCTTGACGATTTACGCGGCCGGCGACAAAGGCCGCCAAGCCTTCACGGGCTTCATCCAGAGGGTCTTCAACGGCAAAGGCGTTGGTCATCTGCGGCCAAGTAAAGTGCGTGATACTTGGCGCGACGCTGGGCTGAATACCCGCCGCATAGAGTAGATTGATCAATAGCTGCTGCTCTGAGGTGCTCATTTCACCTGCGTGCAGCACCAGCCAACGCCCGTCAACACACAGGCAGGAAAGTGAAAATGCGAGCGGCTTAGCGGGCGCTGCATCAGGCGCAGCAACAGCCTCTGCGGGCTGAGAATCTGGCAGCGCTGCTGGAACCGGCGGTTCGCCCGCGTGCTTGGCTTGCCCGGGTTGATCGTTGGTCAGCAGAGCGCGAATCGCGGAGGGCGAAGCGGTTACATCGCCTGGCACTGATAACTCGGGCGCCGCTCGCCTTGGCGCCGGGGCATCATCCAACAACGCCTGCAGGCGCTCACGAGGCGGCGTCGGAGCGGGCGCAGACTCCTCCCACTCACAGGCCTCGGTGGGCAGTGCATTCGGTAGCTGATATTTAGCGGCCCAGGCCGTAATGCCCATAGCATCAAGGTAGTGCCGCCGAATAACTTCTTGTGTCACTTTTCGCCGCCATGGCAGTTCGGTGAGTTCGGACGTTCGCCGCCCCGGGCCTGCCACTCGCTGGCGGTATAAAGATGTAATGCCAGCGCGTGAACCGGGCCAGAAAGCTCATCAGCCAACAGCGCATAGATCTGCTGATGGCGCTTCACCGGCATCATGCCGCTGAAAAGTTCGCTAACCAGCGTCACCTTGAAATGAGTTTCAGAGTTAGCGGGCACGTTGTGCATGTGGCTTTCGTTCTCAACCTGCAGCACGTCAGGCGCTAATGCCGTTAACTTCTGCTCAATTTGTGTCTGCAGCGTCATGTCATTTCTCCTAGAGATCAGAAACCGTTTCATTGTACCCGCTTAGTGACCCGCCGACGATGCCCGACGGGCGTGTAACGCGCGGCGAGCCAGCGGCATACGTGCCACGCTTGCCAGTAATGCCAGCAGCGTCGTTGCGGCCCCTAGCCATAGCGTTACCTGAACCGGCCAACCCAGCGCCAGCGCAGCCCCCACTATCGCCACGCCAAATGACTGGCCAACGGTACGCGTCGTGCTCATCACGCCTGACACATTCGAGCTGCGCTCTAATGGCAGGCTGCCCATCATTTCGCGATTATTGGGCGGCTGGAACAGTCCAAACCCTATCCCACATAGCGCGGTGCGCCACAGGCTGCCCGCCACTCCGGTTGATTCATCCACTAATGCCAGTGCAATCAGGCCAACAATTAATAGTCCTAGCCCCGTGCTCGACAGCACGCTGGGGTTAATCCGGTCCGCTAAACGCCCTGCAATCGGCCCCACCAACATGATGGCAAGCGGCCAAGGCGTGAATAGCCATGCGGTTTCCAGCGGCGTAAACCCCATCTGTTCTTGGTAGAAAAAAGACAGCGCTACAAACGTCAGCCCTTGGCCAATAAACGCTAGCCCAGAGGCCGACACCGCTAGCGTAAAGCGCATCTCAGAAAAGACGCTAAGCGGCAGCAGCGGGTAAGGTGCGCGGCGCTGACGAATAATAAATCCGCCGCAAGCCAGCACTGCCAGCAGCGCCCAGCCAGCGCTTTGCCAAATCGGCACGGCGTGGCCTACGGCGTCCATGGCGATAAATAGACTGGCCAGCATCACCATGGAAAGCAGCGCGCCGGCCACATCAAAGCTGCCTTTACGCGGCTTTTCGCGGGGCAGCGCGCGGCTCGCTAGCCAGAAAGAGCACATGCCCAGCGGAACATTTAATGCAAACAGCCAAGGCCAGTCGGCGAAAGATAAAATCACTCCGCTCAGCGTAGGCCCCGCGGCGTAGCCACCCGCGACCACTAACGCGCTGAGGCCAAGCGCACTGCCGAGCAAGCGCGAAGGAAAAATCGCCCGATAGAGCGATGGGCCTATCGACAATGTCGCCGCGGCGCCTAGCCCCTGGCAGGCACGAAAAACAAGCAGCGTTTCCAAATTACGCGACAGCGCCGCCCCTAACGAGGCCGCAACAAAGATCCCTATTCCGAATAGATACAGCCGGCGGCGAGTAACTAGCTCACTAATGCCTGCAAAGACGAGCAGAAAAGCGGCGCAGACTACCTGAAAAAGATTGGTAATCCACACCGCACGCGAAGCGGGCACATCTAAATCGGCGGCAATGGTCGGCAGCGCCAAGTTAATCATCGTGGTATCGACCACCGCCATTAAGGTACCGGTGACCAGCGCCAGCACCGCCAGAGCGCGCTCAGGGCCTGGCAGGCCATCGTCTCCGGGGCGGCTTTCAAACAATCGCATAGCGAAGTTCCTAGAGGAGCGTTCCTTAACGAAACGGCTAAAACAACACAGTTTTTAGAATCATAGTTTTTAGAAACACAGCATTTAGAAGCACAGTATTTAGAAACAAAGAAACCGGCCTTAGCCGGTTTCAAAGTGCGCCAATACTAGGCTCTGCCTCAAACGTCGGCGAGTAAGGATTAGGCCTAGCGCAGCGCGTTTTAAAGCGCCTATACCGTTCGAATGCTACGCCTACTCACTATCTAACAGCAGCGCGTCATCTACTTCTGATATTTCAAGCGCGGTTTCATCATCAAGATCAATCGCTAGATAGCTGTGCTCGACGCGCACAAATTCTTGAAACAGCGCCCAATCGAGTTTATCCGGCCACTGGCCCTCATCCTCTTCCCACGCGCGCAGCTCCGTTTCGAGAATGTCCACGTAGCGGTCGCGCACAAACGTTTCCAGCGCTTCCGGCGTATCCATCTCAGGAATCAGGTAAATGGTACTTTCACGTTCGACGTCGTCCAAGGTCAGGTCGTCGTCTCCCATGGTGGGTTCCAGCGCGTTGATCCAGTCCACAAAGGGCTGGGTCGGCCTGACGCTCAATGCGGAGCGGTTAAGCAGTTTCATGGGATTCTCCTCGCCGTCGAAACGTTGACCATTATGGGCGCTATAACGCGCCCTTACCAACTTTTCATCCGCTATAGAATTTGTTTAGTCCACTTCAGGGCGCATTGCAGGGAATAGCAGCACGTCACGGATAGAGGGACTGTCGGTAAATAGCATGACGAGACGGTCGATACCAATGCCCTCGCCTGCGGTAGGCGGCATACCATACTCCAACGCGCGGATGTAATCGGCGTCGTAATACATTGCCTCCAAGTCACCTGCGTCTTTTTCCGCTGACTGGGCGCGGAAACGCTCGGCCTGGTCTTCGGCGTCGTTGAGCTCCGAAAATCCGTTGGCGATTTCTCGGCCACCAACAAAGAACTCAAAACGATCGGTAACGAAAGGGTTAGCATCATTACGCCGCGCCAGCGGGCTGACTTCAGCCGGATACTCGATAATAAACGTCGGCCGATCGAGTTTGTGCTCAGCGACTTCTTCAAAGATCTCTGTTTGCACCTTACCCAGGCCCCAGCTCTCTTTGACCTTGATACCGAGCTTCTCAGCAGCCGCTCGCGCAGCCTCTAGTGAATCTAAATCGCTGTCAGCAATGCCGTCGCCGTGATCCAAAATCGCCTGACGCAGCGTCAAACGATCAAACGGCTGCCCAAAATCATAGCTAGTGCCCTGATATTCAATCACCGCGCTGCCCAGCACTTCTTCGGCTGCCGTGCGCAACATCGCTTCGGTCATATCGATCAGGTCGCGATAATCCGCGTACGCCCAGTAGAATTCCACCATGGTGAATTCTGGATTGTGGCGCGTCGACAGACCTTCATTGCGAAAATTGCGGTTAATCTCGAAGACTTTTTCAAAACCGCCCACCACTAAGCGTTTGAGATAAAGCTCCGGCGCAATACGCAGATACATGTCGATATCCAGCGCATTATGGTGCGTGATGAAAGGACGCGCTGCGGCACCGCCAGGAATCGGCTGCAGCATGGGCGTTTCTACTTCCATAAAGCCGCGCGTTTCAAAGAAGCGACGCATGGAGCTGATCACCGCGGCACGGGTTTCAAACACCTTACGCGACTGCGGATTCATAATCAGATCCACATAGCGCTGGCGGTAGCGGGCCTCCATATCAGTCAAGCCGTGAAACTTATCTGGCAGCGGACGCAGGCTCTTCGTCAGTAGCTGGGCCTCTTTCATCATGACGTACAAATCGCCCTTACCGGACTTGTGCACGGGCCCGCGAGCGGCCACGATGTCACCAATATCCCAGCTTTTAATATCGTCTAGCACATCAGCGGGCAGGCCTTTTTTATCCACATACAGCTGGATTTGTCCGGCCACGTCCTGAATAACGATAAACGGCCCGCGCTGACGCATGACTCGCCCCGCCACCGAGGCGTGATGATCAAGCCCCTCAAGATCCGCCTTTTCTTTATCGCCCAGCTTATTTTGCAGCTCGACGGTTAAGCTATCGCGGCGAAAATCATTTGGAAACGCACTCTTACCCTGCTCGGCGGCCAGTTCACGACGCGCGGCAAGCTTGGCCCGGCGCTCGGCGATCAGATGATTTTCCTGGTGTTCAGAGCCATGTGTTTCAGAGCCATGCTGCTCAGACGCGTCTTGGTTAGCCATGTGGCACCCTGTTGATAATCAAACCGTTAAAAAATTACAAACCCTGCTTGAGACTAGCGACGATAAACTGATCAATATCCCCGTCGAGCACCTTATCGCAGTTGCTGGACTGCACGCTGGTACGCAAATCTTTGATGCGCTGATCGTCAAGCACGTAAGAGCGAATCTGGCTACCCCAGCCGATATCCGCTTTTGAATCCTCGGCTTCCTGCTTGGCTGCATTGCGCTTTTGCATTTCGTGTTCCCACAGCCGTGCTTTCAGCTGCTTCATAGCAAAGTCGCGGTTAGCGTGCTGGCTACGCTGCCCTTGGCAGGCCACGACGATGCCGGTTGGCTCGTGAGTGATCCGTACCGCAGAATCGGTGGTGTTAACGTGCTGCCCGCCGGCGCCGCTAGAGCGATAGGTATCAACGCGCAGATCCGAGGGATTAATCTCAACCTCGAAGCTGTCGTCAATTTCCGGCGATAAAAAGACCGATGCAAAGGAAGTATGCCGGCGGCCGCCTGAGTCGAACGGGCTTTTGCGCACTAAACGATGCACGCCAGTTTCTGTACGCAGCCAGCCAAACGCATAATCGCCCTGGATATGTACCGTTGCCGACTTAATACCGGCCACTTCACCGGCAGAAATTTCGCTGATATCGGCTTTAAAGCCGTGGCTTTCCGCCCAGCGCAGGTACATGCGCAGCAAAATATTCGCCCAGTCCTGCGCTTCGGTGCCGCCAGAGCCAGACTGAATATCCAGATAGGCGTTATTTTGATCCATATCACCAGAAAACATGCGCCGGAACTCAAGCTTTTCAAGCGCAGCCTGCAGGCTGTCTAGCTCTTTGCGCACTTCATCAACCGTGCCTTCGTCGTCCTCCATTTCAGCCAACTCTAGCAGGTCTCGGCTATCGCCTAAGCCCTGGTCGAGATCATCAATGGTGGCCACAATGGCCTCAAGAGAGGCGCGCTCTTTGCCCAGTTTCTGCGCATAGGCCGGATCGTTCCAGACATTGGGGTCTTCCAGTTCGCGGGTGACCTCTTCTAGCCGATCTTGCTTTTCGGCATAGTCAAAGATACCCCCTAAGAACGTCTGTCCGCTCAGACAGGTCCTTGATCTGGTTATGAATCGGGTTGGTTTCCAACATGGGATTGCCCTAGCGTGGTCTGCATCGGATCGTACAGAGGTGTATCGATCAGAAAAGCGCATAGTGTAACGAAAGCCGACCCGCCCCGCATCCAATGGCCAGCGTCAGGGCAATAAAAAACCCGGCGTGCGCCGGGTTTCGATAAGGCTTAGCCTTCTCTGTGGCTTAAAAGCGATAGGTCAGCTGAGCGCCAAAGCCATGGGCTTCGTTTTTGTAGTCTGCCGAATAATTCGCTCCACCGATGGCCGCGCCCCCCGTGGCAGCGCTGGCTAGCAGGTCATTACGCTCCTGCTCCACAAAAGTGCCGCGCTCAGTCAGGTAAGAGTACGCAAAGTCTAGCGTCATGTCAGGCGTTGGGCTCCAACCTGCCCCCAGCGAGAAGATACGCCGATCATCCGAAGGAATACGTACGCTGCGGTCTTCATCATTGGTCGGCGTAAAGTCCAGTGACACCCCTGCACGCAACGCCAAGGTAGGCGTTAGCTGATATTCACCGCCGGTGGCAAATGCCCATGCGTTTGAATAATTTTGTGGCTCTTGAGTGATTTGGTCGCCCTGACTGCCTCTGACCAAAATCTCATCAAATTGACTCCAGCGCACCCATGAAGCGCCAAACATCAACTTAAGACGATCCGTCATCTGCTGCGTCAGCGAGAGGTTAACCGTCTCAGGCGTGGTTAGATTGAGGCTTGCTGAATCAGCACGCACCACGTTACCCATAGGATCGGTCGCACTAAAACTGCCTTCCAAGTTGTAATCTACTTTTGAGCGGTAAGTCAGACCCAGCGTCGTTTCAGCTACCGGGCGATAAATAACGCCTAAGTTATAACCCCACGCCTCGTCGTCACCCTCAACGCGCGAATCGATATCGCCAGCGGCATCAAAAGCGGGGCTTGAGGGCAACTGGCGGCGCAGCTCGCCTTCTACCCGGTTATAAGTAACACCAGCGCCGACCGCCCATTGATCGTTAAAGCGATAAGACACCGTCGGCTGGGCACTGACTACCGTCACTTCGGTGTAATCACCAAAGTAGCGGCCTTGGAAGTCATCTTCATACTCGGTTTTAGAGCCAAACGGCGCGTACACCCCAAACCCAAACGCTAGCTGATCAGTAACGGGCTGTGCATAGAAGGCAAAGGGAATGAAAGTACCCGGCACCATATCGCCATCGTTACCGCCGGGAATACTGCCCAGAGGAATTTGATTGCCATTAGGCGCACCGCCGAGGGCAACGCCGGAGTCGATATTACGGGTAGCCTCCACATTTGAAAGATCCGTATTTACATTTAAATAGGTTCCACCCACGGTGATTTGGGCACGATCTAAAAATGACATGCCCGCCGGGTTGCCATAAACAATAGAGGCATCGTTGATGTTAGAACTGCGCCCAGCATGGCCGTAACCCTGCCCGCTTACGCTCTGTTCGTTGATTTGATACCCGCCCGCGTGGGCTTGGCTGGCGAAGGCGGCTGTGATGGCAGCAGCCAGGGTGAGCTTATTAAATTTATTGCTCTTAACTTTATTATTCTTAAATGTATTGTTCATAGCGAGCCTCTCTTCCCAATGATCCGATGGATACAGACGATCCAACTTCGTTATTTTTTACATGACTGTTTTCTCGCAACTACGCTAAAGGATCAAGAGTAAACGAGCGTTTTATTTCATTTTTCGCTTATACATTAGTCGTACGATCGTTTTAAATCAGTGTTTTAGTTATTTTCACTCATTCACTAAGCCTAGCTTGACCTGTGTGTTACCCATAGGTTTTACACTTAAAAGCATGATGCAATCCAACGATTCGCTTATTAGATGAGGGAGACGGCCATGAAAGTGAATGAGCTTGCCAAACGTGGCGGCGTCACCGCAGAGACCGTGCGCCATTACGCCCGCGAGCAGCTGCTGGCCCCGCAGCGCCACCCGGATAACGGCTATCAGCTGTTTTCAGATACCGACTTAGAGCGGCTGCGCTTTATTCAGCGGGCGCGCAAGCTAGGTTTTAGCGTCGCTGAAATCCGCGACATACTTTCCCACGCCGACCAGGGCGACTCCCCCTGCCCGCTGGTGCGTGATCTGCTCACCAGCCGCCTACCTCTCATTCGCGCCCGCATTGCTGAACTGGAAGCGCTGGCCGAGCGCATGGAGCATGCCCTCGTGAGCTGGCAAAACATGCCCGACGGCACGCCTGACGGACACAGCGTATGCCGCTTGATTGAAAGCTTTCCAGCGCCAGCGTCTAGCCAGGAGACACCATGAGCAACTCGTTGAGCGTCATCCGCGATGCTACCGGCAATGCCCAGCACACGGTGAAAAAGCAGCGTTTAGCGATCAGCGGCATGTCCTGTGCGGGCTGTGTAAAAAGTGTTCAGAAAGCGCTTGAGCATACCGATGGCGTCGACACCGCCAGCGTGAATTTCGGCACCCACTCTGCGCAGGTAGTTGGCAGCGCGGAAAGCCAAGCATTAATCGCCGCCGTTGAAGCGGCGGGCTATAGCGCGGCACCTATTGTGGACATGGCTGACGCCGAGCGTACTCGCGCAGAGCAAGATGCCAAGACCTATCAGCAGCGGCTACGCGGCAGCGCTGCTTCTCTAGCCTTAGCGATTCCTCTCATGCTTAGCATGTTCTTTTTTCACCCTCACCCAGTGGGCATGGGGCGTCTTTATTGGCTAGTCGTTGGCCTGCTCACGCTAGCCGTCATGGCCTTTCCCGGGCGTCACTTCTTCGTCAATGCTTGGAAGAGCGTAAAACATCATCAGGCCAATATGGATACGCTGATTGCCATGGGAACTGGCACCGCCTGGCTTTACTCCATGGCAGTGGTGCTGCTCGCACCGTGGCTACCGGAGGTGGCTCAGGGTATCTATTTTGAAGCCTCTGCGATGGTGATCGGGCTGATTCTGCTCGGCAATGCCCTGGAACTACGCGCGCGCGGTCGTACCAGCAATGCTTTAAAGCGCCTACTCGATCTGCAAAGCCGCACGGCGCGGATTATCCGCGACGGCCAGGAGCAGGAGGTTGAGATTGATGATGTGCGCACAGGCGATCATATTCGGGTACGCCCCGGCGAACGCCTACCGGTAGACGGCCAGGTGACCGAAGGCCAAAGCCATATTGATGAGTCCATGCTTACTGGCGAACCGGTGCCGGTTGCCAAGCACGTTGGTGATGACGTCAGCGCTGGCACGGTGAATGGTCGTGGCGGGCTGGTGTATCAAGCAACGCGAGTAGGCGCCGACACTCGGCTTGGGCAGATTACCGAACAGGTGGCGAGTGCCCAGAACTCGCGCCCACCGATTGGCGAACTCGCCGATCAGGTCTCCAGCGTATTTGTCCCTTCGGTCATGATCATTGCCGTGCTCACGGCGCTGACCTGGTTCAACCTGGGGCCGGCACCGCTGGTCATCCATATGCTGGTCACGGCGACCACCGTGCTAATCATTGCCTGTCCCTGCGCGCTGGGCCTGGCAACGCCCATCTCGACCATGATCGGCGTTGGCAAAGCGGCAGAGTACGGAGTACTGGTGCGCAACGGCGAAGCGCTGCAAACCGCCAGCAAGCTCACCACGCTAGTCGTCGATAAGACCGGCACGCTGACCCAAGGCAAGCCCAGCGTCACTGATGTACAGATGTTTGACACCGAGCAATCCACCGCACTGGGATGGGTGTTCGCACTGGAGCAAGGCTCCGAACATCCGCTGGCAACGGCGCTGATGTATTACGCCGAAGAACATAACGCTCCAACCGCTGAGATTGAGCATTTCGATAGTGTGACCGGGGGTGGCGTGAAGGCGCAAACTGCCGATGGCAAATCACTATTACTGGGCAATGCTCGCCTACTGACGGAAGCGGGGGTGGATCTCCATGCGGGTGAGGGCCAAGCCCGCACTCTGGAAGCGCAGGCCCGCACGCTGGTGTACTTAGCGATAGATGGCAAACTGGCCGCCCTGTTTGGTATTAGCGACCCTCTGCGTCGCGACACCGTGGCCGCCATCAAACGTCTACAAAAAGACGGCTTGACCATTGTGATGCTCACTGGTGATAACGAGCACACCGCCAAGGTAGTTGCTCAGGAAGTGGGTATTGACGAGTATCGTGCGGGTCTATTGCCTGAAGACAAGCACGCCGAGATTGAGCGGCGTCAAAAGGCGGGAGAAATCGTTGGCATGGTGGGCGATGGCATTAATGATGCGCCCGCCCTGGCCCGGGCAAATGTAGGCTTTGCCATTGGTCAAGGCACCGACGTAGCGATTGAGAGTGCGGGCATAACGCTAATGCGCGGCTCGCTACACGGAGTGGCATCCGCCATTGAGATAAGCCGAGCAACGCTGCGTAATATCAAACAAAACCTGGTGGGCGCGTTTGGCTATAACCTGCTGTGTATTCCCATCGCCGCCGGCGTGCTCTACCCGCTCACCGGCACTTTGCTCTCGCCAATGATCGCCGGAGCAGCGATGTCGCTCTCTTCCATCACCGTGGTGAGTAACGCTAACCGTTTACGGCTATGGAAATCAGACAACCCGGAGATTGCCTCATGAGTATATTGGTTAACCTAGCAGGGCTGGGTGCCATCGCGCTGATTGTGTGGTGGTTCTGGCTCAGCTGACGCCGATATAGCGCCCTGGCTTATGATTCAAGGCGATAATCAGATTGAGCGTCAGCGCCCCCAGCACCGAGTAGCCCACGCGATCTAACGGTAGCTGTGTCAATGCAATCAGTAAAATGACGCCATCGATTGCCAGTTGAACATAGCCTGCGCGCAGGCCGTGTTTATCCTGTAGATAAAGCGCCAAAATATTAATACCACCAAGACTGGTGCGGTGGCGAAATAGCATCAGCATGCCAATGCCCATTAACGCACCACCCATTAGCGCAGCATAGAGCGAAGGCACGTTAGCAAACTGCACCCAGCCTTGGGTGAGTTCCGAAAACAGCGAGACCAAACCAATCGCAGCAAAGGTACGCAGCGTGAAACTCCAGCCCATACGCTTAACGGCCAAATAATAAAACGGCAGGTTAATGGCAAAAAAGTACACCCCAAAGCCCCAGCCGGTGACGCTACTGGTCATATAGCTCAGCAACAGTGCCAGACCCGCGGTGCTGCCCGTGAGAAGCACCGCATGGGTGTAGAAGGTGATGCCCAGCGCAACAAAAAACGTGCCCAGCAGCATCGCCATGAGATCTTCATAAGGACGATGCTGGTCTTTGGGTAAATCTTCCACGAGCATAAGGGGCGACCTTACTTGGAGGTTGTTGGGGGTTTACGAGTTTGTGGGACGGTTTAAATAGCGCTGGCGTGTTCGACCATCAATTGAAGTGATTCGCGGCCGCGCCAGCGGTTACGATTAAGCTTATAGGCGCAGTGCAGCGTATCCCCCACGCTGAAACCAGGCAGCTCACCGGGCGTTAAAGCACGAAACCAGATGGCTTTGCAGGTTACCGGACCGGTGGAAAGCTCCAGCATCAGATGCGAGCCCTCGGCACCGACCGGGCGCAATGCCTCTACGATAAAGCGCCCTTCAAACAGCGGTGGATCAAATTCACGTCCGTAGGGGCCGAGCATTTCAATCTCTTTTAGCGTTGTCAGCGAAAGCTGTGCGGTGGAAAGCTCACCGTCGGTCCATAAGCGCGGGTAAAGCGTTCGCCCTCCCAACTGCTCGTTGACTGCCTGCAAGAAAGCCGCCTTAAAAGCATCAAGCTGGCTCCGAGGCACGCCAACGCCCGCTGCGCCACTATGACCACCAAAGCGCGGCAGCGCCTCGGGAGCAAGCTCATAAGTACGCTGCAGGGCATCGCGCAGATGCAGCCCATCGATTGAGCGACCAGAGCCGGTGAGCATGCCGGGGGTCGCGGCCTGGGTAAGCACCAATGCCGGGCGCCCGTAGGCCTGCACTAATCGCGAGGCAACGATGCCCTGCACACCAGGGTGACCATCTTCCAGCAGCACTATGACGGCAGGCTCGTCAGCGGACAGTGCACTCACCGCCAGGGTGCGCGCTTCGGCAGCCATATCCGCCTCAATGGCCTTGCGCGACTGGTTATCCTGATCCAACACGTCGAGCTGACGATTGGCAACGGCATCACTTTCAGCAAGCATAAAATGCAGCGCCGCGTAGGGATCATCAAGCCGCGAACGCGCGTTGATACGCGGCCCCATCTGAAACGCCAGTGTCTCGGCATTAAACGGCACGCTGTCAGCGCCTAAGCGCGTGGCCATAGCGCGCCAGCAGGCCGCATCCATACGATTAATCAGCGTTAAACCTTGGCTGACTACCGCACGATTCGCGGGGCTGCCGCCCAGCGAAACACAGTCAGCTACCGTGCCTAGCGCCACGTAGGAAAGCCAGGGCGAAAGCTTGGGCGTCGCCTCAGAAAGCGCCCCCCACTCGATCAATACGCCGCGTGCAAGCGACATCAACAGCCATGCCACCATACACCCGGCAATCGTTTTGTCGGGATAGTCACAGTCATTGCGGGTCGGATTTACACAGGCATAGGCCGACGAGGGCGGGCCCTCCACCGGCAGCGCGTGGTGGTCGCTGACCACTACATCGATACCCGCTGCTTTGAGGCGTGCAATACGCGGCTCATCGGAGCTACCGCAGTCGGCAGTGATCACCAGCGTTGGAAAAGGCTTAAGTGCGAGCGTGCGTTCCACCAGCGGCAGACTAATGCCGTAGCCGTCGTTAATACGATGGCCAATCAAACTGTGCAATTTGCCTTCCGGCACGCCGAATAGCTCCACTAGCGTGCGCCGAATCACCACGTGCGACGTGATTCCGTCGACGTCGTAATCGGTAAGAATGCCAATGGCCTCGCCTTCGGCGACCGCCTGGGCGATGCGTTCGGCGGCGCGGCGGCCGTCGACAAGCTTCTCAGGGTGAGCCAAATACCGCAGGCTGGGTGCGATTAACGGCGCAAGCTCACCGCTATAACCCGGCAAGCGTGAGGCTAGCAAGCGCGCCTGCAGCTCACTTAGGCCCTCTGCTTGCGCGCGAGCGTAGAGCGCCTCGTCCAGTGGACGAGGCTCCAAGCGCGGCCTGGTTGTACTAGGGGGCAGCGTGTCGTTAGACAATTCATTCACGGCGTTCATTAACGGTTCAACGACGATGTTCAGCGACATACTGCTGCACGGCGGCAAGCTCGGCGGGCAGCACGGTGTAACGCTCTTCGCGCTCAAGCAAATCGTCCATGTGCGGCGGCAACGGCACGCCGAGGAAGCCCGCTTTCACCACGGCTTCGGCAAATTTGGCCGGGTGCGCAGTCGCCAGCGTAATCATCGGCGTTGATTGGTCCGCACGGGCACGCTCAGCGGCCCAATAGCCGGTAGCGGTATGCGGATCAAGCATTTCGCCCGTACGTTTATGGGCGTCACGGATCGCTTCCAGAATGGTTGTATCGTCCACGCTGTAGCTTGCAAACTTCTCGCGCAGCTTGGCCAGCGGCGCATCCGCTAAGGCGGTAGGCTCCTGCTGGAAACGTTCAAGCAGCGCCGCCACGGCCAGGCCGTCGCGGTCATAGGCGTCAAACAGCAGGCGTTCAAAGTTAGACGACACCACGATGTCCATGGAAGGCGCTAGCGTCGCCGCCAGCTCTTTTTTGGAGAAGTCGTTGGCCGCTAAGGTGCGATGCAGAATATCGTTGGCATTGGTGGCAATGATGAACTGCTTCACCGGCAGCCCCATTTTGTAGGCCATGTAGCCTGCAAATACGTTGCCAAAGTTAGCCGACGGTACGCAGAAACTCACCTCACGATGCGGCGCGCCTAGCGCAACGCCCGACGCAATGTAGTAAACGATCTGCGCCATAATGCGCGCCCAGTTGATCGAGTTCACCGCGACCAGGCGAGTCCCGTTCAAGAAGGTTTGATCGGCGAAGCTCGCTTTCACCATCGCCTGGGCGTCATCGAAATTGCCCTCAATGGCAATATTGAAGACGTTGTTGGCCAGCACCGAGGTCATTTGACGACGCTGCACTTCCGACACGCGGTTGTGCGGGTGCAGGATAAAGATATCCAGGTTGTCGCAGTGGCGGCAGCCTTCAATCGCCGCCGACCCAGTATCGCCAGATGTGGCTCCCATGATCACCGCGCGCTCGCCGCGCTTTTTCAGGAAGTGATCCAGCAGGCGACCTAGCAGCTGCAGCGCTACGTCTTTAAACGCCAGAGTGGGGCCATGAAACTGTTCAAGCAAAAAGTGATTGGCATCGAGCTGCTTGAGCGGCACTACCGCATCGTGATTAAACGTTGCGTAGGCTTCGGTAACGATACGCTTGAACGTCGCATCATCGATTTCGCCATTCACAAACGGCTTCATCACCCGAAAGGCGATCTCGGCATAGGAGAGCCCGGCCATATCGGCGAGCTCTTCGCGGGAAAACTCAGGCAGCGTTTCTGGTACGTACAGCCCACCATCACTGGCCATACCGGTGAGCACTACTTCTTCAAAAGACAGTGCGGGCGCCTGCCCACGCGTGCTGATATAGCGCATCTTGGCTTACTCCCCTTCGTCCAGGCTTTCCACACGAATACGCGTCAGCGGCCCAGCGATATCAGCCATTGCTTCGATTTCACGAATGGCTTCGTTCATCTGTTTCTCTTTGGTGCGATGCGTCAGCAGAATAATCGGCACCAGCTCGCCTTCGGTGGCTTCTTTTTGAATCAGCGCCTCGATCGAGATGCCCTGCTCAGCAAGAATGGTTGCCACGCGTGCCAACACGCCTGGGCGGTCGACGGCCAGCAGGCGCAGGTAGTACGCCGTGGTGATATCTTCCATCGGCATGATGGGCAGCTGGCTGACATCGTCATCGATACCGCTGAACGCCAGATAAGGCACGCGATAGCGGTGATCCGTGGCGATATCCCGGGCCACGTCAAGTAAGTCGGCAACCACTGCCGACGCTGTTGGCTCAGCGCCAGCACCCGCGCCGTAGTAAAGCGTTGGGCCAACCGCATCGCCCATGACCGCGATGGCATTTTTAACGCCATGCACATTGGCCAGCAGGCGCTCTTTGGGGATCAGCGTGGGATGAACACGCAGTTCAAGCCCTTGGTCGGTGCGTTTGGAGATACCCAAGTGCTTGATGACATAGCCTAGATTATCGGCCTGCTCAATATCTTCAGAGGTGATTCGCGAAATGCCTTCGGTGAAAGCGCGCTCAAACTGCAGCGGCACGCCATAGGCGATAGAGGCCAAAATAGTCAGCTTATGCGCGGCGTCGATGCCTTCCACATCAAAAGTGGGGTCGGATTCGGCGTAGCCTAACGCTTGTGCTTCAGCGAGCACGTCTTCAAAGGCACGGCCTTCGTCGCGCATATGGGTAAGAATGTAGTTGCCGGTGCCGTTGATAATGCCGGCCACCCATTCGATGCGGTTGGCACCTAAGCCTTCGCGCAGCGATTTAATCACGGGAATGCCGCCGGCAACGGCGGCTTCAAATGCCACAATCACGCCCTTTTCATGGGCGGCTTTGAAAATTTCATTACCGTGCACGGCAATCAACGCTTTATTGGCCGTGACCACGTGCTTGCCATTAGCAATGGCGGTCAGCACGAGTTCGCGAGCCATATCGTAGCCGCCAATCAGCTCAACCAGGACATCCACATTGGGGTTAGTGGCAACTTCAAACACGTCAGAGGTGGCATTGATGCCGGTAATATCGCAGTCAGGGTGAATACTGCGGTGAGCGACCTGTTCAATCACAATAGGACGGCCAGCACGACGCGCAATATCGTCGGCATTGCGGGTCAATACGTTAAAGGTGCCGCCACCGACAGTGCCTAAACCACAAATACCTACTCTTACCGGTTTCAAAATACTTCCCCTTTCACAGTTCGCACCCGTCAGTGTCGGGTCTTAAATTTGGAGTCTCAGCAGTCGTTGCTGTCGGTGACGTTATTCGTCGTCTAAGCCTAACATGGCGGTGAGCCGCTCGGGGGGCACAAATCCAGGCACTAGCTGCCCATCAGGTAAAATAATGGCGGGCGTACCCTGCACACCCAATGCTTTGCCCAAATCATACTGCCCGGCGACGGGATTGTCGCAGCTTGCCGAGCTAGCAATACTCTGACCTTCTTTGGCCTGGGTCATCGCTTCGCTGCGGTTATCCGAACACCACACCTGCTGCAGAGTGGTGGCAGCGGCGCTATTCATACCGGCGCGAGGAAAGGCCATGTAGTGAACGGCGATACCGCGCTCATTGAGCTCGGGAATAGTGTCGTGCAAACGCGCGCAGTAAGGGCAGGTCGGGTCAGTAAACACCACGATGGTCGCCTTAGGCTCTGCGGCACCGCGGAATACGACTCGCTCGCTTTCCGGCACGGCCGCTAACGCATCGGCGCGCTCTTGGTTTTGCGCCTGTTCCGTTAAGTTAATCAGCCCGCTGGGCGCATTTTCATACAGGTCGCCAAGCAAAAAGTAGCTACCGTCAGCGTTCGAGTAGAAGGACTCGCCACTTTCCAGCCGCACATGATAGATACCATCCATGGGCGTTTCAGTAACCGCTTCGACAGGCATCGATTGACCATTAACGCTCAGTGAGCCAGCTAAACGGTCTGCCACGTCATCGGCTTGAGCAGCCACAGGCAATAGGCTACCCGCTATCAGCAGCGTCATCATTGAGAAAGGAGACAGTAAAGGCAGTGCTAAAAAATGGCGTTGACGCATCATCAATTCAACCTCGTGGGTGGTGTTCTGCATGTAAGCTTTCCAAGCGCGCTTGGGCTACATGGGTATAAATTTGGGTCGTCGACAAGTCGCTATGACCCAGCAACAGCTGTACGACTCTCAAATTGGCCCCATGATTCAATAAATGGGTCGCAAATGCGTGACGTAGCGTATGCGGTGACAGCGGCCGGGTAATCCCAGCCGTTATCGCATGAACTTTAATGCGGTGCCAAAACGTTTGCCGTGTCATGGCTTTGTCGGCGCGCCCAGGAAACAGCGCCGGACGCGTTGGGTCGCTCATTAAGGCAAGCCGCGCGGTCTGCATGTAGTGAGCTATCCAATCGGCGGCCTCTTCGCCCATGGGCACTAGGCGATCTTTATCGCCCTTACCGCGTACCCGCACCACCCCTTGGCGAAGATTGACCGCGTCACCGGTGAGTCCTACCAGCTCAGAAACTCGCAGGCCACAGGCGTAAAGCAGCTCAAGCATGGCGCGGTCGCGTACTCCTAGCGGCGTATCCGTATCGGGCGCCATCAGCAGCCGCTCTACCTCGTCCTCATCCAGCGTGTTGGGCAATCCGGGGATCACACGCGGCAGCTTGATATCCGTTAGAGGATCGCTCGCCACCTGATTATTCAGACGGCCCCAGCGGTAAAAACTACGCAAGGTCGATAGTAGCCGGGCGGTGCTACGTAACTGGTAGCCTTGCTCACGGCGGCTGGAAAGCCATTCTCTGAGCCGCTCAGGCGGCGGTGCCAACAGCGCCTCACCGTGCGTGTCCAGATGATTTTGCCACGCGGTTAAATCACGTCGATAGGCCGCTAAAGTATGGTCGCTAGCCCCTTGCTCTAACCACAGGGCATCCAAAAAAGCATCAATAACGCTCATACGTTAGCCATCTCCCGGCGCCTGCTTTAGCGTGACTACGCAAAGCACCTGCTCTATAGACAAAACCCCGCCCCGCAAAGCGGTGACGGGGTTTTGGTATCCAGACGCTACGCATGTCCGAAAACAGCGAGTGCCTGTGGAACAGTGGCGATTAAGCCAACTTTTCCTTGATACGTGCTGAACGACCGCTGCGCTCGCGCAGGTAGTACAGTTTGGCTTGACGCACGTCGCCGCGACGTTTGACTTCAAGCGAGTCAACTAACGGGCTGTAGGTCTGGAAAGTACGCTCAACGCCAACACCGTGAGAAATTTTACGCACGGTGAATGCGGAGTTCAGGCCACGGTTACGCTTACCGATGACCACACCTTCAAATGCCTGAAGACGCTCGCGAGTACCTTCTTTTACTTTTACCTGAACGACAATAGTATCGCCGGGGGCAAAGGGAGGAATTTCTTTGCCCATTTGCTCAGATTCGATCGCCTGGATCACTTTGCATTTACTGCTCATCATCATACTCCTGAATAACGTAATGGCTTGACCGCTCAATCATGGGAGGCGGAAGCCGTGATCCCGGCGCTCGAAACAAGCTGCGCGGGAGTCGTTATGGGTGACACAGGTACGCAGGCTTGCTGCCTTGTTCGCCCTGCACCGCCGCCCTGGCCTACTGAGTGGGCAAACGCCTACTGAGTGGACAGCGCGTGTTCCTCGATAAACTCATTCAACAGCTTGCGCTGTTCGGCATCTAACGGCCGCCCTTCTAACATATCCGGACGACGCTGCCATGTCCGGCCTAGCGACTGCTTTAACCGCCAGCGCTTGATGGCTGCATGATTACCGCTTAACAGCACATCGGGCACTTGGCGCCCGTCAATAACCTCTGGACGGGTGTAGTGCGGGCAGTCTAACAGACCGTCATTAAACGAGTCTTCGACAGCGGAATCCTGATGGCCCAGCACGCCGGGAATCAGCCTTGCCGCCGCATCAATTAGCACCATCGCTGGCAGCTCACCGCCGCTCAGCACATAGTCACCAATTGACCATTCTTCATCGATGTCACTTTCTACCACGCGCTCGTCAATGCCTTCATAGCGTCCGGCCACGACTACTAGTGGTCCGGCACAAGCTAGTGCTTGAACGCCCTGCTGATCTAGCTTACGCCCTTGAGGCGACAGGTAGATCACCGTCGGCACTTGGCCGGTGGCTTGCTGTGCCCGCTCACGGGCTGCAAAAATCGCTGCGCGCAGGGTATCGACTTTCATCAACATCCCAGGACCACCGCCATAGGGGCGGTCATCAACGCTGCGGTGGCGGTCAGTGGCATAATCCCGCGGATTCCAAAATTCCAGTGCGATACGCTGTTTATCTACCGCTCTGCCGACCACGCCTTGTTGCGTTAGCGCATCAAACATCTCGGGAAACAACGACACCACACCAATCCACATTGCAGGCGTTGCTAGGTTTTCACCAGTGACCGGCTCACTTGAGTCGGACGGCACATCATTGTTCAGCGTATCCAACTCGCTCAGCTTACTCAGCTCTCTCAAAACTCAGGATCCCAATTGACGACCATGCGGCCCTCGTCGAGACTGATTTTGACAATGACATCGTCTGGTAAAAACGGCAGCAGCCGCTCACGCATGTCGATCGCATCCTGATCACCGCGAACCACCATGACATCGTTGGCGCCAGTTTCAAACAGGTAGCTTACCCGCCCTAGCCGCTCGCCGGCCTGAGTGAAGACCGCCATGCCTTCAAGCTCATGCCAATAGTATTCATCGTCAGAAAGCTCGGGCAGTGCTTCTTTAGGCATCAGAATGTCCGTTTGGGCCAATGCTTCAGCCGCATCACGGTCATCAACGCCCTGCAGTTGCACCACAACGCCTTTGCCCTGCCGACGTCCCTGAACAATGCTTATGCGCTTAAGCGTTTCGCCTTGGCGCAACCACCATTCCGGGTATTCGAGAATGCTGTCCATCGGGCTAGTATAGGAATACACCTTCAGCCAACCTTTCACCCCATAAGGGCTAGTCAGCTTGCCTAGCACCACATGCGTGTCGTCAGTTTGGCTTAGTTCTTGGCTTAGCTTTTGACTCAGTTCAGAACGCGTCATTGACGACCTCAGCTACCTAGCACTCAACTAATTTCACACAGCAAGTCTCACACAGCAGGCTTATGCCTGTTTGCGTGCTTCTTTAACCAGCTCAGCAACACGACCAGAAAGCTGGGCGCCTTGGCTCTGCCAGTGAATAACGCGGTCTAGGTCAACGCGCAGACGCTCTTCCTGACCACGGGCTACCGGGTTAAAGAAGCCGATACGCTCGATGAAACGACCGTCGCGAGCGTTACGAGAATCAGTAACGGTCAGGTGGTAAAAGGGACGCTTCTTGGCGCCACCACGGGCCAAACGAATGGTAACCATACGATAACTATCCTTCGGTTGAGGTTACGAGAGTGTGTTTCTAGCGCTTAGCGCCGTCGGAACACTCGTCGTGCTACATGCTATATAAAGGCCTTCATTGATGGGCGCTGCTGCCACGCTTTACGCGCTTTTAGGCAACACCCACGCATGAAGAGGCCGCATTCTACGCAAATGCGCTCTGCTTGGAAAGCCTGACAGCCAGAAAACTCAAAGGCCGTCAACCTTACCCAGCGAGCAGATGCCTACTTTAACGCCGCGGCAATCCACCGGGGCCGCCCATACCGCCCATGCCGCCGGGGCCGCCCATTCCACCTGGGCCACCCGGGCCACCGCCGCCCATCATGCCTGACATGCCGCGCATCATTTTCTGCATGCCGCCCTTCTGGCCGGCTTTTTTCATCATTTTCTGCATCTGCTTATGCTGCTTGAGCAGACGGTTAAGGTCCGGCACTTGCAGGCCTGCACCGGCGGCAATACGGCGCTTGCGCGAACCGTTGATCAGGTCGGGCTTACGGCGCTCTTTAGGCGTCATGGAGTTAATCAGCGCTTCAAGCTTGCCCATCTCTTTCTCAGGGCCTGGGCCTTGGGCCATCTCGGCCATTTGCCCCATACCGGGCAGCTTACCTAACAGGCCACCCATACCGCCCATTTTTTTAAGCTGCTGGAGCTGGTCGCGAAAATCTTCCAGATCAAAGCCATCGCCCTTCTTAACTTTTTTGGCAAGCTGGGCGGCTTTAGATTTATCGACGGTGCGCTCAGCTTCCTCGATCAGCGACAGCATGTCGCCCATACCGAGGATGCGCGAGGCCACGCGGTCGGGATGGAACGGTTCCAGGGCATCGACTTTCTCACCGACACCCATAAACTTGATCGGCTTGCCGGTAATGTGGCGCACTGACAGCGCCGCGCCACCACGAGCATCACCGTCGGCCTTGGTCAGGATCACCCCGGTCAGCGGCAGCGCTTCGCTGAATGCCTTAGCCGTATTGGCGGCATCCTGACCGGTCATGGCATCGACCACAAACAGCGTTTCCTGAGGCGAGACTGCTTTATGCAGCGCCTGGATTTCCGCCATCATCGCTTCATCAATCGCCAGGCGGCCGGCGGTATCGATCAACACTACGTCGTGAAACTGGATCTTAGCGTGCTTGATCGCCGCTTCGGCAATCGCGACCGGCTGCTGATCAGAGCGAGACGGGAAGAAGTCTACCTCGACCTCTTTCGCCAACGTTTCCAGCTGGTCGATAGCCGCCGGACGATAAACGTCGGCAGACACTACCAGCACTTTTTTCTTCTCGCGCTCACGCAGATAGCGAGCCAGCTTAGCCACAGAGGTGGTTTTACCCGCACCCTGTAGACCCGCCATTAATACAACCGCGGGGGAGCCTTTAAGCACGAAGCCATCGTTAGCTTCGCCCATGATCGCTTCCAGCTCTTGCTGAACGATCTTGACGAACTGCTGACCGGGCGACAGGCTTTTGGATACTTCCTGCCCAACGGCCCGCTCGCGCACGCGTTCAATAAACTCCTTGATGACCGGCAACGCTACGTCGGCCTCAAGCAGTGCTCGGCGCACTTCGCGTAAGGTGTCTTTAATATTGTCGTCGGTCAGGCGAGCCTGGCCTTTGATCGACTTTAGCGTCTGGGAAAGACGCTCACTAAGATTCTGGAACATGGGGCCTCTCTGCCTCCGTCACTGCCGTCGGCGCGCACGCCCTGGACTGATGTGCCGCGATTATACGCGTTCACGCCCTGAGTCTCCATGGGGCGCATTGACGATCATGAGAGCCAGCACGCTATTTTCGTATACGCGTGCACGGCTGTGCGATATGGCTTGGATTCGTTATAGTAGCGGAGTAGGTTTTGGCCGCAACCGCTCTTAACGTCGTTTACTTATTTAAAGCAACGCGCTGCAAGGCGCACGGATAGCATCAATGCAGGCGCTCCCTTTCGCCACGATGGCCTTTATTCTCTATGTCGCCGCTGCCATTTGGCAGGGCATGACATTGTTCCGGCGCGTGCCGCCGCGCCAAGGTATGGTGCGCCTAATCGCCGTGCTGGGCCTGTTGCTGCACATCCCCGTGGCGATCAAACTGGTAGGACAATCCCCAGGGCTTTTGCCAGGCTTTTCCACTAGCGCCACGCTACTGATGGCCGTAGCGGTTAATGTGCTGCTCGTGGCTAGCCTGTTCAAACCGGTTTTAAACGCTGGCATTGCACTATTCCCGCTGGCAGGCATTGCGCTCTTGGCAGCCACTTGGCTACCGAATCAAGGGGGTCATACCGGCCTAACGCCCGGCATTTTGCTGCATGCGGTAAGCTCGGCGCTTGCGTTTGCCGTACTGGCGATTGCCGCGGCCCAGGCAGTGCTGGTGGGCCTGCAGAACCAAGCGCTTCGCCACCATCATATACGTGGCATTGTGCAATCGTTACCGCCGCTCACGACCATGGAGCGGGTGCTCTTCGAACTTGTGTGGGCCGGCATTATCTTGCTGACACTCTCCATCGCTAGCGGGCTCATTTTCCTCGACAATCTCTTTGCCCAGCACTTAGCACATAAAACAGTGCTGTCGCTCCTGGCCTGGATAATCTTCACCACGCTGTTGATAGGCCGTTATCGCTTTGGCTGGCGCGGCATGCGCGCCGTGCGCTGGACGCTAGGCGGCTGCGGCTTGCTCGTGCTGGCTTACTTTGGCAGCAAATTTGTACTTGAGATTATACTCAATCGATAGCTACTCAACCGATAACGGCTTAATTGCTGACGAGGCGCAACCACGCCTTTGGTTGTCTTGACACATTACTCGCTACCTTCTAAAAACGAGCCTAATACGCCACAAAGGACCTTTCGACTTGAGCGACGACTTCCCCCTGGGGTTACTGTTCGGCCTGCTAGCCTTACTGATAGTGCTTTCTGCTTTTTTTTCCAGCTCTGAAACCGGCATGATGTCGATCAACCGCTACCGCTTGAGCCATCAGGCTAACAGCGGTGATCGCAGAGCAAAACGGGTTATGCGCCTGCTCACCCGCCCAGACCGCCTGATTGGCGTCATTCTGATCGGCAACAACTTCGTTAATAACTTGGCTGCCTCGATTGCCACGATTATCGCCATTCACTTTTTTGGCGACGTATCAGGGCCTGCCATTTCTACCGCCCTGCTAACCATTACCATTTTGATTTTTGCTGAAGTCACGCCCAAAACCTACGCCGCGATTAAGCCAGAACGCATTGCTTACCCCACGTCTTACGCGCTTGAGCCGCTGCTAAAGCTGCTTTATCCGCTGGTATGGCTGGTCAACGTGATGTCGAATGGCCTACTCAGACTCATTGGCGTTAAAAGCGTTGATAGCGGTGGCGACAACCTAACGCGAGATGAACTGCGCACCGTCGTTCATGAAGCCGGCACGCTGATTCCTTACCGCCACCGCGCGATGCTGCTCTCCATTCTCGATCTGGAGAACGTCACGGTGAACGATATTATGGTGCCGCGCCATGAAGTGCTGGGTATCGATCTGGATGATTCGTTAGAAGATATTTTGACTCAGATTCGCACCAGCCAGCACACGCGACTGCCGGTATATAAAGGCGATATCAATAACATCATTGGCATGCTGCACCTTCGCAATGCGGCACGCTTTCTCTCTCGCGACGAAGTCACCAAAGCCTCGATTGTTCAGGAAGCCCGCGAACCCTACTTTATTCCTGAATCGACGCCGCTACATACCCAGCTACTCAATTTTCAAAAGCAGAAGCGGCGTATCGGCATCGTCGTCGATGAGTATGGCGACGTGGACGGCCTCGTCACGCTGGAAGATATTTTGGAAGAGATCGTGGGCGAGTTCACCACTGACGTGTCCGAAGATGAAGAGATTCATCAGCAGGATGACGGCAGCCATGTGATTGAAGGCACCGCCAATATCCGGGAGATTAACAAAATGCTCGGCTGGCAGCTGCCTACCGATGGGCCCAAAACGCTGAACGGGCTAATTCTTGAGCATCTTGAGGCGTTTCCAGAAGGCCCTGCATGCCTACAGATCGGCAATATGCGTATGGAGATATTAGAGATTCGCGACAACCTCATCACCTCAGCACGCTGCTGGCAGAAAGCTCGCCTGCCACGCCGCTAGGCTAAGGCTCGCCAGCAGAGCATCCTTCAGCGGCGATTGGCGAGGTCCTGATCGGCCGCAGCCTTTAGCGCCCTCACTCGCGCTTCAAGAAACCGCCTTAGCGCCATGTCGTCAGCATCCAGACGGTTTAGCGCTGGCCCAAAGTGCAAACTGACCGGGGCGCGGAAACGCCGGGGGCATTTCTTAAGCGCTTTGCCGCCATGATGAGAGGTCCACGACCCCCACAGACCTGCCAACCCGGCGGGAATGACCGGTACGTCGTCGCGCGCCAGAATCGTCTCTAAACCGCGCCGGAAGGCGTGAATTTCGCCATCGGGGGTTAATCGCCCCTCGGGAAACACCATGACAATTTGACCTTGGCGCAGCGCCTCGCTGACATCATCCAACGCACGCCTTATAGCACCCGGGCTGCGCCGTTCGGACTCAATAGGGATAGCCCCCACCAGCTGAAACCACCATTTAAACCACGGGGAATCAAAAATCGGCTGATCCATCACAAAGCGCAGCGGGCGAGGACTCGCGCCTCCAAGCACCAGCGCATCCATAAAGCTTACGTGGTTACACACCACCAGCGCGGCTCCCTGACGGGGAATATGCTGACGACCGTGCACTTGCAGCCGATAGCAAAGCCGCATTGAAACAAAAATAAGCCAGCGCAACACTTGGCGAGCTGCATTAACCCACCCCGTCACGACGATGCCTCACGGTGACGCAAACCCGCCAGGATGGTGCTCATGAGTTGATCCAACAGTTCATCAACCTTCAACTGCTGGCCTTGCCAGTAGCCCAATCGCTCATTCAGGCCCAGTTGAACAAGGCCGTGCACACTGCCCCACAGAGTACGCCCCAAACGACGTGCCTCAAGATCATCCAGTGCAGGCTGATAAGATTTAAGCGACGCCTCCACCTGCGTAAATAGCGCTTCGATCAAATCGCTTTGGCGCTGATCCAGCTCGCCCTCTTGCGCCAGCGGGTAATCAAAAAGTAGCTGCCAGCGGTAGCAATCCTGCTCAGCGAACCGCCAGTAGGAATGCGCCAACGCGCGCAGCCATGGCTCAGGGGCGTCATCGGCAAGGCTAGCAATGGTGTGCTGTAAGCGGGCTAGCGACTCAACATTAACGTGCTGCAATAAGTTATTAAAGCTGCCATATAGCTTGAGCAGCGTGCTGGGAGCACAGCCGACGTCTCGCGCCAAGGCACGCAGTGAAAGACCATGGACTGGCTGCTCAGCCAACCACTCATCACAAGCGTTCATCACCTGCGAATGGAGGGCATCGGGCGCATGCTGTCTAGGACGGGCCATGGCGATCTCTTAAGGTCAACAACAAACAAGAAGGAAGCCTCGCTGCACTTTAGTCGGAACAACGGGTGATATAGGATACCTTATATCGAACACTGTTTTCGACACTAAAAAACACCCTTTCGTGCTTTATTGCGCGAAGTCTCCCGCTATACAGGTACACTTCCACGACGATTTTGCTAAAGGAGGTAAGTATGACGGGGCGACTGCATGTGCAAAACTTACCGCTGACCCGTTTATTGCCGACGCTCGACACATCTGAGCCGCTGATTGAATCGCCCAACCTTGCGCCTCGACAGCCCATCTCCGCGATTCGCGCTGAGCAGGGCCAGTATCGGCTATCGTCGCTTTTCTGGGGATTAACGCCCCCCTGGCTCGAGGTGCTAGATCATGCGCCTCACTGCGCGCGAGCCGAAACGCTTGAATCTCGAGCAATGTTTCGCGATGCGTTTAACGCACGCCGCTGCGTCATCCCGGTCAGCGGCTTCTATCTATGGAAAAATCAGCCGCGCAGCAAGCAGCCTTACTTGGTCACCCAGGTATCACGGGCGCCGCTACTGCTAGGCGCGCTATGGTGCCGCTACCACACCACGCTAACGGCGTTTAGTGACTCAGCCGCGCTCATCACCGTGCCCGCCAATGTTCTTTTATCACCGCTGACCGACCGCTTGCCGGTGGTCATCCCAAGCCATGCGCTATCCGCATGGCTTAACCCGGACACCGACTCACAAACGCTTAATTCACTATTAGCGCCGGCGCCTTTGGAACTGTTAGGCGCTTTTCCGGTATCTAAATATGTCAATAATCCCGCCTATCAGTCACCGGCCTGCGCCCATCCCACCGGGTCGATGCTGCGCTGGGCTGTGTCTCAGGAGCTGTAATGTTGCGATCTTCTAGTTTAATGCACTGGCGCGCTCTGCCTCAGCGCGCGCTGCTTGGTTTTTTTGTGAGCCTCGGAATAGCCTCTTGCGCGCTAGCCGATGATAGTGACACCACGGCGACTGGCGCTACTAAAGACGCGATTAAGGACACAATCACTCCGATCATCAGCCCTTATGACAGCCGCGACTATCGCGTTTTGACGCTGGAGAATGGGCTCAATGTGCTTATCGTCAGCGACCCAGAAGCAGACAAAGCGGCCGCATCAATGAACGTTCGCGTGGGCAGCGCTCAAGATCCTGACGATCTTAAGGGATTAGCCCATTTCCTTGAGCACATGCTGTTTTTAGGCACCGAACCCTACCCCGAATCGGACGGCTATCAGCGCTACATTTCGGATAACGCGGGCTCTCATAACGCCTTCACCGCTCAGCAAGACACCAATTACTTCTTTGACATTGAGCCATCGGCGCTACCCGGCGCACTAGACCGCTTTAGCGAATTTTTCCTTTCACCGCTGTTCAATGCAGATCATTTAGCCAGCGAGCGTAATATCGTTCACTCGGAGTATATGGCACGTATTCGCGATGAGTCCCGACGCGAAAACGATGTGCTTAATCAGCTACTTGACCCTGATAATGCGACGACGGGCTTTGCCGTGGGAAGCCGTGAAACGCTCGCCAGCCCGCCCGAAGGTGAAGCAACGCTGCGTGAACGGGTTATTGATTTTTATCACCAGCATTACGACGCCAACGTCATGAATCTTGCCATTGTCGCACCTCAGCCGCTGGACACGCTGGAAGAGTGGGTGGCCGAACGCTTCGCTGACATTCCCGACAACGACTTAAGCGTGCCAACTATTGATGCGCCGCTCGTGGATGCTGACACCCTGCCCCGCTATATTGAGCGCCAGTCGCTGCAAGACCGTCGCCAGCTACGCTTTTACTTTCCCGTCCCGGACCCTACCGATGACTACCGCACTAAACCGTCGCAGTTGATCTCACACCTGCTCGGTGACGAGGGCGATGGCAGCCTACTGGCCGTCTTAAGAGATGCAGGGCTTGCCGATGGGCTTTCCGCCGGCGTTGGCCGCGGTGACGGTAACGATGCGCTGTTCACCGTTTCCATCAGCCTGACACCAACAGGCGCGGAGCGCTTGGATGACATTCAAGCCACGCTATTTGCAGCGGTTGAGCAGTTGCGCAACGACGGCCTTAACGCTTGGCGCTACGATGAACAGAAAAGCCTTAACGAGCAGGGCTTTCGCTTTCAGCAGCACGGTGCCCCTCAGCAGGAGGCCACTCAGCTTTCCATGAGCCTGTCGCGGTATCCCGTAGAGGACGTGCAGTATGCGGCTTATCGCATGGACGGTCTGGACGCAGAGCGTCAGCAGGCTTATCTAGATGCGCTCACGCCGGGTAACATGCTGCGCTTTTATTCCGCACCGGATATTGAAAGCGAGACCATATCGCCGTGGTTCAATACGCAGTGGAAAGAACAGGAACCTGGCACAGCGGGCCAAGCACTTAGCGGCTTAGCCCTACCCGCCCCCAACCCCTTTATTGCCAGCGATTTGACGTTGCTAGAAGGCCAAGACGAACTGCCTAGTGTACTAGTAGAAACCCCCACGTTTAGCGCTTGGCACATGCAGGATGCGCGCTTCAACACGCCCAGCGTTGAATGGCGAGTCAGCTTACAAAATCCCACTACAAGCTACTCAGCGGAAGAAGCCGTTCTCACCCAGCTGCTCGCCGGATGGCTCAACGACAGCCTCAACGAATCGCTTTATCCTGCATGGTTAGCGGGCCAGGCGTTCAGCGCTTACCCACACGCCCGAGGCATGACGCTGTCTTTCTCCGGCTGGCGCGATGGGCAAACGCCGCTCATTGAACAAGCACTGGACCAATTGGAGAACGCCCACATCGGTGACAGCGCCTTTGAGCGCGTGCGCTACCAACTGCAGCGCGAGTTGCGCAACGCCCCTCAAGGCGCTCTTTACGGCCAAGCCAGCAGTACTTTGGGCGAAGCCTTGCTAACACCGCAATGGTCTAACGCGCAGCTCCTCACTGCTAGCCAGCGGTTTGATCGTCGCCATCTGGAAGATTTCCGCGAGCGCTTTCTAAGCGACCTTTATGTCGACGCAATGGCGGTTGGCAATACCGACGCAGCGCTAGCGCGAGAACAGGCACAGCTAATACGTGACCGGCTACAGCCCCGCCTGACCCGCGACGACATTGCCACGCTAACGCCGCTGGCCGTAAGTGATGAGCCTAGCGTATTGCACCCTGACAGCTCACGGGATGAGTCGCTGGTGCTGCGCTATTTACAAGGTCGTGACCAAACGCCTGAAGAGCAGGCAGCAACGATGGTCATCGCCCAGTGGCTGGAAACGCCGTTCTACCAGCAGTTGCGCACCGAGCAGCAGCTTGGCTACATCGTCAACGCCGGCTATTCACCGCTGCTCAATGCGCCAGGCATCGCCATGATGGTGCAATCTCCCGATACCGATAGCGACACTATCGCTGAGCGTATGGATGCGTTTCTTGAAGAAGCTGGCCAGCGCCTTGCCCAACTGAGCGACGAAGAACTAGCCCCCCACCGCCAGGCGATCAACACCCAGCTGCGCCAGCGAGATACCAGCCTCTCAGGCATGGCCAACCGCTACTGGCAGGCAACGGCATTGGAAGACGTACGCTTTGATCGACGCAGCCAGTTAGCCGACCTGGTGCTGAACGTTAGCCTTGACGATATAAAGACACTTTGGCCATCGCTGCGGGCACATACTCTGGACGTGCGCTTTAACCCCGGCGATAAACCCAGCAGCAACATCGAAGCCTACAGAGCAGCGCTTTCAGCACTGCCTACGGTTCACAATGAGCAGAGCAATCCTTAACGCTTAGCCATCAAGCGCTAAGGAGGATCTCACTACCACCGGCTCAGGCGTCAAATGCCTGGGCCGGCATCATTGCCTCTACAAACATCACCAGCTCTTCTAGAATTTGCCTTTCACGATCGCTGAGCGTTTGCTGATTGTATTGGGCAATTTCGCGCGCAAATGCCTTAAGCGTAAAGCCGGCTAAACCTGGGTCGTTGATGCGCATCCAGCGAAACGCCTCCCACTGCTCTCGCTCGTCGCCTTCCAGGGTGTCTGGGTAGCTGCGGGCACGAAAGCGAAACAGCATCTCTTCCAGGCGCGCATCTTGAAACGCAAAGCGCTCGCCCACTAGATCCCAGGGCTCCATGGTGCGCGCACGCTCCATCTGCTGACGGTCTGCGGCGGAGAAAAAGCTGCCCGAATAAAGCATTAGATCAGGATCCTGCGAGCCGTCGTCGTAGCCTGCACTAAACACCTCTGCGACTTTTTCTGCTATGCCGCTGGCATCGCGCAGCGTTTTCCAGTGCTGCCGACAGGCTGCAACATCGAGCCCTAAACGCGTGACGATACTGCCGTACTCGCCCTGCTGCGGCCCCTCAACGTCTTTCAAAGCACTGGCGGGGAAAACCACCGGGCAGCGATTGATATGAATTACTTTCAAGGGAATCCGTGCTTCGCCTTCGGTCAAATCCTGCTGACTAACAAACACGCGGTCACGAATCTGTTGTGCTGACATGCTGAGCAAATCATCAGGATCAACGCTTAAGTCGTAGACAATCACGCCGTTTGGATTGGAGGGGTGCTCGGCTAGCGGCATCACCAATGCGCTACATCCGCGGCTTGCAGGGTAGCGGCGCGAGATGTGCAGCAGCGGCTTGGCGTTAGCTAAGTCGAGCTGGTGAGCAACTGCACGCTTACCGCGCAGACCGAGTAGATAATCAAATAGCTTTGCATTACGTGCCCTAAGTAAGCGGGCCAGCGCAATCGTCGCCCGCACGTCGGCCACCGCGTCATGGGCGCCCTCATGGGCAATACCGTTGGCCGCGGTTAAGTGTTCAAGCTTAAAACTAGGCGCGCCGTCTTCGCGCAGCGGCCACTCGATACCGGCCGGGCGCAGTGCATAAAAAGCGCGCACAATATCGATTAAATCCCAGCGGGAATTGCCGTTTTGCCACTCGCGCGAATAGGGATCAAGCAGGTTGCGATAAAACAGATGACGCGAAATCTCATCGTCAAACCGCAGGCTGTTGTAACCCACCACGCAGGTACCAGGCTCGCTCATATGGCGCTGAATTTGGCCTGCAAACTCTGCCTCAGGGAGGCCATGACGCTGGGCTTTTTGGGGGGTAATGCCGGTGATCAAACAGGCAGTGGGATGGGGCAAATAGTCATCGGCTGGTTTGCAGTAAAGCTCTATCGGCTCACCGATTTCATTTAACTCGGAATCCGTACGCAGCGCCGCGAATTGAGCAGGACGGTCGCGTCGCGGGTCAGCCCCGAAGGTTTCATAGTCATGCCAGAGAAAACTGGCAGGGGCAGCATTGGGTGGCGCCATGAATAAACACTCCGCTGGGCAATGAAAAGCCCAAGCCTAGCACACCCGCCACCCCTTTCGCCGCGTCTTCAGCGCTTTGACTCAGCGCTTGACCTCAACCCTTAGGCAGAGTGACGTTCAGCTCCAGCACGGAACAGTTATCTTCACTGTCCAGCGAAATCTGAATCGCATCGTCGTCTACCTTAACGTAACGACGAATCACCTCTAGCAGCTCGCGCTCAAGCAGCGGCATATAATCCGGCTGACCGCGCTGACCACGCTGATGCGCGACAATGATTTGCAAACGCTCTTTTGCCACCGAAGCGGATTTCCTGCGCTCACGCTTCAAAAATTCCAGTAATTTCATCGACGACCTCCCCCGAACATGCGGCTCAGTAGACTTTTGCGCTGCACCTCATGAAAGCGCAGCGGTATGTCTTCACCGAGCAAGCGCGATACCGTATCGCTGTATGCTTGGCCTGCATCGCTAGAGATATCGTGCGTAACGGGTACGCCCTGGTTAGATGCGCGTAGCACGGCTTCTGACTCAGGAATTAAGCCCAGCAAATTAATTGCTAGAATTTCGCGAATATCGTCCAGTGTCAGCATGTCACCAGAGGTGACTCGTTCAGGGTTGTAACGCGTCACCAACAGGTGCTCTTTAATAGGGTCTTCACCCTGCTCTGCGCGGCGCGTTTTAGAGGCCAGCAGCCCTAAAATACGGTCTGAGTCGCGCACTGACGAGACTTCAGGGTTGGTCACTACAACCGCTTCATCGGCAAAATACATAGCCAGCTGCGCGCCGCGCTCAATACCCGCGGGGGAATCACACAGAATGAAATCGAAATCTTCTTTCAGCTTCTCCAGGATTTCGGCAACGCCTTCCTGGGTTAACGCATCTTTGTCGCGGGTTTGTGAGGCCGGCAAAATAAACAAATTTTCAACGCGCTTATCGCGAATCAACGCCTGATTCAGCCCTGCTTCGCCTTGAATAACGTTGACTAAGTCGTACACCACGCGACGCTCGCAGCCCATGATGAGGTCCAGATTACGCAGACCTACATCGAAATCGATGACGACGGTTTTTTTACCACGCAGCGCAAGCCCTGTGGCTATTGCTGCTGCACTGGTGGTTTTACCAACCCCTCCTTTACCAGAGGTCACTACAATTATTTTGGCCAAAGGTCACTTCCTTCTTGAAGTCATTTGTCGTGAGCGCGAGTGATCAAGCGCTCTACGCATAACGGGAACGTCAATGTTATCAACTTGCCACACTGTAACGGATAGTGTCTTCGGCGTCGCTAGGCGTAAAGCGCCTGCCCGCGGTCGCACCACATTAACCGAGTGGCTTAATTTCAAGCTGTTCTTTTGTAAAGTGAACTTCTGCTGGCCGCCCCAGCAGCTGTGAATCAATATCTTCCATGCGCTTGTAATTACCCGCCACGGATAACAGCTCCGCCTCAAGTTCACGGCAGTAAATACCCGCCTGAATATTGCCGTGAATACCCGCTAAAGCACGACCACGCAGCGCGCCATACACATGAATACTGCCGGCGGCTAGTACCTCCGCCCCGGCATTGACGGCGCCAATCACAACCAGATCTCCCTCAGAGGCACTGACCTGCTGCCCCGAACGGACAGTGCCACGGAAAAGCCGTGTACCAAGTGCAGCCGCATCTGACTGCTCATTTTGTCTTGTCGCGTCTTCAGCGGTTACTTCATGCACTGGCGTTCTATCGACACTTTCAAGCGCGCGTGCACGGCCTTCTTCAACCGGAGGAAACCAGCCCAGTCCAAGTGCCCATGCCGACTGGCGCACCGGCTCGGTTCCTCCACGCACGGCCACAGGCAAAAGTTTGTGATCCCGACACACAGCACAAATACGCTCAAGGGCTAAGTGGGGTTCATTCAGCTTTTCCACGCTGAGCACAACCGGTGTATGCTGAAAGAATGCGGGGGCCTGCGATAGCTTGCCGGCCAGCTGCAAACGGATACGTTCCGGGTCAGCGCTGCTTAGCTCCATGACGGTCATCGGCAGCATGCCACCTTTGAAGGTAAAGGCCACTGCGGCACTATCCAAGTTAAGGCTCATGGCCGAACTCCATGTCATGTTTAGATTAGATAAAGGTAGCGCACTATTCACGCATTGTGATGTAGAAAATAGTCGCTTACCAGATCATAGTAAGACCAAGCTAAGCGACAGCGCCGGTGACTGCAACCGCCTTGTCGTAGAAGACTGCTTTTTTTTAGCGCTATACACCTCATACAGCAGGATGATCCATGCACGGACTGTTAAGACGCCTGTTCGCCCCTCGGTGGCAGCACCCGGACCCTGAGGTCCGCCGCCAGGCTCTCCAGCGACTCGACCCACAGCATAACGAACAGCGCCAAGCGCTGCAGTCGCTCGCTCAAGATAGCGATAGTCACATTCAGCTTGCCGCGCTGCTCGCCCTTGATGACTGTGCGGGCCTCGTCAAAGCGTATCCACAACACCTGCAAGAAGACGCCTGGTTTAATGCCGTCTGCCAACGGATAAGTGGACGTGAGGGCCATACCGATCTGCAGCAGCGCCAAACACTTATTGAGCAGATCGACGAGCCGCGAGCGCTGAGCGCCGTTGCCTTGCAAGGCGATAATCTCAGTCTGCGCATGAGCGCACTGGATAAGCTCACTGATGACAATGACTTGATTCATCAGGCGTGTCATAACGGCGTGGCGGCCGTTCGCCATCAGGCCGCCGAGCGCATTGAAGACGAAGAAGGGCTGAAGCGGTTACTGAAAGAAGCCCGCCGTGATCGCCAGGTGGTTCGCTTAGCGCGTGATCGCCTTAACCGCCTACGCAGCGACGCTCAGTGGCAGGAAGCCGAAGAGCAGCAGCGAGAAAAGCTGCTTAATCAGCTTGAGCAGCATGCCCGTGCGCCCTGGGAGCCTCTTTACGGCGGCCGTCTCCGCCACCTCCATCGCCAGTGGGAACAGCTTACTCAGCCCGCCAGCGTTGAGCAGGACCAACGTTTTCATCACGCCCTGCTCAGCGGCCGCAAGACGTTGCACGACCACGAAACCCAAAAGCAGGCGCGCCAGCAAAGTGCAGAGCAGCGCGACGAAGCCGAAAATACCCGCGAGCAGCTGCTTGAAGGTATCGAAGAGACCCTTGACGGCCTGCGTCATGCCAGCGCCATAACTGTCCAAGATATCGACAGCCTGCGCGCCCAGCGCCAGCTTCTAGGCCAGCGCTGGCAAACGCTGTCCGACATGCATCCGCCTAGCGACACCCTCCGCCAACGCCATGCAAGGGCCATTCAGCACTACGACCAGTGCTTAGAAACATGGCAACGCTGGAGCGCTACCAGCCCTGCTATCGAAATTGCCCTGGGCAATGGCGATCACTCGGATTTGGCAACGCTGGTTGCTCAGTGCCAGTGGCCCGAAAGCTTTTCGTCGCCAAGCTTACTGAGCCGCGCCCAGGCGGCTCTCAGCGCGGAAAATGCCGCCCCGGCACAGCCGACCACTGAAGATACGGCCACAGTAGAGACCCATGCGGCGGAGCTGGATACATTTGAGCAGTTGCTAGAACGCGGTGCCTTTAAGAGCGCTAGCCGGCTTCACCAGCGGCTTAAACCCAACATAGAAGCACTAGAAAGCATCGCTGCCCAGCCTCTCAAAGTACGTTTAAAGCATCTTGCCGCCCGACTTGCAGAGCTTCGCGATTGGCGTGGCTTTGTCGCCGGGCCAAAACGAGAGCAGCTGTGCGCCAGCATTGAAGCACTGGCCAGCGATCTGCACATGGACGAAGAAGCGCTCGACCGTCATCATCGCCAGCTGGTCAAAGAGTGGAAATCCCTGGGTGACGCGGCGGCTAATCGAGAGCAGTCCGCTCGTTTTCGCACCGCTTCAGACAGCATTCATGAACGCCTGGCCCCTTGGCGGGATCAATTGAGCGAAGAGCGCGCGGCCAACCTGAAAGCTCGCGAGACCCTTTGCGATCAGCTTGAAAGCCTACTGGAACAGCCCGCAGAAGATGCTGACCCCGATATACTTCGACAGATTCGCGATAAAGCACGCCATCAATGGCGCCATTACAGTCCCATCCCGCGAGAAGGCTCTGAGGCCGTAGGGCGTCGCTTTGGCGTCATTCGTCATCGCCTGCAAACGCTGATAGACCAGCGCGCTGAGACCATCGCATCACAAAAATTGGCGCTGATTAGCCAAGTCGTAGCGCTGCGCAGCGACGATAGCCAGCCGCTGGCACAGCGTATCCATCTGACGAAACAGCTTCAGCACCAGTGGCGTGCACTAGGCCGTGCGCCTAAGGGTGAAGAGCAAGCGCTTTGGAAAAACTTTCGTCACGAGTGCGATCAGCTCTTTGCCCAGCGCGATGCGCATAAAAACGAGCAGGCCGCGCGTCAGCAAAAACAGCTGGATGATATGCAGACGCTAATTGACCAAATGGAGAGCTGGCAGCCCATTAACGTCAGCGAGGCGACCAGCCTAGACAACTTCCTCAAGCAGGCCAGCCAGCTAGAACCGCTGCCACATAATCGACGTAGCGAAGGCATGCAGCGCCGCATGAGCGGCATAGTCCGCGCGCGACGAGAGCGCTTGAACCGTCTTGCGATCGCCGATACGGTCCAGCAGTGGCACGCCATCATGCCGTTAGTGAATGCTCACTTAGCTGCCGACGAGCACTATCTAGGCGAAGCCATTGCCGACGATGTTGATGCTCAAACGATACTCAGCGCTGCGCTTCCCGCAGAGTTCATCGCCGCTCATCACGCACGCAATGAACAGCGCCTCAGCGTTAAGGCACCGCTCTCAGATGCGGAACTCAGCAAAATAGCTGACTCTCTCGCTCGCTTGAGAGTGCACCTTTCAATGCTGGCACTGGGCAGCGTGCGCCAAAGCGATGAGCCTTTACGCCTTGCCATTCAGGTAGAGCGCCTGAATGAAGGCTTTAATCAAGAACGTAGCCGTGACCAGAATGTCACCGACATTTTAGCTGCACTATTGGCGCTAGGGCCGATGCCTGCCGCGCTATGGGCCGCTGAAGTGGAAGAGTTTGATAATCTACTGAGCCGGCTAGCAAGAGTGCCGCTGCCTTAGCGAAAGCGTGGCTTAACGCCATCGATAAAACAATAACGGGAGGCTGAAAAGCCTCCCGTTTGCGTGTTCACATAACCAAGCACACATGCCGTTATCAGCTAATAGCGAGCCACTAGCCCATAAACTGACCGCCATTGATATCGATGTTAGCGCCCGTAATAAATCCTGACTCCTTATCGGCTAAGAAAGTGACCAGACGGCCAATCTCTTCCGGCGTACCATAGCGCTTCACTGGAATCGTTTCCCTGATGGCTTCACGCACTTTTTCTGGAATATTCATAATCATATCGGTGGCGATGTAGCCAGGCGATACGGTATTAACGGTAATACCCTTGGTCGCTGTTTCCTGCGCCAATGACATGGTTAAACCGTGCATCCCAGCTTTGGCGGCCGCGTAGTTGACCTGGCCAAACTGCCCCTTGCGGCCATTAATGGATGAAATATTAATAACCCGTCCATAGCCATGCTCAAGCATCATCTCAATGACGCTGCGGCACGTATTAAAAACGCTGTTGAGGTTGGTATCGAGCACTTCGTACCACTGCTCATAAGACATTTTTTTCATGGTGCCATCACGCGTAATGCCCGCACAGTTCACGAGCACACTGATGGGTCCGTACTTGTCATGAATTTCGCGGGCACCTTCCAGGCAGGCATTGTGATCGGACAGGTCGACGCCGGATAGTTCGATATCGCTATAGCCGTCAGCCTGCTGCGTTTCTAGCCAGGTTTTGGCCTTATCGGGGTTGCGGTAACCCGCGACGACCAGATAACCCGCATCTGCCAACGAACGGCAAATCGCCGTACCGATACCACCAGTTCCACCAGTTACCCAGGCGACGGGGGCTTGATTGGCCATTGACTACCTCCCTGATATGACAAATGACTTGAACCTAACAGCACAGCACTACGCCTGCGCCTGCGCCTGTACTACTCTAGTGCGCCCGTTGGTCAAGCAATACACCAGCGTAAGCTTTTTATTGTGACTATTTGAAGCATCGCGATACGCCCTTAATATTGCAGTAGTACGCCGCGAACCGCTATAAGCCGAACGTGTTAATACGCCTGTTGACTTCACGCAAAAAGCCTGTAGAATACGCCACAAGTTGATGCGGGGTGGAGCAGTCTGGTAGCTCGTCGGGCTCATAACCCGAAGGTCATCGGTTCAAATCCGGTCCCCGCTACCAAATATAGAAGAAGCCAATACCTTATGGGTGTTGGTTTTTTTGCTTTCTGGGTTCCAGAAAACTCCCTATCTATGCTGAATGACATCCCTCTCAACGATCAATCTTTGGCAGCTAAGCTTAATTCACTCAAGCATGCACTACTCCAACATAGATTCTAAGCGCAGCGCCTGCTCGCCCGTCAACTGCGTGACGCACTGCATCTCAGAAAGATTGGCGATGGTGGGGTCTTGAACCGAAATGAATTCACACATGCCATCGCGAAAAGACAGCCAAGTGCGGTGCGCATCGAGTAACTGTGTGCGCAGAAGCTCAGTGGATTGCTCGGCCTGCATTGCGCTATAGGCCTCACTCAACCTAGCATCCCAAGACTGCAGCACATCCTCGTAGCATTCGGTCATCGCCTCTGCCGTATCGCCATCGCTACGATTAGCCATGCACTCATGCGCCGGCTGACCAATACAATCGACCTTCTCTCCAAAGGTGTCAGTCGCCGCCAAACACTCTTCGATACTCTGACGATACGGCTGCTCATCCTGAGCATAAGACGTACTTGTGCATAAAGCCCAAGCAACAATGCCGACAAGGCACAGGCGTAGCCTAGGTAGCTTCACTAACATCATCAGTATTCCTTCCATGACGGCGTATCTTTACTTGTAACGCATCTAAGATACGAACACCGTATCAGCTTTCCCATTGTTATAGCATGATTAAGCGCTTCTATATTCCTTGCCAGCCAATGTCACGGTTGAATATTCCCCGCAGCGCCTGCATATCATGGGTAGCTTTCTTCTTTTTTAAGGTTGAGTCTAGCCATGCAAATTATTGACCCCCGCTCGGGTAAGCCGCTTACTGCCGATCCTGACAATACCGCAACGACGACCGCGAACGCTGAGCGAGCAAACGTACGTCCCGAAGATGTCATTATTGAGCTGAATGCAGGCAATATTCAGCAGATTCTGGAAGCATCAAAGCAGGTTCCGGTGCTAATGGGCTGCTACTCGCCTGCCAACGAGGCATGCAGGACGCTACTCGCGGTGCTGGAAAAGCTAGCGGTTGAATACGCAGGCGCCTTCCTACTTGCCAAGCTCGACATTGATACCAATCCAGAAATTGCTGGTCAGCTAGGCGTGAGCTCTGTGCCTGATGTGAAGCTAATCAGTCAGGGTGGCTTAGTGGATGGCTTCCAAAGTGCGCGGCCTGAAAAAGAAGTGCGTGAGTGGTTAAACCGCTACTTCCCCGCTTCCGGCGAAGCCCCGCCCAGCCCAGAAGATCTGGCGGAAGAAGCCCTAAAAGCAGGCGATACCGCTGGCGCGCGCGACATTTATCAAACGCTCATCGGCCAATATCCTGAACACTATGCCTATCAAATAGCGTTTGCGCGCGTGCTGGTCGCCGAAAATCGCTATGACGAAGCGCGAGACGTGCTGAATAATTTGCCGCCGGAAGAACGCGATGCCGCGCCTGCGCGTGGAGTACGTGCCAGCATCGAGTTTAGCGAGCAGGCACTCTCGGCTGACGAGATCGCCGCGCTTGCTGATCGCACCGATAGCGAGGCGCAGTATCAGCGGGCTCTGCGCCAAATCGCGGATGGCCACTATGATGAAGGCTTACAGGCGCTGCTTGCTCTGATGAAACAAGACCGCGCCTACAACGATGACGCAGCGCGTAAAACGCTCCTTCAGGCGTTCGATGCGCTAGGCGCGGACCATCCACTGACCGTTGCCTACCGCCGCAAACTCTTTGCAATGCTCTATTAAGCAACTTTTCACATCTTCTTACGCATGGCGCGCATATCTGACAACGCTGCTTGAGGAATCATGAACAAACAAGACAAGCCATTACGCATAGATATCGTGTCGGATGTCGTTTGCCCCTGGTGCATCATCGGCTACCGACAACTGGCCGAGGCGTTAAAAGCAACCGACACAGCGCATGAGATTCATTGGCACTCATTTGAGCTGAACCCTGACATGCCGCCTGAGGGCCAAAACCTGCGCGACCATATTGCTGAGAAATATGGTACCAGTGCCCAGGAGTCCGAAGAGAGTCGGCGCAAGATGACAGCGCTTGGTGCAGATGTCGGGTTCGAGTTCCGCTTCAGTGACGATACGCGTACGTACAACACCTTCAACATACACCAGCTTCTGCATTGGGCCGGCCAGCAAGAGCGTATGCACGATCTTAAACTGGCTCTTTTTACTGCTCACTTCACCCATCAGCGCCATCTTTCTGACAACCATGTGCTGGCAGAAATAGCCGCAGAGATTGGCCTGGATCGCTCCGAAGCTCTAGCGATTCTTGAGAGTCAACGCTTTGCTGAAGAAGTGCGCGATGCGCAGCGCGTTTCGCGGGAACAAGGCATTCAAGGCGTGCCAGCCGTTATTTTCAATCGCCGTCATCTTGTGACGGGCGCACAGGGAATAGCAAACTACACCCATATTCTGGAGCAGTTGGAGGAGATGCAGGATTGAAGTGGCATGCAAGCTCTGTTGCCAGATATAGCTGCAGCGCTCGTTCCAACGAACCTTGCTACTTGCAGAATGCTTTTAGCAACTGGCATAAAATTGTTATAGCATGGGCGATTGCCCATTATCATAGGATGTATCGTTTCGTGAAAAAAACTATCTCCGCACTCGTGCTCCTAGGCCTCTTCGTCAGCCATGCTGCTAGCGCACAAACACAAGAGTGCTCAGCCGAAGCGCTGATGACTGCCAATCAGGAAGTTCAAATTCAGATGGCGCAGTTTGCCGAGCAAAGAATGTCCTCGGACGCTCAAAACAGCGATGCAATGGCTGAAATGGAAAGCATTCTTCAGAATGCAGGTGTGAATAATACGATTGCTAAGCACGCAGACGAACTGGAAATGATGGAGCCTGGTTCTAACCACCAGCCTTCCCAGGCGCTGTGTGATGATATGTATGCCATGAACGATCGCCTGAGTGCAGAGCTGAAGCAGCGCCAGTAGCACGCCCTCTCGGAAGAGGGGTCGCGGCGTTTAGTCTGCGCCCCTCCCTGTACTTAGCGATGCCTTAATCTCCGTATCTAACGCCTTTGTTTTTCAACATGGCGTCCATACGCGACAACGCCACTTCCAGCTGAGAAGCAGTGGTGCCAAAGTTAAGCCGCACAAAGCCGGGGCAACCAAAGGCTGCTCCGTCCGAGAGCGCCACGCCCACCTCGCTCAGCAGTGTTTGATATGGCGCCTCACCCAGCCCCGCCTCGCGCATATCTAGCCATGCCAAATAGGTGGCCTCAGACGCATGCCAATTAACGCCCGGCCAAGTCGCCACGCGCGCTTGCAGGGTGTCGCGATTCTCGCGTAATACATTTAACAGTGCCTGTCGCCACGCCTCTCCTTCACGATAAGCGGCCTCCGCCGCAACCAAGCCCAGCACATTACCGTCAGGAAGCAGCCCTTTTGCTGCGGCGGCAAATCGCTTGCGCAGCTTAGCATCGGGAATCACCGCGCAGGCGCTGGTTAAACCGGCTAAATTAAAGGTTTTAGACGGTGCCCACAGCGTAATGGTGCGCTTCGCTAGTCCAGGAAACGCCGCGGCCAACGGGCGATGCTGCGCCCCCTCGTTTAATAGCAGGTCACAGTGCAGCTCGTCTGACACTACCCAAAGGTCGTGGCGCTCCACCAGCGTAGCCAGCGCTGCCAGCTCTTCATGTCGCCATACACGGCCGGTCGGGTTATGAGGCTGACACCACAGTAACAAGCGTGTTCTAGGCGTAATTGCCGCCTCTAGAGCAGCGATATCGAGCTGCCAAGGCTCGCCCGGCGCGGTAGGTTGCGCCAGCATGGCCTGCTGAGGCAGCCGCCCCGTTCGCTCAGCCACCGCTAAGAAAGGTGGGTAGATCGGTGCGACGGTCAATACGCCGTCGCCAGGTTCAGTCAGGGCCAACGCTGCTAGGTGCAATGCCGGCACCACCCCAGGCAACCACTGCTGCCACTCGGGTTGAATGCGCCAGTCATAGTGTTGAGCACTCCACTGACACAGCGTTTCTGTTAACGTAGCCGGCACTTCGCCATAGCCATAAACACCGTGGGCCACTCTCGCCTGTAGCGCATCAATGACCGCTGGCGGCGAGCAAAAGTCCATATCGGCAACCCACAGAGGTAAGATATTGTCACCGTAACGGTGCCATTTCTGTGATGCCCAGCCACCTTCTGGATGGCGGCGTTCAATAGGCGTGGCAAAATCATAGGCCATAAAAAATCTCACTCATTCAATAGGAGTTGTGCTGAGCATGCCGCAAGATGACTTTTATACCAAGATGCGCGCTGGGCTTCCCGCTCTTTTGCGCCAGTGGCGTGCACTAGGCCAGGCGGATGCTGACCGCTTGGCGCTGATTCTCGCCGAGACGGCACGGGTGGCCAAGCTGGGTGAGCCTGAAAGCACGCCGAGCGGCTCAACGCTCGATGCATGGAGCACGGCCAGCGCGGATGACATTCCCCTCTGGGCACCCCGTACGGCGGTATTTCTGCTCAATCAAATGCCCGCTCGCCCGACACCGAATAGCGATGCTGAAGCCTGTGCCTGGGCCTACTGCTGGCTGCGGAACCGATCGTTTGACTCACTACAGGCCGCTCATGAGGCGCTCCCCACGCATTTAAAAGCACCGCTAGACAATGCGCTAGAGGCCGCGTGGCGCGACCAGCAAGGGCTGCGCTTAGTCTAAATGACGATGCTTATGCATCAATATCTTTAAAATAAAATACTTAAAATCAAAATAGCGATACCATAACCGTAAGGGCAACGCCGCATGTTAGAAATTCCGCTCACTTGGCAGCTAGCGAAACTCAGCCTCTCAATCAGCATGGTATTAGGCCTGGGTGCGATTGCGATGCGTACGAGCCCTCGTACGGCCGGGCTACTCGCCGGCTACCCGCTAGGAACGTCCTTGACGCTGTTTTTTATTGGTTTAGAAATTTCTCCAACATTTGCAACCCAAAGCGCGATACATACACTGGCGGGCTTTACCGCGACAATAGCGTTAGGCGCTGGTTACTTAGTGGCAGGCGGACGACAGCCCGGCATTAAAGGCATGGCGAGCGGCGTGGCCGGTGGCTTTATAGCATGGTTCACTGCCAGCAGCCTACTCACTCAGTTTGACTTCACCCGACTCAGCGGTACGCTAGTAACACTGTGCGCTATTGGCGTGTTTAGTACGCTGTTCCGCGCGATCCCTGATGTAAAAAGTCCCGCTAGCCGTGCATTTTCACTATCAGCGCTGGCCGCACGCGCCTGCCTTGCAACCATCATCGTGTTTACAATCACGCGGCTAGCGCATTGGCTCCCGCCCGCCTGGGCAGGCACCCTGGCTGCTTTTCCTGTCACTATGCTGCCCTTTCTGCTGATCCTTCACTTGAACCATGGCATGGCACCGGTAGCCACTGTCATTAAGCATTTCCCGATGGGACTAGGCTCACTGCTAAGTTACACGCTATGCGTTTCCTACACTTATAGTTCGCTAGGGCTTTTGTGGGGCACATTGGCTGGGTTCGCAGCGGCGACGCTATGGCTGCTGGGATGGATGCAATTGACCGCTTGGTATCAGCGCCGCACCACTTGACCAAGAGCTTGGTTGGGATAATCCTAAATGAGCTGCGTTGCTAACAATGAGGATACGCCATGTTTACCCGCACTATTGAGCCCGCGTTTTATGACACCGACGCGCTAGGGCATATTAATAACACGCGGCTACCCGCGTGGTTTGAACTCGCCCGCAATGACTTGTTTAAGCTCTTCACACCCGATTTAAACCCTAAGCAGTGGCGTTTGATCATGGCGCGCATGGAAGTCGACTATCGAGCTGAACTGTTTTACGGTCACGATATCGAAATACGCACTTACTTAACCCGACTAGGCAATAGCTCGTTTACAGTGACCCAGGAGGCACGCCAGCACGGCAAGCTCACCAATCTTGGTCACGCCGTTATGGTGCAATATGACCATCAGGCCAAATGCGCTGTACCGATCAAGGACGGCCTGCGCGAAGCGCTAACGGCGCATGTACAGGATGCGCCTGAACCTGCCTGATTGACGTCGCCCCAGGCAGCTGGGGCAACAGGAGCCCGTACAATGGCAATCCGTTACACTCTCTGGCTAGACCCTGACAACGTTGCCCAGCATCGTGCTGTCGAGGCTGACCTTGAGCATTATTTTATGGAACGCTTCGCCGACTATCCGCATATCCGCTTGTTCGGTGCCGACCCCTACGATTATGATGCCCCCTTCAACCGCCTTTATGACGTGTTAATGGCACGAGCCGCTGAATACTGTGAGCGGACGTGGTGCTATGTCGCGTCACCCGAACAGCTCAACCGCTGCTTTTTCCGTGCTGTTGGCCGCTCAAATAAATTTGTGAGAGACCAGCCCAATGGTGATACGCACCAATCAGGTTCCTGACGAGCGTCAGCTCGCCATTATTGCCCAACAACTTGGCCGCGCACCGCGTGGTATCGAAGCCGTTGCCGCCACTGACGGTGAAGGTACGCCACTAGTTCTGCGTATGGCTCCCATTGTTGATGGCAAACCCTTTCCAACGCTGTACTGGCTTTGCTCAGACGTGCTTAAAGTCGAGATTTCACGCATTGAGGCCGTTGGCGTTATCAAAGCGCTGGAGCAACGTCTTCAGGAAGAGCCCGAGTTTCTTGAGGCTTACCAGCAGAGTCACCGCGATTACGTCACCGCTCGCTGGGACTATATGAGCGCCGCTCAGCGTGATGAAGTCGCACAGCTCGGCTATACCGACGTGCTGACCGAGCGCGGCATTGGTGGCATTAGCAATTGGCAACAGATTCGCTGCCTGCATACTCAGTACGCCCACCATCTATGTGGTGACAATGTGATCGGTCAATGGATGGATCAGCAGCATCAGATCGACCGCCACCTGCCCTAGCAATTGCTCATTTTTAGCATAAGGAATTAACTGGATGTCTAGAATTTGTGTTTATCTTGGCTCCCGTGAAGGCAACAGCCCAGGCTTTCGTCTGGCAACCAATGCGCTCGGCCGTGCACTGGCTGCACGTGGCCACACGTTGGTTTATGGCGGCGCACGCCTTGGCCTTATGGGCGAACTGGCGAATGCGGCTTTGGAGGCTGGCGGCGACGTCATTGGCGTGATGCCCGACCACTTGGTTGATCGCGAGCAGGCGCATTTTGGCTTAAGCGAACTGATCCGAGTGCGCAATATGCACGAACGCAAAGCCACCATGGCGGCGAATGCCGATGCTTTTATCGCGTTACCCGGCGGCATTGGGACATTTGAAGAGCTGTTTGAAACATGGACGTGGGGTTATCTAGGCCTGCATACCAAACCGATGGGCTTGCTGAATATTGATGAGTTCTACTCACCGCTGCTAACCTTTTTAGACAGCACCGTCGGCCATGGCTTTTTAGCCTCAGCGACTCGCGACATGTTACTGGACGCAGCGACGCCCAATGAATTACTTGATGCGCTAGAAGAGCAGCTTTAATGCGGAAGGAACAGAACGTGGCTAGCGGCCCACATGCTCGGTGAGATGGCGGGTATGCTGATAGGTAAGCTGCAGTAAGCGGGCATCTTCACCAGCACGATGGCGGTGAATGCCGCGCTCGGAGATCAGCGTTTCTTTGGTATCGCTCCACAGCGCCTGCTGGTCTTCGCTAAGCAGAATCCTTAATGCCTCAAGACGAAAACGCGGCAGCATTCCTGCGTGGTGAAAGAGTAATGAGAGCCAGGTATTGTCGTAGCCCCAGCTGTCGCTGTAGGCCTTTCCCAATTCGCCCATCTCATCGTTCAGCCATTGCGCGACTTGACGAACCGGATAGCCTTCCCGGGTAAGACGATCACGGGAGATGCCGTGCAGCAGCTCGGCCTTAGGATCCCAGTGTGTCCACTCATCAAGTGGTTGAATGAGGAAAGCGCAACAGCTTCCATCAGCACGTGCGATACCCACTTCAATGGGATAGCTGCCACGCCCAAACCCGGACGCTTCAATATCTAACACTGTGGGTAGCGTCTCGGACACAAACTTCCTCACTCAATCAAAAAGCAGTAACGGCTTCAGGCCGCGGCTGCTTCATCTAGCGGCTGCGCAATAGCCTGTCGCTGCCAGTAAGCCGCCTGTTCACCGTCAACGGCCAATCCTAGCTCACCCAAGCGGTAGGCTTGAGCAAGGCGCTCAGCGGCTAAACAATGGCCGGCTTGAGCGGCACGCGCGTACCAAGTAACCGCGTAGTCTTCGCGACGGGGGTATTGAACACAGCCATGTTCGTGAATTTGCGCGACCTGATACTGTGACTTTAGGTCCCCTGCATGCGCGGCTTCCAGCACGTAACGCGCACCGCGCGCTTTATCTTGCGGGGTTTGGCTGCGATGAAACAACATGTGGCCATACATAGACAGCGCATCAGGATGCCCCGCGTCTGCACAGCGTTTAAATAAACGCATCGTTAAGCGCTGCGTACGCTTTGAGCGCGGCAGCAGCCAGCGATTATGAGACAACCTTTCAGCCAATCTAAATTCTAGCTGAATAAACAACATTGATGCCTGCAACATGGCAAACAAACCTGCCTATCTGTTGAAACCTTGGGCTAGCAGTCACTCAAAAATTGACGCCAACCACACAAGAAACCGGCCTTTAGCCGGTCGACGGGCTGGCAAGCATACGCCTGCCTTAGCGACGACTCAACCCCATTAATTTGCTGCTTTTGCAACGCCTCGCTAACATGCCCTACACACGCCGTGAACTATTCGAGTAATGGCTGCTTATCTTGCCGCAATTCCACCTTAGCTAGGAGATACATATGCAAACGCGCCCACTTGGCAGAACGGGTATGGAGGTCAGCAGACTCTGCTTAGGAACGATGACGTTTGGTGAGCAAAATAGCGAAGCCGAAGCTCACGAACAGCTTGATCGCGCCGTGGCGTTTGGTATTAATTTCATTGATACCGCTGAAATGTATCCCGTTCCTCCGCTGGCCAAAACTCAAGGCCTCACCGAGCAGTATGTCGGTAGCTGGCTAAAACAGCGCGGCTCAAGAGACGATGTCATTATTGCCACGAAGGCCGTTGGCCCAGGAATTGAACATATCCGCGGGGGGCCGCGTCTGACGCGCGATCATATCCATCGCGCCATCGATAGCAGCCTTGAGCGGCTAAATACGGATTATGTTGACCTCTACCAGCTCCACTGGCCCGACCGCCAAACCAACTTCTTTGGCAAATTGGGCTATATGCATAGTGATGACGAAGAAGCGACGTCACTCGAAGAGACGCTCTCAGCGCTTAAAGAATTAGTCGATGCGGGCAAGGTGCGTGCCATTGGGCTTTCTAATGAAACACCATGGGGAGTGATGCGGTCACTGCAGCTAGCTGACCAGCTTGGTCTACCGCGTGTCGCTTCGATTCAAAATCCCTATAATCTTCTCAACCGCTCCTTTGAAGTGGGCTTGGCTGAGATTGCTCATCGCGAAGATGTCGGCCTACTTGCCTATTCGCCGCTAGGGTTTGGCGTGCTCTCGGGTAAGTACCTTAACGGTGCTCAGCCATCGAAAGGTCGCTTGACACTTTATGAGCGCTTCAAACGCTATACCTCGCCAGAAGCAGAAGCCGCGACGCAGGCCTACGTGACATTGGCCCAACAGCATGATTTGGACCCGGCACAAATGGCGCTCGCGTTTGTTAACTCACGCAGCTTCTTAACCAGCAATATTATTGGTGCTACCACCATGAACCAGCTGGAAAGCAACCTTGCTAGTGAAAGTCTAAAGCTTGATGACGACGTATTAGAGGCGATCGAAAGCATCCACCGCAGAATGTCGAATCCCTGCCCATAAAAGAGTTTAAAAAATAGATGGTAAGACTGCCTCTAGGGGCAGTCTTTAAACCGCATTACCCCCTCATACACCAAGCTATCGCGTCTATAGCCTCGGCCTTCGCCAAGGCTTGGTATACTGCACTCACTAATGATGATTCCAGGAGTACGCGATGCTGAGCGTTATTTCACCGGCGAAAACGCTGGATTTTGAAACACCGTCAACGACTGACGACGTCACTCAACCCAGCTTTTTATCTCACAGCCAACCGCTTATCGATATTTTGCACGATTACTCGCCACAGCAAATCAGCGAGCTGATGGGCATCAGCGATAAGCTGGCGGGGCTGAACGCTGCGCGTTTTAAAGAATGGCAGCCACCCTTTACACTAAGCAATGCAAAACCTGCCGCTCAAGCCTTTCAAGGCGACGTCTACACCGGCCTACAAGCGGAGTTGTTCAGCGATTCAGACAATCGCTATGCGCAGTCACACTTACGTATACTTTCCGGCTTATATGGCCTGCTACGGCCCTTGGATTTAATTCAAGCCTACCGCCTGGAAATGGGCACTAAGCTGGCCAATAGCGCAGGTAGTGATCTTTACGCCTACTGGAAGCCTATTTTGACACCGGCTCTCGACGAAGCTATCTCTGAAAGTGGCTCTAACGTACTAGTGAATCTTGCGTCTAATGAATACTTTAAAGCGGTAGATACTAAAAAACTCAATGCGAGAATCATTACACCGGTGTTCAAAGACGAGAAAAATGGCACGTTCAAAATCATTAGCTTTTATGCCAAAAAAGCGCGCGGCCTGATGAGCGCCTGGCTTATTAAGGAGCAAATCAACGACCCAGACCGCCTTAAAGACTTTACCGTCGCTGGCTATCGCTTCAATGCCGCTTCATCACAGGGCGATACGTTCGTTTTCACCCGTAAAGAAACGGATCGTTAGAGAATCAGGCCTAGAAGAAACGGACAGGGCGCGTGGAGCGGGGCTTTAAAAGCTGCTGGTGCGCCTCTTTAAACAGCGCCGTGTCACAACGGTGCAGCCATTCATAGGCCACCATATCGGCTGACACCGCGACTGCCCCGCTCTGACAGGCGCGTTCACGGGCAAGCACTGCTTCCTGTGGACGTCGACTAGCCGAGGCATCGCTTAGCCAGTACAGCTCGTAGCCTGCCTCTAATAGCCCTAACCCTGTTTGCAGTACGCAAATATGGGCTTCCGTTCCACACAAGACGATCTGTGTTTTCCCCGTAGCGTTCAGCGCTTGGCGAAAATCATCTTCAGACATGGCGCCAAAATGCTGCTTTTGCCAGAGCCGATAGTGGTTGCTCAGGCAGGCGAGCAATGACGTCGACGTGCCTCCCAGCTTGCCTGGCGATTGCTCGGTTAGCCATACGGGCACCTCAAGCAAGCATGCTATTTCGCCGAGCCAAGCCGCTTCGCTAACTGCTTCCTCACCGCCGTCAATCACAGGCAGCAGCCGCGCTTGAAAATCGACCATTAAGAGCAAACTTTTATCACGCTGTATTTGCACGTCGGCTCCTACATTTCAGTTGTTATCGTTATTAGAGCTATATATCGCTGTTAGAACCATAGTCGACATTCCATAAACGACAAAGCAGCCGCTTTTCGGCGACTGCTTTGGCTAATGCATGCAACTAATACTCGGCCTAGTCTTCGGCAGCATCTTCAATATTTTCGCCTAGATCTTCCATGCTCTCACCGGCACTTTCCGCGCTCTCATCAATGCTTTCACCGGCTTTTTCAGCAGGCCCTTTATTATCGCAAGCGATCAGCCCACCTGCCGTAAAGGTCATCAATAGTGCGATTGCTAACTTCTTGGCTAATGACATCGTCATATGCTTCTCCTCCTGAGATTTTACGTCATAACACATTCACCATAATACTAGATGGTGCTCGTCTACAATACCATGACAAATACGCAACCTGTTGTTATAACAACCTTTAAAACATATTTATTCGAGTTTCAAAGCACCCAACACATTAAAATTGTTAAATAATGAGCAGCATAACTGTCGTTTTTTCACGCAAAAAAAATCCCCCA